>DASZYA010000001.1:0-68624 GCA_035545675.1 Patescibacteria group bacterium
ATATTCGCTATTCGCTATTCGCTATTCGCTATTCGCTATTCGCTATTCGCTATTCGCTATTCGCTATTCGCTATTCGCTATTCGCTATTCGCTATTCGCTATTCGCTATTCGCTATTCGCTATTCGCTATTCGCTATTAAATCGTATCCTATTTTATACACATTTCCCGCTCCCATAGTAATAACTAAACTTGACGGATCTGTGAGGTTTTTCCTTACGTATTCTACCACATCCTGAGGCTTTTCTATTAGCTTCACGTTAGCCTGAGTCAACCTTACCTTCTCAACAAACTCTTTATCATCCTCTACTGTATGGTCTGCTCCATCTCTTAGAGAAGCGAACGTTGGAAGAATAATTAACTCATGTATATTGGTAAATGATGCTGCAAATTCAGGGAGCAAAGCTTTTGTTCTAGAAAATGTATGAGCTTGAAAAATTACCGTTACCTTTTTGTCCGGAAAAGCGACTCTTACAGCCTCTAAAGTTTTTCTTATCTCCTCTGGGTGATGTGCATAATCATCATATATTTCAACCCCATCTTTTGTGACTCCTATTTTCTCAAGTCTCCTTTTAACACCCGTGAACTTTGGCAAATTGGCACTAATTTTATCTACACCTACACCTAACTCGACAAGAGCAGCTATTACCCCACAAGCATTTTTTGCGCTATGATAGCCTGGAATTGAAATTTTAAAATCCCCGAGCTTAGTATCTCCACGATACACAGCAAAAGTGGAGCCAAGGCCTTCTTGCACAAAGTCTGTAACTACAAAATCATTAGTCTTATCTGTACCAAAACGAACAACTCTTATATTTGGATCGAGCTTTGAAATAACATCTTGAGTATTAACATCATCCCCATTCGCGACGATAAATCCATTAGTTAGACGCGATGCCCAATCTAGATACGCATTTTTAACCGCTGCTAGATCATGGTAATAGTCTGGGTGATCAAAATCTACATTATTTATAAGAAGCGCTTTGGGTTTTTGATAGAAAAATTTAGGAACCTTATCATAATTTGCTTCTGCAACATACTCATCTGCCTCTGCTACAAAATAACGTCCTTGTCCATAATGCCCGGCTGCTCCAATTGGAAAAATAACACTCGTTCCTATTGTATAGCTTGGATCAAGATTTGCTTCAGATAAAATAGTTGCTATCATTCCGCTGACTGTTGTTTTACCGTGAGATCCAGATACTGATATTCCTTCAAAATCTTCCCTTCCAAACGGTTTGCCACTCATAAAAAAACCAACAGCCTCACCATGATCAATTACTTTTACTCCAATATTCCTTGCATACTCAGCTTCCACATTATCAAAACCATTGTGAGCACCTGTAGCTATAAATAAGCAAAGTTCTTTTGGGGTATCGGCAAAAAAAGACTTAACATTTTCTTCATTAAACCCCTCTAAAACCTTTATACCTTCATCATTTAGGATTTTATCCGTTATGAATTGCTCGGCAATATCTGAGCCAGCAATATCAATACCTGCTTGTTTTGCAATAACAGCAAGTGTTGCCATACCAACTCCCTTTATCCCCATGAAATAAATCTTCTCAAACATAGCAATGCAATTATATTAAATACTACCAATAAGTACCAATACTACCAATTTCCAATACTCGAATATTTTTGATTTTGTATTTATATATTTGTAGTATTTGTGGCATTTGTAGTATTAATTCGATGGTAAATTGTAATATTTAATAAGCTCGCGTGCTATATCAAAAAATAAAGGCGCAGCTGTCTCTGCTCCATATATAGATGTTTTAGGCTTGTTAACAATAACAAGCATTGTAACTTTTGGGTTATCTGCAGGGAAAAAGCCAACGAAAGAAGCGTTTGTCTGGTTTGGATCATAATGCCCGGCAACCGGAATCTGTGCTGTTCCGGTCTTTCCCGCAATTCTATAGTTTTTAATCTTGGCAAACTTTGCCTCCCCCTCCTCCACAGCATCCACCATCATTGACGTTACAGTTTTGGCAGTTCTTTCTGAAACAGCTTGAGCTTTTACTTGTGGCTTAATATCAATAGTTTGTCCTGAATCTGTAATTATCTGAGAAACTATATAAGGCTGCATTAATTTCCCATCATTTGCAATTGAATTTACGGCTGTTATGAGTTGAATTGGAGTAACAGAAATTCCTTGTCCGAACGATGTCGTGGCAATATCAATTGGATACCATTGATCCTTCTCTCTTACTATACCTGTTGCTTCTCCTTGTAGATCTATTCCCGTTGGCTGTCCGAGGCCAAATTTATGAAGATAGTCTATCATATTATCAAGACCCAGCTTTCTACTAACAAATACCATACCTGTATTGTCTGAATGAATTATTGTATCTCTCATTGTTAGATCAGGAATATACTCATCATTCCAAGTTTTTATTTTATATTCTCCTATCTGAACTGGCCCGGCACAAATATCACATCTAGTATCTGGAGTTACAAGATTTTTGTCAATTGCTGCTGCCATAACTAGAACTTTAAAAGTAGAACCTGGTTCATAAAGACTCGATAAAGCGGGGTTTATATAAGAGGTTGTATCAAACTCCCAATATTTTGATGGATCAAAACTAGGATAAGAAGACATTCCAAGAATTGCGCCGGTCTTACTATCCATAACAATTACACTTCCACTTTCTGCTCCATACTTATCAAGACCACTTTTAAGTTTTTGATCTATAAGATACTGAATACTTCTATCTACAGTGAGCTTTATATCTCTACCATCAATTTTTTCATCTTCACGAATATCATTTAGTATTTGATTTCCGAGAGCGTCACGAATAGCATGAAGCGCACCAGGTCTACCGCTCAATTGATCATTGTATTTTCCTTCTATCCCAAAGTATCCGTGAGGGTTACCCTGCGCATCACGACCCAAAAATCCCACTAAATGGGCTGCCATAGAAGCTTCTGGATAAAGCCTGGCATATTGTTCTTCAAATCCCAGATCTTTTAAGCCTAACTTCTCAACACTTTTTTTAATATCTCCATTTAAGTTGTCTCCAAGTCTCACCCAATATAAATCTTTATTAAGAAGCGCTGATATTGATGCTGGGTCTTCTGATAGGATTGGAGCGAGTTTTTGAGCATAATAATCTTTGTCTTTTATAACCTTTGGATTAGAGTAAAGAGTGTAGGAAATTGTATTTGTTGCAAGAGGATATGAATCACTTGTCATAATCTCTCCTCTAATTGCCGGAATGTCTATTGTCTCAAGACTTTGTGCACGAGCTTGTTGTCTTAAAGTCTGCGCTTCTACACTTTGCCAATAAAAAAGCTTACCAAGGAGCGCTAAATATAAAAGAGATACTGCAATTACAACTATTCCAAAGCGGATTCCTTCCTTATTCTTCATTAGTTACGAGCAAGAGTAACTGGATTATACACTGAAACTATGTCTTTATTTTCTTCAAATCCAAGTTCTGCAGCGCGGGATGCAATTGTATTAAGTGATGAATAACTCAATACTTTTGCTTCTAGCTGCATGTTGTTTTGAGTCATATCATCTATCTTGTTTTTAAGATCTGTTGCCTCAAGACTTCCTAATGCATTTGTACTAGAAATATAGATATTAACCGCACCCGTTAATATGGTTAAAACTACCAAAATTACTATAAAAATGTTTAATATTTTGTTCATATTTTCTCTATTATTCTTAGTTTTGCGCTTCTTGATCTTCTGTTACTTCTTATTTCATCATCGCTTGCCAAAATTGGCTTTTTGTTAATTAATAAGGCTTTCTCTTGTCTGGTTTTTTCTATAAAAAACAATTTAACAGCCCTATCCTCAAGTGAATGAAATGAGATAACAGCAAATCTTGCGCCCTCATCCAAAAGTTCGAATCCGTTCGTAAGCCCTAGTCTTAAGTTTGCGATTTCATCATTGATAGCAATTCTTATTGCCTGGAAGGTTTTAGTAGCAGGGTTGATCGGACCCCCTCCCTTAACAACTTCCCCAATAACTTGCGACAATTCAAATGTGGTTTTGATAGGTTTTTCTTGTCTTCTCAAAAAAATCTGATGAGCTATCTTTCTTGCGTTTGCCTCTTCCCCATACTTTAAAATGGTCTCGTATAATTCCTCTTCATCTGCTCTGTTTACAAAATCGTATGCTGTAGTCTTAAATTCATCGCTCATTCTCATATCCAAATCCTCATCTCTTCTAAATGAAAACCCTCTATTTGATTTGTCTAGCTGAAAGCTTGAGACACCTAAATCTAGTAATATTCCAGAAACTTTTTTTATTCCGTGTTCTTTTGCAAGTTCTACAATTTGTGAGTAGTTACCTCTCGCCAATATTAGTCTCCCGCTTTTTATTTCGGATTCAAACTTTTTATTAAGGTGCAAAATAGCTTCCTGGTCTTGATCTATCCCTAAAACTCTTCCACCAAGTTTCAAAATCTGTTCTGTATGTCCTCCGCCCCCAATCGTACCGTCTATGTAAAGCAAGTCTCTCTGTACTCTTAACGCCTCTACTGCTTCTTTTAGGAGAACTGGAATATGAAAGTTATCCATTGTTATTCTCCTTTTTCTCTATCTTTCCGACCAAACGTGACGATATCTTTTCTATGTTTTTCTCTAGTCCCAATTTGTATTCTTCCCAATGTTTTTTATCCCAAACCTCAACGTAACGTGACAAACCTAGGAATATAGCTTCATTTTGAATTCCTGCAAACGTTCGTAAGTAGCTTGGTAATATAAACCTTCCTTTACTATCGAGTTCCACGAGACTTGCGTTTCCAAGTAGGAACCTCTGGGTTTCACGAGTTTCGTATTCAATGAATGGGCGTCCGCTTGTCCCCTCAAGGAGAGCTTCCCATTCATTTTGTGAAACAATAATAAGTGAGCTTTCATATCCTTGAGTAACGATAATTCTCTCTCCCAAGACTTCCCTAAATTTCTTGGGTAAAGCTGCTCTTCCTTTTTCATCAATTTTTGAATCATATTGTCCGATTAACATAATGTTTTACCTCCGTATTAGCGAAGAACCTGCCTAGATTTTTTGAAGATTAAGTGAGATTACTTTTTGGTTTCCCACTTTTTCCCATCTGTTCCCATTTTGAAGCATTTTTCACGGCACGTCAAGTAGCAATTGAGGCAAAATAGCGTGCTATTTTGGTAAAAACACTACCCGTGAAAAGTAATTATTAACTAAAAAATGTTGTTATAACTGAAGTCAACCTAAAAGCTAAAACCTATTACTTAAAACCTGAAGTTGCTACCTTATTGTGCGGGGCTGTAAGGAATTGTTGTTTCTATACTTCCAACTTTTCCATTTGTGAAGTCTACTCTAATTACAAATTTAATATCACTCGTAACTTTGTCATATTTACAAACGTTTGCAGAACAAGTTCCAAGAAGAATTTCTTTACTAATACTACTCTGACCATTTACGTCAATCGGGCTAGCAACAACTCCTCTTGGCACATTTGCAGTTTCTCCCTCATCTGTTACTGTTGCATCATAGCTAACCTCATATTCAATGCTTTTAACGCCATCTAGCTTGTCTGCTGATAGATCAACTGCTTTGCCATCTGACTTAACAGATAACTTAAGACCAATATCCTCTGGCTTCATTGTTTTAACATCTGAAACGTCGGATTGGTTTCCTGAGTTGATTGTTGATGTTCCTTTGTTTTTAGTGAGAAATAATGCTGCTCCACCTACTAATAAGACTACAACAATGAGTCCTATTATCATTTTATTTTTCTTTATAAAATCCATATCTTATTTATAAGCAAAAAGAGTTGGCTTAGTCAAGTCTAGGTAGTAGCTTTAACTGCCTGTTTATATAATTTGCCCCGAATGGTTTCACCGTGTTCATCTTTAGAAGCATATTCAACAACTTCGACAGGAATACTATTGGGAAGAGTCGGAATTTCAACTCCACGAAAAGCCAGATACTTACCTAAAACATGCTTTCTTCGCTCTAAATCATCCATGTCTTTCTTGTCTCCAGCATAATATACATTTCCATTATGGATGTAATCAATCTCATGCAAAGCTACCCTATAAGCATTAGTAACTCTTCTGTTGATCAATTTTGTTAAACGACTTGCCGATTCTGGATCTACGGCTTGCCCTGCTTCTCTGGAGCTCTTCGGTTTTAATTCCGTAAGGTATAGAGGATGTTCTAATTCTGAAGTTGTCACAATCTTAGTTTTGCAGGATTTTTTGCCAACTGTCAAGTAAGAAAATTAGGAGATTTTGTCAGCAATATAGGATTTTAGCTCGTCTGTTTTTAACCTTATTTGAGTAGCAGTATCACGATCGCGAATTGTAACAGTATCATCCTCTAGCGTTTGAAAATCTACAGTTACACAGAACGGTGTTCCCACCTCATCTTGAGCGAAATATCTCTTACCAATATTTCCCCTCGCGTCCAATGTGGCAGTAAAGTTTTGGCCTAAATCTTTATAAAGCGTTTCTGCTTTCTCTACCAGTTCCGGCTTATTGGCAAGAAGTGGAAAAATTGCTACTTTGTATGGTGCAATTTTGGGATTAAGCTTAAGCAATACTCGCTCACCATCCTCCTCGTATGCATCGACCAGCGTCATAAGAAATAATCTATTTATTCCAACTGCAGGCTCGATTACATGTGGCAAGATTTTCTCGTTTGTTTCCGGATCTTGAATTCTCAACTCTTTTCCAGAATGCTTTTCGTGTTGCGTGAGATCATAATCTGTTCTATAAGCAAGTCCCCACAACTCCTTGAAACCAAAAGGAAACCTATATTCCAAATCCTCTGTCCTCTTACTATAGAATGATCTTTCTTTTTCTTCATGTTCGCGCCAGCGGAGATTCTCCTCTCTTATTCCAAGCTTTTTTGTAACAAAATCCCACATGGAAGTCTTCCAAGATTCAAATAGCTCTTCCCAATTGGATTTATTAGGATTAAAGAAATACTCTATTTCTCCTTGTTCAAACTCAAGAGTTCTAAAAACAGAATTTCCTGGAGTTATTTCATTTCTAAAACTTTTACCAAGCTGTGCAATTCCAAAAGGCAACCTAACACGAGTTGAATCAATTACATTTTTGAAGTTCACAAACATTCCCTGAGCTGTTTCTCCCCTAAGATAAGCGAGCGACTGATCTCCTTCTACTATTCCCATATTTACTGGAAAAAGAAGATTGAAACGTCTTACATCTGTCCAAGCGATTTTTCCACAATTTGGACACTTTATGTTGCTCTCTCTGATTATTGTGCTTAATTCATCTGTTGACAGTCCTTCTACTTTCTTATCGGGAATTGCATCTTCTATAAGGTGATCGGCGCGTGTTCTTAATTTACAGTTCTTACAATCAATTAAAGCATCTGCAAAGCCTGCTGTGTGTCCTGAAGCTTTCCAAATTTCTTGGTGAGAAATAACTGATGCGTCAATTCCTACTATATCTACTCTTTTGTGTACAAATGTATCCCACCACAAATTTCTGATATTTCTAAGTAACTCTGCTCCCATTGGACCATAGTCATAAGTATTTGCAAGTCCACCATAAATTTCTGATCCCTGATAAATAAAACCGCGGCGCTTAGCAAGAGCTGTAACTTTATCAAAAAGATTTTCCATAAAACTAATTATATCAAACTGAATTCCTATTTCATTCTCAAAAATTAAGAGTAGAATGCAACTATGAGCATTGAAGACATGCATCCTGATCAAACCGATGCAACGAGAGAAATATATAGAACGAATGTTAGAGCCAGAAGAGCTTACTATGAAACGACCCGTCCTGACCTAATGGAGCTTGGAAAAGTTTCCGGAGCTTATGCATTCTTAAAAGGAAGATACCTTCCTATAATGTATGAAAGATATGGCCCAAATATGAGGGATGAAATATTGGCTATAGGACAAGATCCGGCTAGAACCCAGGCCGAAGGTGAATCTCTTGGAAATGACTTCGAAAAACACAGAGATGATGTTTATGAAGTTGACAAAATACTTGCAGCCTCATACTACGCAGTTACAAAGGAGGATTTCTCGAAAACTATAATAATGCTCTCACTTTATGAAGGTGATATTAGATTACCCCAAGAATACAATATCGATACAGAATTCTGGATCAGTCTGGCAAGAATTGTGGAAGCATCGGAAATTGAATGATTACTTCCAGTGTTTTTATCCTAACCCTATCCTAGTCCCTAATTCCTAGTTTCCCCATCGCCATCTTGGTTTTTCCCCTTTAATTAGGCAGATTACAATCAAAACAATGGACGCAGGAATTAACTCCAGTATATATTCATGAGTAAAAGAGGAACCAGTAACGCTCTGACCAAGTGAAATTGCTCGCCAACAAAGAAATACCACATAAAGTATCACTACCATCCAGCCTTGCCAAGTTATTGGGTACCATCCAAAACCATATCGCTTACCACGAAACCAATACTTTTTATTCAATTTCTTTTTCATCTGTTTAGAATAATAATTGATAAATTGAGAAATGCTGCAAAAGTCACCCAGAAAAGATATGGATACAAGAGCAAGGTTGCTTTTTTATTCACAAGATAAAAACTTCTGATTGTAAGGAATATTGATACCCATAGAAAAATTAGCTCAACAAAAGCAAGTAGCGGACTATGCAGACCAAAGAAAATTAGCGACCAGAGACAATTTAGAACCAACTGAATTATGTATATTCTAACTGCGCCTTCTTTTTTGTATTTCGCAGCTTTTGATATCCAGACAAGATAAAAAGAAACTCCCATTAATATATAAAGAACTGTCCAAACAATACCGAATAGATTATTTGGGGGACTAAAGACGGGTTTATTAAGATATTGGTACCAAGAGCTAATTGAACCGTATGTAATTCTGGCTCCAATTCCACCAGCAATAAATGGGAGAGCCAAGGATATAATGAATTTAACAATCTTATTATCCATTACCCATTATATTCACAAATCAAACCCAACAATCAAGATGACGCAAAAAGCAATTTGACAAAGCATTTCAAAACCATTATTCTTTATAAATCCCGTTTGCAATTGAAGCTTCAAACGTGTAGAATTACCTTTTATGAAAAGCGCGATAAGAACATTTATAGTACTATCAATTGCCTACGTTGTAATCTTCCCACCACAGGCACACGCATACCTTGATCCAGGAACCGGTAGCTATGTTATCCAAGTAGTTGGAGCAATTTTATTTGGAGGAATATTTGTAGCAAAAACCGGAGCAGGAAGAATAAAAGATTTCTTTTCAAATATGTTAGGAAAGGATAAAAAACACTCTGAAAAATCCGACACCAAAAAATAAAAATTTAATTGCCTCTTTTCGTGATCCAAGCGGTTTTGTATTCAAACAAAATGGCACAATTTACCGACAAATAAATAAAATATACAAAGATGACTATGAGCTATTGATGAACTCTGGTCTTTATGAAGATTTAGTCTCATCTAACCAATTAATAAAACATGAAGAAACAAAAGTAAAAGCAACTGGCGCTGATGGCTGGAAAGTAATTAAACCAGAAGTAGTTCCCTTTATATCCTACTACTACGAATGGTCTTTTAGCATGCTTAAAGATGCAGCCCTCCTTACTCTTGATATCCAGAAAAAAGCAATTAAATATGGTATGAGTTTAAAAGATTCAAGTGCTTTTAACATACAGTTTTATCATGGAAAACCAATATTAATTGATACTCTGTCTTTTGAAAAACTCCCAGAAGGAAAACCCTGGATTGCTTACCAACAATTTGTAGAAAATTTCCTTGCTCCACTTTATATTATGGCAAAAGTGGACGTAGACCTTGGACGCTTAACCTCAGTTTTTATTAATGGAATTCCTCTAGAAATAGCAGCAAAAATGCTTCCTTTTAAAGAAAGACTTAATCCAAGTCTTCTTATTCATATTTTCGCTCACGCTTCAACTCAGAAAAAATATTCAGATAAAAAACTTGATGCAAAAACAAAAGCAAGAAACTTTAGCAAAACTGCACTTCTTGGATTGGTTGATAATCTTGAGGGGGCGATCAAAAAAGCGACTTGGAGTCCAAAAGGGACACAATGGGAAGATTATTATGAAGAAGACAAAAATAATTATAAGAATGAATCGTTCAAACACAAGGCAGAGCTTGTTAAGAAATATCTTAAAGCCACAAAGTCCAAAACAGTTTGGGATATTGGAGCAAATACAGGATTATTCAGTAAGATTGCAGCAGAACTTGGCGCAGAAACAATTGCCTTTGACATAGACCATGGAGCACTCGAAAAAAACTACCTAGATATTGTTAAAAGGGATGGGGTAGAAAATCTTCTCCCACTCTTCTTGGATCTTGCTACTCCAACACCCGCTGTTGGATGGGAAAATATGGAAAGGGAATCAGTTTTTGACCGAGGGCCAGCAGATGCGGTTCTAGCCCTTGCCGTGATACACCATCTAGCAATTACTTTTAAGGCTCCGTTTGTTTATCAAGCGCAAGCTTTTGCAAAAATGGGTAAGTACTTAATAGTAGAATTTGTTGATAAGACAGATTCTCAGGTACAACTTCTTGTTACAAACCGCGATGATATATTAGCTGACTTTACAAAGGAAAACTTTGAAAAAGCATTTAAGCAGTATTTCAGAATAAAAGAGCAAACTACAATTAAAGGAAGCAAAAGAACCTTGTACCTCATGGAAAGACTTTAATTTTAGTTAAATGAAGAAGAACCTCATTTTTGCCCACCCGTTTCTTTTCTCTATTTATCCGGTACTATTTTTATACTCAAAGAATTTTAAAGAATATAGAGAGACCTCAATAGTTGTGCCACTCCTCTTCTCTCTGATTTTTGGAACCATTGTATTTTTAATATGTAAATTCATATTTAAAAAAATTGAAGAAGCTGCAATTGTTTCTTCTTTTGTAATCTTTGCGTCTCTTTCTTTTGGAAGAATTCTAGATCTTATTGGTCTTAAAGATATTACTATTGGAAGCATCACAATTGATGAGCAGCTGACATTCACATTAATTCTACTAATAATTCTTTTTGGAATTATTAAGCTTGTTAGGAAATATGAAAAAAATTTAAGGCCTATTAACGAATATCTTGTTTTCCTTTCACTCTTTCTTTTAATTCTTCCACTCTACTCAATAATTTCCTTTGAGGCAAAAACTGGAAGAATATTTCAACCCCAACAAAAAGAAGCTGTAAGACAAACCAAGAAAGCAACGGCAGATAAAAATTTACCGGATGTTTATTATTTTATTTTTGACAGATATGCTGGGCCAAAATCTTTGTCCACAGAATACAATGTAGACAACAGCAAATTTTTTGATTTTCTAAAAGACAAAGGGTTTTATGTAGCAAGCCAAGCTAGCACAAACTATCCAAAAACATTTTTGTCCGTTGGCTCAAGTCTTAATATGGAATATTTGGACTTCTTGACCACAGAAACAAAAGGAGGACACAGTGAAGACCAATCTCTAGTTACACCATTAATACGCAACAATAAGGTTTTGAATTACTTAAAAGACAAAGGATATTACACAGTTAATATTGGTCCAAAAACCTGGACGCCAACAAGCATTAATCCATATGCTGACAAGAATTATGTAATGACGGAAGGGACTTATCCTCTCGTTGATCCATTTGGAACAGGATTTCTAAATATGACAATAGCAGAACCAATATTTAAACGGGTTTTCCATAATCCACTAGATGTATCTGTTGATCCAAATAATAATGAACACAGAAGAGTTGAAACTTATGAGCTAGGTGCAATTGAGGATGCCATAAAACTACCTGGACCAAAATTTGTATTTATGCATATTCTCTTACCTCATGATCCTTTTGTATGGAATGCAAATTGCCAACCGATAGCAGAGACTGAAGTAGACAAACATGATTCTGTTACAAACTACATGAATCAATTGAAGTGTGCAAACACAAAAATCGAGAAAATAATGAGCGATATTATCGCCCATAACAAAAATTCTATAATAATCGCGCAATCTGACGAGGGACCATTCCCAATGAAAACTCCGATTGATGAAAATGAGTCTTGGGGTAAAGCGAGCGTTGATTCATATCACGAGAAATTCCCAATCCTAAATGCTTACTATTTCCCTGGAAAAGATGCAGAGACATCAGGGCTCTACCAAACAATTACACCTGTTAATTCATTTAGAGTACTATTCAATACTTACTTTGGAGAGAACTACCCATTACTTCCAGATAGAAACTACGTTTTCTACGACAACAAAAACTACTACAAATTCACCGATGTTACGGATCAGCTCAATAAGTAAATTTAATTTCTAATTCTTAATTACTAATTTCTATATAAATCTAACTTTCTAATTTCCAGAACTTTTAGCAATTTTGGAAAATATTAGAGTTAATTCGTGACATTCTTTCCAAAGAATTCGACATTTATCGGATAATTTTTCTTCGCTCTTAGCTAGAATCCTCAGCCAGTATTTTGTCTCTATACATTCTTTTTTCGAGATAAATACTTTATTTTTAAAATCTTTCTTACTCGATGCTCCATTCGCTTCTGCATAGTTCGCGCCAATACTTGTTGCAGCTCGAACTAACTGCGTAATTATGGGCTGAGAAATTATATCTTTTTTCGATTCTTTACATAACTCGATTACATTTTCGGCAAATCTAATAGTCCTCTCTTCCAGATCATAAGCGCTTAATTTATTCATTTAAAATTATTGTAATATAAATTAAATAAAAATTAAGAATTAGAAATTTGTAATTAATTATGAATTAAAAACTAAGAATTAAGAATTAAACTCTCTCTTTATTAAATTGTCTTGTTATGATTAGATATCTTATATGATCACAGAAGAAGATTTAATAAACGAGAGGCTCTCTTATACCCCTGACACCAAACCCGGATTTAGCAGAAAGAAAAAGGGTACAAAGTTTGAATATTTTGATACAAAGGGAAAAAAGATAAATGATTCAAATGTAGTTGCCCGAATTGATAGCCTTGTTATTCCTCCAGCTTGGAATGAAGTCTGGATCTCGCCATACAAGAGTGGCCATCTACAAGCCAGAGGCTTTGACGACAAGAACAGAAAACAATATATTTATCATCCCGAATGGGTAAAGCTATCCCAAGAAAATAAATTTGCAAAGATGGTTGATTTTGCTCTCAGTCTTCCAAAACTTAGACAAAAAATAGCCTATGAAATAAAACAAAAAGAATTGGATAGAGAAAGAATTATAGCAACAATTATTTGGCTACTAGAACATACATTTATAAGAGTAGGGAATGAGGAATATTCCAAAGAAAATAACTCTTTTGGATTAACAACGCTCCGTAATCGTCATGCAAAAGTAAGAGGGGACAATATTCATTTTGATTTTGTGGGAAAAAGTGGAGTTAAAGCATCTATTGAATTTTCAAATCCAACAATAGCAAAAACCATAAAAGAATGCATAGAGCTTCCTGGATACGAATTGTTCCAATATATAGATGATGAGGGCAACCGCCAGGTAGTTGATTCCCGTGACGTAAATGAATACCTACGAGAAATAACTCAAGATGAATTTACAGCAAAAGACTTTAGAACTTGGGGAGCAACAAATTTATCCGCCAGAAATCTATATAGATTAGGAGATGCAGATGATGAAGAATTAATTAAGAAAAACATCACGGAAACTATTAAAGAAGTTGCCCACCACCTTAACAACACAGTTTCCGTCTGTAGGACTTATTATATCCACCCAAGAGTTGTTGATAGTTACTCCAAACGCTCTCTTATTCCAGTTTTTGACAAATATGCAAAAGATAAAAAAGAAAGAAGTGGTCTATCTTGGAATGAATACGCGCTAGTTAATTTGTTAAAGAGTTAATTATTAACGGGTTAAAGGGTTAACGTGTTGAAAGATTAAAAAGTTAAAGACTTTGACGAATAACGACTTGCGAACAGCGACGAGCAACTGAAAAATGCGAATTGCGAACTCTGACAAACTCGTGTATATTATTCAGATGGATGAAAAATGTCCCAAATGTGGTTCACCGCTAAGCCCAGTAACAGAAACTTCTACTGGAAGAAAAATTCAAAGATGTTCCGCTGGATCCTGGAATAAAGAAACAAAGAAGAATGAAGGTTGTGACTACGTGAAGTGGATTGAAATGGAACCAGAAACTCTAAACGAAAAATGTCCTAAATGTGGAGCTCCATTAGTTTTGGCCTTTACCCGTTTTGGAAAGAAAATGAAGAAGTGTTCAACTAATAAGTGGAATGCTGAAACAAAAAAAGCGGAGGGTTGTGACTTTGTGGAATGGATAAATGGAACAACAGAAGAACTAGATGAAGATTGCCCAGACTGTGGTAAGAAATTAGTTCTTTATACTACGGCTACTGGCAAGAAAATGAAGAAGTGTTCTACTGCCGGCTGGGATAGAGAAAAGAAACAAGCAACAGGGTGTACATATGTAGAATGGCTAAAACCTGATGAATATAATAACATTCCAGTATCAGGCGGAGAACCAAAAGAACCACACCCGGATGACGAACCTCCAATGCCAACCGACCCCCAATCCTAAGTTGATTAAAAAATTAAAAGATTAAAGAATTGTTTCAATTGAACTTGAATTTGATTTGTGAGATGCTTAGGTAAGAAATGGAAAATAGCGCTCTAGTTCTTTGCCCCAAATGCCATAAAGAAATACCGGAAACTGATTTTTACTGTCCATATTGCGGAGAAAAAATAAAAGAACCACCTTTTGAAACGAATCTTACAAAGCAGATTGGAATTTATGCATTAAGCGTACTGCTTCCACCTCTTGGGCTCTGGCCGGCAATAAGATTACTCAAAAGGAAGGAGCCCGAAGCAAAGAAAATCGCTTGGATTGCAATTGTATTAACGGTTATCTCGATTATTATCAGCATCTGGCTAAGTATTGGAGTTATGGGGTATATCAACAAAAGTATCAGCTCTCAATTTAACCAATATCAGGATTTGGGGTATTAGATCTTCTTTCCTTCTCTTTTGCAATTTCTTTTTGAATAGCATTAACAAATAATTCACTTTGTTCTCTAGTGATCGCATTATTAGTCTTACTGTCACTAAATATACCCCTCTTGGCGATTGCCAATATCTCACGCATCTGGCTTATCGGAAATGAACTATTTATCCTTATTCTATTAAGGTAACTTCGCGACTTTAAATGTGCCTCTTTGACTGCTTTTACTCTCCTTATTCTAACTTTTGCATTAATGTCTGGATCATCCATGAATTGTTGGCCAACAACATTAAGTAATGCCTCATCAAAAGGAGTAACAACCAACTCTTCCTCATATTTATAAGGCGAGCCAGCATCAACTGGTGTCTCATCCTCCTTAAATCCTGCCCAAACGGGCGTTGACCGATCATCAAAATCTGGAGTTGGTTTTATATCCTCAATTCTAGCCATGAGTGAGATTATATTATAAATACAGGGAAATTTAAAATTGTGATAGGATATTTATATGGCAAAAGCTGACAAAGAAGATAAATTCATATTCACCATTTTACTCATTGGAGTAGGAATATTTTTGATCTTTATAATTGTAACTTTTACTGTTGGTTATAGAATAGCCAAAAACAAAAGCATGCTAGCACAAGAAAAAGCGAGACAAGAATCTAGTCAAAATATAATGGATGAAAGCAAAGATTTGCTAGATAGGAAAAAGATAGATCCTTTAGATACAACCGGAAAATGGAAAGTATTTTCATATAAAAATATATATCAATTTAAGTATCCTATTAATTGGTTTAGAGTAGAAACTCCTTATGATGGCTCGACTTCAGAATATTTTTTTGAAGAAGGAATAAAACCATATGCAAGAACAAGCGATGGAGGAGGAAACTCTGTGATGGATGTTTTCTATAATACCCAAATAAGCGCTGATTATTCTTCTCTTGAAAAGATTTATAATCAAACTCCAGAATTTACTAGCGGTACCAATATTGGAGGATCTCCAGTACCTAAACATGCTATAGAGAAAAAATATTTACAACTGGGAGGACTGCCGGGATTAGAAATTTTCAACTATGATTATTACGTAAAACCAACTAAAGACTCAATGCTCGAAATAAGGCTGTGGTCAAATAATAACTCACAAATAGTTCTCGACTCACTAACCTTTCAAAAATAAGGGAACAAGATTATAACTACAAATCATTTCTTTCAAACCAATCAATCTTAAAAATTCTATTACAAATTATATTTAAAACTCCAAAAGTCAAAACGAGCATAAGGCTTAATGTGTCAAACAGATGTTTGTAAAATAAATTTTCGAATCTACCAGACTTTTTGTTTTTTAAAGCATCTTCTGATACAAGATGGAATATATAAGTCCAATAAGATAGCTTTCCTAGAAGTTTTTCGGGATATTCTAATACGATTTCAATTTTCACAGATTATTAAAAATTGATGGTTGTATCTTCCTCAAGATCGTCAAATGTCATCTTTTTATATACACTTCTTGTGAGCTCAACATCCTTCATACAATACCGGCAAATGTCTTCAATCTTTCCTTCTTGATAATAAGGCCAAACCATAGAACCATCCATTTCGTCCTTTGATGTTGGCAATCCTAAGACTTTCGCCATTGTATCTAGCTTCTGAATCTTTCCATTATCAAAATTCCATAGAGTCCATTCAAGCATGGTGTCATAAATTGGAATATTTCTATACCTTGCAAAACTTATGTCAGTTCTAGTTTTTATTCTATTAATAATTGAACGCTGATAAATAAAAGGTAAATCAAAAGCCCAAATATTATGCCCAACAAATCTGTGGACGTCTTTTGAAACTTCCCAAAATTTGGTTAAGACTTCTTTCTCATCTCCGGAAAATGTTTCTTTTAGAACCTCTTTTCCGTTTACTTCTTTTATAACTGCAATACAGCAAATTCTTCCAAATGTACCTTCAAAAGAAGTGCTTTCATGAATCTCTATATCAGTCTTACCTTTGTGTTTCTTTTTAAGAATTTCAATATGGATCTCTTTTTGGTCCTCCGGACTTGGAATTGTTTCAATATCAAAAAATAAAGTGTTCATTTGAGGCTAATTATACTCCCGAGGCCAAAATTAAGCAATTAAACCGCATAGAGATTTTTTTGAAAATTGAAAAAAGTGGATCTAATCTTATCGACTCCTCCCAAAGCTTGCTCTGCATCCGAAACTGCCTGGTACTTTAAGTTAAGCAAATCAGGAAGTTTTTCCTCACTTAGTTCTTCCACTCCAGTATCGATGTATTTATCTAAGACAAATTCCAAAAAATCTTTTTGTTCTTTATTCAAACCGTTAAGAATAGTGCTTTTACTAGAAGCTACTCTCTTTTCTCTTGTAATTGGAGATGTTGCGAAGGAAATATAAGAAAAAACATCAAATAAATCACTGTCTTCTGCGTCAATCATTTTCTGTAATGTTTCCAATTCATCTTTTCCATATCCTAGTTCTGATATTTTGTCCAAGAAGACTTTTCTTGTTATTGGATTTGACCAAATCCTTCTTAAATCTTCTTCGTTCTTGAAGAAATCAGGAAGCGCACCGAAAATATTATTCAAGAATTCTTCTGCCGAGATTGGCTTACCATCTGCGCTCCAAAACGAAGTAGATATCATGTGCTGTATTTCTCTATCTTTTCCATCACGGAGTTTTATTTTTATTCTTGCTGGATGTTCTACAATAGTCGTTGATTCTTCACGCTTTGCAGATGTATTTATAATTCTAGGAATTTTTGGATTATCAACGATTGAGTCGATTGGATCACCATCCCATTCCGGATCTGAAAAATGCTTATATGCATCTACGAAATCTATAATTGTAAAGTACTCTTTTCCATCAAAAAGCCTAGTGCCTCGTCCAACAATTTGCTTAAACTCTATCATGGAATTTATCGGGCGCATTAAAACTATATTTCTGACATTTCTAGCATCAACTCCAGTTGAAAGCTTTTGCGATGTTGTCAAAATTGTTGGAATTGTTCTTTCATTATCTTGAAATTCACGAAGATAATGTTCTCCCAATGCACCATCATTGGCCGTAACACGGACACAATAAAGTGGGTCTGGGTTTTTTTTAAGTTGATTTATTAAATCTCTGACAACCAAAGCGTGAGTTTGATTTGCACAGAATACAATGGTTTTTTCGTTTTGATTTATTTCAGAAAGCATTATTTTTACGCGAGCTGCTTCTCGCTCTCTTATTTCAATAATCTTATTAAAATCTGCCTCGTCATAGATTTTTCCCTCTTCAACTTCACCCTCAACAACTTCATCGTCGGAAGTGTAAACATAATCATCAAGAGTCGTTTTCACTCTTTTAACTTTAAATGGTGTCAAAAATCCATCATTAACACCCTCCTTTAATGAGTATGTGTAAACGGGCTCTCCAAAATATCTATATGTATCAACATTGTCTTTTCTTTTTGGAGTTGCAGTAAGACCTAGCTGAACAGCTGGCGAGAAATAATCAAGAATCCCGCGCCAATTTGACTCATCATTTGCTCCTCCTCTATGACACTCATCGATAACGATAAAATCAAAAAAATCCGCAGGATAATCCCCAAAATATGAAGTGTTATTTGGGCCGCTCATAAACGTCTGAAAAATTGTAAAGAAGATACTACCATTTGTCGGTACATTTCCTTTTTTCCTAATATCTGATGGTTTTATTCTGACTAACGCATCTTCTGGAAAAGAGGAAAATGCATTAAATGCCTGATCGGCCAAAATGTTTCTATCAGCTAAAAACAAAATCCTAGGGCGCCTTGAGCCATCACGAGTCAAATTCCATCTGGTCTGAAATAATTTCCAAGCGATTTGAAATGCAACCGAGGTTTTTCCGGTTCCAGTTGCCATTGTTAAAAGTATCCTATTTTTTTCTTCAGCAATAGCATACAAAACCCGATTGACCGCAATTTCCTGATAGTATCGGGTGCCATTTTGTCCCTCAAGAGGTATCGAGTCAAATTTTTCTTTCCATATATTGTAGTTCTTATTTGTCAAGTTCCATAATTCATCAGGAGACGGGAATTTATCAATGTATTCTTCTTTTCCCGTGGACATATTGATTTGATAAATTTTGTGTCCGTTTGTGGAATATGTGTATTGAAGTTTTAGTTTGTCTGCATATTCTTTTGCTTGACCAACACCTTCGGTTTCATGCTCTCCTTCTGCTTTTGCCTCAATGACAGCCAATTTTTTATTACTGTAGACCAAAACATAGTCTGCTATTTCTGGTTTTCCTCGTCCACCACCAGGAATAATTTTCCCGTCGGTAAAACGGAATTCACGTAAGACTTTTGACCTTTCAACCTCTCCCCAACCAGATAATTTGAGTAATGGATCAATCAATTCAGCTCGTGTCTCAGCTTCATTCATAATTAATTATAGCTCGCCAGCGAATGCTTTTTGCAAAACAGACTTTTTCAACTCTTCCAAATCCGCCAACTTTTTTTTGTAATTTTCTTCGAGCCTCTTAGTCTCCTTTGAAAGTTCATCTAGCTTCTTAACAATTCCTTTTTGTACAGAAACCGGAGGGACTGAGATTTCTATATTTTCAATCATTGGTACAGTCAATTGCGGAATAGATGTTCCGGTATTCGAAAATTCGAAGTTTAGAGTTATGTAATACAAAAAAAATAAGTCTATTAATTCTTCATTCGGAATAAGAACAATTAATCTTACAACTGGATAAAAACTTTCTTCTCTGACTTCGGAATAGCCTATCGTACCTCTAGCTGATATTGTGATGGAGGGTCTTTTAACTTTTTCTATATTGGTAAACCCGTATAAGCCTCTATTTTTTACACCGTTAGCGAAAATTGGAACATTGTATTTTTCTGTTTTGACTTTAGAAAAATCATCTTTTGGTAAATCTCCACCAGCGAATAACTTATCGCAGATGTCTTTTAGCCGTCGTTTTTGCCAACTTTGATTTGAAAGAACACTATTTAGATATGATTCGAAAAGCTCGCGAGAATTTTGCAAATTTTTTTCTGCATTTTCTTTAGCTTTATCAAGTTTTTCAAAGATCTGATCAAGTTTTTTGACAATTATTCTCTGTTCGTTAATTTCATGTGGAATTGGAATTGGTAACTGTCTAACTATGTCTAGTCTTATTCTGGGTCGGGTAGTTCCTTTCTGTTGTGAATTTATAAAGGATCTGTTTTCTGGAGAATTCAAGTAATAAAGTAGGTATTTAGAATCTATATACTTTGCTCGTATTCTTACTAAGTCCGCAACTATAATTCCATCATCAAGATTATCAACAATTGCACATACCCCAAGAGGATCGCCTAATTTTGTCATTATTATATCTCCATTAGTAAATGAATGTCTTATAAGTTTGTTGTATTTGTTTTTTGATACATAATCCATATTTTTAATTTCAAGCCCTGCATCTTTGATATTCTGAATTTTCAGCACAGGGGCTCCTTCTGAAGTATAATCGCTTCGTTTAAGATCAGATCCAAATGGCCCATCAACTATATCCTGCTTGTAATTTTCACAAAAATCTATAAGTTTTTTTATCTGCCAATCATTTTTCATTTGTATGCCCTTTCCCAACACATACTGAGTGCGTTGTACACAGCTGGCATTTCGTTTTGAAATTGATCTCGCGAAATTTTATTTGCCACTTCTTTCGCATAATTAACCTTTTGTTTTCGTTTTTTTAAATCCTTAATTTCTTGATCGCTTTTTTTGAAACCGTTGGGATAATATTTTTCGATTGCACTTTCTGGATGATCATAAAATAAATCCGGAAAGAGTTCTGGGAAACTACCTTTCAATTTATTTTCATCATCTGTATTAGTAGAATCTTGTAACACCACAACTTTACCTTTATATACAGGGTTCAAGCTAAGCGGCGTATACACTTTGTGCAAACCTTCTAAAGTCCTTGCTGTTTGTATGCTGTCGCCGTTCGCAGGAACAATTTGGATCGACGACATCTCAGGATAATAATTCTTAATTATTATTGTAAGAAATGATACTTCAGTCAGCCCCTCAACAATAAGGAAATTTGATGGTAGTAGAAGATCAGCCGGACTTCCCCCCAGCAACTGATATACAATTTCCTGCTTTTGAATTTTTTCTGCAACTGGAGATACTAAGGTTCTTTTATCGATTTTCTCTACTTTGTACAGATTTTGTAGATCATGGTCATCAACAACAAGAACAGAGGAATGTGTATTTATAAAAACTTGATCACCACGCTCAGAAAGTTCTAATAAACAATTTTTCAATGTGCGTTGAGCCGATGGATGAAGATGAACTTCTGCCTCATCTATAAAAAACAGAAATGTTTTACCGATATCCTCGCGTTCACGTCTGTAATCGGCATAAGCTTGAATAATTGACAACATTAGAGCCCTTTGCATTCCGTCACCCTTTTCAGAAGCATCAGTAGAAACGCCATCGTCAACAGTAGTTTCGAAATTCTTCAAAAGATCTTCAAAATTAGGCGGAGAAACTTCAAAGGTCACATCCGTACAATCTGGAAATTGCTTAACTAAATATGCCTTGACTTTACCACCAATATCATCCAATTCTATTCTAACTTTTGAACCGTTGTCTTTAAATAAATTGTTAAATTCTTCCTGAAATTTAATATATTGATCGTCGCCCTCTAATATTGACTCTAATACATCAGAAAGCATTATTCCTATCGGTGTAGTTTTACCATATTTTGCCAGATCTTGATAAAACTTTTTCGTACTAATATATTCAAATTTTGGCAGAAAATCATTCAAGGCGGCATCGAATCCGGTTCCAGTCTCTATTGGTTTATTGTCAATTAAAAATCGTCTTTTGTTATCCGAAGTTCTGATTACCTCCACATTATCTACTTCTCCAATAATTTTAGCTATTGTCGTCTGATTCTTCACATTTTGCATTTTTTCTAACCCATTTTTGGCTCCTGAGAAAACTATAGATACTGATACCGGATTGTTCTCAGGATCTCGCTCTCTGCAAATTTCATTCAGTGGCTCATCTTTTTTTGTCCCGGTGTAAAACCAGTCTATTGCTTCGAAAAAGTTAGTTTTACCATGATTGTTTTGTCCTACTAAAACATTGAATCCTGATGGCTCCAAAACGACTTCTTCAATCGAACGATAATTTTTAACTATTATTTTAGCTATCTTCATAAGATGTTAGCTAGAATTTTATCAAGAAGCTTGCTAGATTGATTATTCAAATCTCTCATCTCTTTCAGAATTTCTTTTGGACTGCGTAGTGTATTTTCATCTTTTTTGTTTGGGTTTTTGGCGGAAAGATCAAGTGTTTTTTGATCAATATCTTTTACATCTACTGTCCAAGAATTTTGTGAATCGTCTTTTGTCTTTTGTAAAGTCAAAAACTCTTCGAGGTCTTTATCACTCAAAGGATTTGTTTTACCAAGATTTCGATTTAAGCTTAATTGGTAGTACCAAATTTGTTTGGTTGCGCTTCCCTTTTCAAAAAATAAAATCACAGTTTTTACACCTGCTCCAGTAAACGTTCCACTGGGAAGATCAAGAATTGTATATAAATTACAAGATTCAAGTAATAATTTTCTTAGAGCAACTGAAGCATTATCAGTATTTGAGAGAAAGGTATTTTTAATAACTATTCCTGCTCTTCCCCCAGCTTTTAAGCTTTTAATAAAATGCTGCAGAAAAAGGAATGCAGTTTCAGAAGTTTTAATAGGGAAGTTTTGTTGTACTTCTGCTCTTTCACTACCGCCAAAAGGTGGATTTGCCAAAATAATGTCGTAGCGATCTTTTTCCTGAATATCCGAAATATTTTCAGCAAGAGTATTCGCGTGAATAATATTTGGAGTCTCTATGCCATGAAGTATCATATTCATAACTGCAATAATGTAAGGAAGTGGCTTCTTCTCTTTTCCGTAAAAAGTTCTTTTTTGAAGAATTTCCCAATCTTTTGGTGATAGTTTCTCTCTATCCTGAGCTAAATATTCAAAAGCTTCTACTAAAAATCCAGCCGATCCTACTGCTCCATCATAAATCCTATCTCCGATTTTTGGATTTACAACTTTTACTATTATTCTGATTAAGGATCTTGGCGTGTAATATTCTCCTCCATTACGCCCTGCATTACCCATATTCTTAATTTTTGCTTCATAAAGATGAGAAAGCTCGTGTTTTTCTTTTTGCGAGCGGAATCTTAAAGAATCTATAATATCTAAGATCTCACGTAACGTATATCCACTTTGAATTTTATTTCTTATCTCGCTAAAAATTTCGCCGATCTTATAATCGATAGTTTCTGGGCTTTCTGCTTCTTGCTTAAATTTTCTAAGATATGGGAATAGCTCTTGGTTTACAAAATCTATTAAGTCATCACCGACCAATGCTTTATTGTGGTCTAATTTTCCGTCAGCCGTTTTTGGTGCTGCCCAAGTTTCCCAGCTGAATTTTGAGTCAATTATATTTTTGTAAGTACGGCCGGCCAGCTTTGCTTCAATTGCCTTATCTTTCTCAAGATCATCAAGATATTTCAGGAATAAAATCCAAGAGGATTGTTCTACATAGTCAAGCTCACTTGCAACACCAGCATCTTTTCTTAACGCATCATCAATATTCTTAAAAGCCTGTTCGAACATATCTGAAGCTAATTATAGCTCTTTTCTCTTACAATTGCTATTTATTTATCTAGAATTCGTCGTATTGGATTTCTGTGATTTTGCCTTTTCTATCCTTAATAATCTTCACATTATTAATATTGTCATTTACTTTTCCAGCTCCGGCTAGATATCCCATCTTAAAAGCTTCATCCGTAATCTTTTGAAGTTGTTTTATTTTTCTAGCTGGTGTTACCTTGTTATTTACTACATCCTCAATTCTATCTTCTACTTTATTAAGCTTTCCAAAATTTACATGTACTCCACTTTTATTTAGAATTAGTTTTTTGAGATCATCTATTCTAATAAGAATTAGAAGGAATGGAAGACAGGCAAAAGAGAGAACATAGTGCTCTTTTAGGAAAAAGGCGATTCCAAAGATAAGAAAGACAAGGGAGGCAAATATCTTCTCAAAGTTTTTGATTTTATAATCTAAGTTTTCCATTTGAGGCATTAACTAATTTTCCTGAGGATCTTCTTTTTCTTGTCCTAGTTTTTCTCTAAGAATCTCCGCCTTATCTCTTGCAACGTATCGCAATAATGTAACAATTCCTCCTGCAACAAATTCAAATTGAGCTTCTTCATCATCTAATTCTTCTGCAATTTCTAGCATTACCTCTCCTAATTCCCTATACTCGCCGAAAGCTTCCCCTATTGATTCTCCTAATGCTTTTTCTACCGGCTCTCCAGCATTGTAAGATTCTTCTGATTGTCTTTCAATAGACATAGCTTCATCAATATCCATTTGTTTTTTTCTTATATCTTCTGGCATAGCGAAATGTACGAATGCCATACCGGCAAGCATTGGACTCTCCCAAACAGATAGACTCGGTTCAACTATTCCACTACCCATTGTTACTTCCTCCCCTTTATTGTGCTGATCAATTGCTCTTGCAATTTTCCCTGAAAATACTCTTTCTGAATAAAAAGCGTGCAAAAGAAAAAGGTAGGGCTGCTCATCTGTAAGCATGGTGGAAACTATATCAAAATCAGGAACTGGAGTTGGATTGGGATTAGTATCCGTTTCTTTTAAAGTCCTTATACCTGTTATTGATTTGGAACGCTCAATATCTTCTGGACCAATCTTAAATAATTCTCTTTCTGCCATAGGCGTATTATACTGCTTTTAGCCACGAATACCAAGTAACAGCTTAAATTTTGTAGAGGGCGCGCACTGTTGTGGAGGGAGAATATGCTTCATATTTTGCCTTTTCGTCTTCGCTAATATATTTATCTGTAACACTAATGTTAGGAATAAGCTCCCCCAGTTGTGAGAAATGTTTATGAGACCAAGTAGATTTAAATGCCTCCAAAGTACTTGCCCCCTCACCTAATGCCTTATAAAAAGCGGCATGATTATCTGAATCTGGATACCATTCTGCAAGAATGTGCGTAGGCTTAAAAGGCTTTAATACAGAATATGCCCAGGGGACAAATGTTGCAGCTCTCATTCCTGGATAATGCTCTCCATCAACTTTCGTCGCAAGATCATAACTCAAAGCTACCACATTTGATGGGATAGTTGAGGCAAATTCTTCATCGAAACGTGCCATATGTTCCTTAAACAATCTTGGCCTTCTAATATGTGCATCCATTCTAAAATCCCAATTTTCTTTAGCGAATAATCTTACCGATGCTATGAATAAAAAACTTTCGGTTTTTAGAAGATTAATATCATATTCTTCCTCCCCTATTGCTACTGAGAGCGTACCCGCAAATCCAAATGGCATTTGACGAACAAGAGGAACAGGAACCTTACATGCATCATCTTTAACGGCAAGATCACTCAATGGGGGATAGGGAAGATAAAATCCTTTCTCGAAAGGACCAACCGTACCCTCTTCAAGTATCCGAGGAGGTATACCTCTAAGATCATAATTGTCTGGGCTCGCCATATTAGCCTCAAATTATAACATAGCCATAATATTAACGGGTTAAAGGGTTAACGAGTTGCGAGCTGAAAGATTAAAGCATTAAAGAATTAAAGGATTAACGAATTGCGAACAACGACTTGCCATCTACCATTAAATTGCCAGGTTTAAACCTATAATGTATAATCTTCGAATGTCTGAATTTGAAAGGAATACAAATCTTATCCCCCCACCAGTGGATAAAAGGTCTAAAAAAGGGGAATTAGTGGGAGCAATAGGCCTTATTGTTCCATACACAACTTTCGTAACCTACACAGCTCTTGAAATGAGCCTTGGTGGAAGTATAGAACAAGCCCTAATAAAAATGGGAATTGCTTCTGCAATTGAAGCGACCGCCCAAATTGCCTATGCAGGGGGCCTTAAATACTTACATAGACATAAAGAACTTACCGAACTTGAAGTCGCTCAAAAACATGTTGATTTATTCGAAAAAAGATTCGGACAAATGAAAACGATTGATAATTCACCCAAAATTGCGAGGACTCATTCAACCAAACTAGGAATAGACAAAGATAGATACGGAAGACTTACCAAATTAACCGAGGCGGTCGTAGTTGGACGACAACAAGGTAACCAAATTACTCAATTTGATTTACTAATAGCTGATTTGGAATATTCAGGCCTACATGTAACGCATGAAAAAGTGTATGACAGTAATGAGACAATCGACTTCAGAAAAAACTTAACCCTACATGGAGCGGTTTTCCAAGACGAAAATGGAAAAAGAGGCATAATCCTAGCCGCAGAATATCTAATACACGATGCACCAGATCAAGCTGCGAAAGTAGTAGATTTATTAACCAATATGCTTGATCGATATAAAGTTGATCAAGGTTTCATAGGTTACGAGACCCGCAGCATTGGAAACATGTCTGACCGATTTGTTATTACAACAAATCAAAGCTATGGGAATATGGTTCGCGATAGACAAATCCATGAATTTGCTCAGAAAACTGGAATGACAAATAGTGAACTTATGAGATTTAGACTTTCGGGTCAACTCCCGAGCGAATTCAAAGACGAAGATAGATAATCACCTCAGATTGTCACAATTTCCCCTATAGTATATAATGTCAGCTTATGCCTTTTCTCGATAGAAAAATCTTATCACCCAACATCCATACTCCAGCACAAGAAATGGTTGAGTACAGAAAACTCGATCCATTAAGCCCTGAGGCTAAAAAACTACTAGTAAATTTGTTTGAACGCCGAATAGCAGCAATGAAGCCATCCGGAGAAGATGTTTCAACAGAATACAAAAGTCCCCTAAGTCTTGGGATAGACGAGGAAGGATTTGGAAACATAGCCAAATTTACCGATCTACTTGTTCTTACCCATTTAAGAGACGGAGTTCTGGTAGCAATGGATTTTTTGGTTGATGATAGAGAAAAATCCGGACCAAAAGGACACTATGATATTGATAAAGATTATAGATATCTAAGATATATGAATAAAAACAAAAAAATTAGAGGCGCTTTTGTAGAGGACGAGAACGGGAAAAGAGGAGTAATCCTTGACACTTATGAACTCAACCAAGTCTTATCAACAATCCCAGACCCTCAACAAAGAATTGATCTATTAAGCTCAACGATAGATGAATTTGGAGTTGATGTTTTACTTGGCGGAGATGGACCCCGCCACGTGGATGAATCTGGAAATCCACTGCTAGTAAGAGGGAGCACCTACGAAGAGTTAATTAGAAGTAGGCAAATCCAAAGGTTTGCACAAAATAAAGGCTACTCCAACGCAGAACATATGAGATTTAGACTCTCAGGCCAAACTCCAGATGAATTTGAAAATAAATAAAGTTAATTTCTATTTCCTAATTCTTAATTTCTAATCAATTACTAATTTCAAATTTTAAAATTAAAATTCAATAAGAATTAAAAATTCAGTGGAGCTATAAGCTATAAGCTATACGCTATACGCTATTTAAATTCTGAGGCTTTTTTTGCTTGGAGCTTAATTGAGGCTTTTGCGTTTATGATTGCCGCTAGATCTTCTTCTCTTCCGAACTTCTTTGGTGCAATGAGAAAGAAATTTGTCTCGTCCGATGGGTCATAAAAAACCTTGAGCTCATCCATGCTTGCATGATTTACATCAAGCACAATGCTGGCGTCAACGAGTCCACTTAGTCTAACAAAATCCATAAAAAACATTATACCGGTTTAAAACCTAAATTACCATTAATAAATTAATAAGAAAATTTTGGCCTTGGCGGTTCATAAAACATCTTACGAGCAATATCTATAACTCTACTATGAATCTTAGAGGCATAAGAAGCCCCTATAACCATTGCATCCGAATTTTCTTCCGCCGACACGATAGAGCGATACCTCGCATTTAACAAATCACTTCCGTCTGTTGGGCTTGGAGGAACTAACAAAGGAAGATACTCCTCCAAAAATCCATGTTCTCTTGCAAAACTAAAGGCAAGCCTTGTATCTCTTGTCTGTCCTTCAAGATTTTCCACTTCTAACATTGCCATTTCAATAGCTTGATTTTCAATTCCTCTGTAAACTGCTGCACCCACATTCATAGCAACGGTTCCCATATCATAGAAGCCCATTCCGAGATTGCGATATACTTTAGCATTTATCCTATCCAAAGTAACAGTTGAAGCTTGAAATAAGGGAAGCGCCCATTGGGTCTTAAGATAGTAACCAACAGCCCTAATAGGCGTGAGAGGTGCTTCCCAACCCGGAATGTTACTTTCATTTAAACCGTACATCTCCCTGGTTCTAACCAAGTCGTTAGCTACCTCTAATCTGTTTAATTCTAACTGTCTTATGGCAGGGTAATAAAGTCCATCTATAGAATCTTCAGTTAAGCCAATATAGTTTTGTCCTATTGATCTTATTTCTTGCTCTTTAAAGCCATAAACGTGAATTATACAATAATTTTTACTAATTGGTATATTGACAGAAAATTTCAATTATTCTACGCTATTTATATGAGAGATCTCAGCAAGTATTGGTCAGGAGTCATGATAAGAGGAATTATTGCAATTCTTTTTGGTCTTGTTGCTCTCTTTGCTCCAACTCTTGCACTTGAATTCCTAGTGCTTCTTTTTGGAGCATTTGCGCTAGTAGATGGAGTTGTAGCATTCTTCCTGGGAATGTCTGCAAAATCCGGAATTCTTATGCTAGAAGGAATAGTTGGCGTCTTGGTTGGATTATATATATTCTTCTTTACAGGACCAGCAGTACTTATATTCTTGCTCTTAATTGCTGTTTGGGCAATTGTAACAGGAATTCTTGAAATCATGGCCGGAATTACAATTAGAAAACACCTAGATGATGAAATATTCCTGCTCATTGTTGGAGTAATTTCTGTAATCTTTGGATTCTGGGTATATACAAACCCAATTGCTTCTGCGATTGCTATATCTTGGGCAATTGGAGTATACGCAATAATCTTTGGAATCTTCCTCCTTCTCCTCTCCCACAAGCTCAAGAGCTATCTACCAAAAAAGAGGTAAACCTCTTTTTAATTTTTAATTCTTATTTATTAGTTCTTATTGAATTTTTAATTTTAAATCTGAAAATTAGCGGTAATTAAATTCCAAAGATCTAATATCTAGGATCTAAGATCAAATCTTAAAGACTATGCGGGTTTTGAGCTTTCTTTCTATTGTTTGCTCTATTACACTCTGTACGTGTAATTCGTCACGAAATACTGTCTTTCCATCCCAAAATCCCAATAGAGATAGGAGCTTTGCCTGAAAATAGGCAAGGGTTTTTTCTTCTTCTGCCACATTTAGCGCTCGTTCCATAAGGTCAAATACATCTTCGTGCTTTTCTCCATAAGGCATAATTGCCTCTATAAGTTCGCACATAAGAAATACCTTACGAATATTTTTAAGATCATATTTGAGTGAGTTAAATGAGTCAATAAGCGATACCTCTGTAAGAACATGGTTCTTACTAGACTTAACCGCTTGAAAATTAACAAGATTGAGAAGCTCAACGGATCCTGCGCGGCGAGAAGTAATCTTTCTTACTCCACGAGCAAGAACTTCTATTCTACCGTTGTTCTTTGTAAATAATGTGAGGTATCGATCCGAATCTCCAAAGTTTATTCTTTTAATTACGAAGCCCTGATCCTTAAGGTATTGCATACTTGTATCCCAAAACTACAAGGTTTGGTTATTTTAGATCTTTAGGTTAAATGTCTTATCTGCTCTAAGATCAAAAGCGTCTGTCTTTCTACCATTTACATATATCTCAAATGGAATATCTGATACTCCGGGTTGTTTCTGAATCATAACCGGTAATACTCCGTTTGTGACTTTGAAAGGTAATTTGTAAGTATAGGTCATAGTTGCTATACCAAGTGGGTTAACCGTAAAGAATGATTCAAAATAGGTCTTTCCAAGGTCTTCCTTGGTCTCTACTTTTACCTGAGACCCTTTGCTTGAGATAAGCTGTGAACCTTTTGGAACGTATACTCTTTGAAAATCACGAAGTATGGCGTTTAGACAAAGTCCTCCACTCTCAAGGTTACAATCTGAATACTTTTCTGGATTCTTATAGTTAATAGTAAGTGTCTTTGTAATCTCACCATTACTTGCCACGTTATAATCCATACGAGCCGCTTGCTGTACGTACATATTGGACTTTGCTCCCCCAAAGTTTGCATCATTTATATGTAGGTAGTCTCCATCGAACGGCTTAATCTGACCTGCCCAATTAAGCGCTTCAATACCACTTTGTGCATCTTTATTGTTAAGAGAGAAGAGAACGTGCTTTTCTGAAGCATTCTTGATAGCTGCTTGGAATAATGGACCCCAATAAATCTTTGGTGACACGCCCATAGCCTTTTGCATTGTTGCATAAAGAAGATCTGCAACTATTGCCTTTCTATTTTCTCTTACGTAGCCTACAGGCTTTGTGGTATTTTGCTCGAGCTGGTAAACAACCTGAGGACAATTACATGCTGGATCAATATCTGCCGTAAAGTGTTGGCCATCTGTATCTACTCCGCCAAGAATTCTAATAATATCTACCAAGAATTGAGTATCAATAGCTATTATTCCGTCTACGTCAGTTTTTTGTGATGATTTAGCGTAGTAACTTCTAAATGCATCCATAGACTTTTGGAAATCTGGAGAAAGATTAATATCACGAATATTCTGAGTTGGTACCTTTGGAAGGTATTTAAGTATGATAGGATCTGCTGTTGGATGATAAGAAATACTATCATCAAGCTTATAAATATCGGAAGAATTATCAATATGAATTACTCCTTCTTCTATTCTAAATATTGAATAGAAAGTTAAGAATCCTCCTGTTGGACGAAGCTCTTTATCATTTTGGAATATAACAAGATACTTCTTTGCTTTATCTGCACCAAGAAGCTCTGGTAATACTTTTATAAGAGGCTTACCCTGCTGAACAGCAAGAGCTCCACCATCTACTAAGGTTTTAACTGTTGTTATTTGACCACGAACCTTCTTGAAAGGACCAAAGTTAGGATATCTATTAATGTTTACCTGATCCATATCCTTTTGCGCTGCTGTTACTTCTTTTTCTATATCATCAATCTTTGGAGTAACTTTGCTCATAGAGGTGATTGCGGTCCTAATTCTCTCTTCTGCTGATCCACCAACAAAGCTTCCTTGCCCTTTAAGACCAAGAACATCTGCGTATGGAATAAGAGAATCTGCTGTTATGATACCTGCATTTATACCGTGGATTCCTGCTGATACCATATGGTCTGCATCTGATACATATCCCCCAAAGAAGGGAACATAGCGTAAGAATCCTATACCCTGTATATCTTTTTCTAGAATTTGTGCTTCTGTTTTTGTTTTAACTAATTGATCCTTTGCGTCTACTATGTTTTGCTGTTTTGCTGCGGTTGCTGCGAGTCTTGCTTGTGCTTCTACTTTTTTAGCTTGCTTATATATTTGAAAGGCTTTAACGCTTGAATAGATACCAACTAAAACAAACAATCCTACAACCACCGCTATGATTGATAGCACCTTCTTGTTGATTTTTATTCTTGGTTTTTTAGAACTCATATTTAATTGAGCGCGAGTACTTTTGAAGGGTTCCGGCGGCTTAGTAGCCGATTTTGCTCCCCCTACAGGCTCAAAGTTAATTTTTTTAAATCCGGCTTCCTCCATAAATACACTTGCCCGCCTAAAATAGTCGGATTTACCCGACCACGAATTATATTGTAAACAAATTGATACAAATATTGCAAGCCCAACCAACTACAATCTAGCCTCACCGAACCTAAACTATGGGCTAAAATTAAATTAAAATATTAAAACATTAACTGATTAAAGATTAATAAATTACGATCGTGAATCATGAGCATGAATTAAGGATTATGAATTCAGTCTGTAAGCTATAAGCTATAAGCTAATTATCACATTGCGCCTTTTCCGGAGAGGATTGCGATGGGAGTTTTTAGCATTATCCAAAGATCATAGATAATTGATCTCCTTTTGGCATAATCTGCATCAAGATGGATTCTTTTATCAAAATTAATTCCAGATCTTCCTGATACCTGCCAAACGCCAGTTATACCTGGCTTGACAGACAACACAATTTTTACTGCGTCTTTTGTTGTAGGATATTCCTTTTGCTGGTCACGAATCTCATCCGGATAATATGCACGTGGCCCAACCAGACTCATATCTCCTTTTAGCGAATTTAGAAATTGTGGAAATTCATCAATTGAATATTTTCTAATAAATCTTCCTACTTTTGTAATTCTTGGGTCTCCCTTTAATTTGTAACCGCCTTTTTTGTATTCTTCATAGAGCTTTTTGAATTCCGGATCTTTTACAAGCATTTCGTGCGCATTTTTCATCATTGAGCGAAACTTATACATCCTGAATAACTTTCCGTCCCTTCCTACCCTCATTGGGGTATCAGCTAGTATTGGCCCTTTTGAATCTAGCTTTATAGCAATTGCCGTAACAATAAAAAGCGGGGTAAAAGCAATAAGAAGAATTATTGAGAAGATAATATCTATTAGTCTTTTTGCCGGGTCGTACAACATAAATTAGTAAATTGTTAATAGTGAATAGTTAATAGTAATTACCATAAACCATAAACAATTAACTACGTTAGGTTTTCGTGCTCTGTACCAGCAAGGCTTTCTACGAGTTTTTTGATTTTTGGAGCAGAGTCTTTATTGCATATTAATAAAACATCATCCGTATTGATAACTATCATTCCATCTAAATCAATTCCCGCAGTAAGTTGATCCGTATAATTAAAAACAAGATTATCTTTTGAATCTGTAAGAAGAACTTTTCCTCTCACTACATTCTCAGCGCTTTCTATTTGAAGAGCTTCTTTTAGCGCTTCCCAAGCACCAACGTCACTCCATCCAAGATCTGCTGCAATTACCAGCACATTGCTTGGGTCTAGCTTTTCCAAGACTGCGTCGTCAAAACTAATTTTTTCTAATTTGGGATATTCTTCCTTCATGACACCCTCAAAATCAGAAGTTTGATAAGCATCCTGAATCTTTTTTACTCCTCCATAAATTGATGGAGCAAACTTCTCAAAGCTTTTTAGGACAAAACTAGCAGTTGTTACAAAGTAACCAGGGTTCCAGGCAAATGAATCGCTTTCCAAGAAATGTTGAGCATCAGCCAGGCTTGGTCTGTAGATGAGGCGCTTAAATTGGAAAATCTTTGTATCTCTAATTGTCTTTATTTCTTCTCCAAATTCCAACCAACCAAGATTTTGATTTGCAAAACGGGCGCGTTGTCCAATAAAAACTAAACGATCAGGATCTTCATTAACTAACTCTTCAGCAAAGGCAAGCACCTCTCTAAATCTTCTCTCTTTTTTTACAAAATGATCACTCCATATGATTGCAATTGGTTCATTTGGATGATCTTTTCCGATTATCGCACAAGCTGTGGCAACTGCCGGACCAACATCTCTTACTTCTGGTTCAAATATAAAGTTCTCGCGTGGTATTTGTGGAAGCTGTTCTTGAATAATATCCTGATACTTTTCTCCTGTAGAAACGTAAATATCTTCCGGCTTAAAGTCTGGGTAAAGCCTATCTACTGCCAATTGGAGAGTAGATTTATCACCAGAAATTTTTTCAAATTGCTTTGGAGCATTCTTACGAGATATAGGCCAAAGCCTTGTTCCTACTCCTCCTGCAAAAATAACTGCTTTCATAGATTAAGTATAAAGTATCGAGTATGAAGTATTAAGTATAAATTTCATTAACAATACTTAATATTTTCTTCTCGAATTGTTCGAAAGAAAAGCGCTTAGCATTTCTTCTACAATCAGAACTATTATAACGGCTTGCCTTAAAGCTTTTCAATACCTCAGACAAGGCTGCAACTGTCTGTTTATCAAAAAACTCACCAGTTTTTCCCTCAATTACTATCTCTTCTGCTCCTCCGCCCCTGTATGCTATGACTGGAATTCCTGACGCATTTGCTTCTACCATTACTAATCCAAAATCTTCCACACCTGGAAATATTAAAGCCTTCGCGTTAGCATAATAATGTTTCAAATCCTGATCACTTACGTACTTGATCATTTCAACAGTGTTACCAGCAATTTTTTCTAATTTTGCATACTCACTACCTGAACCTATAACTATCAACTTTAAACCGAGTTTATTTGCAGCCTTTATTGCTAGCTCAACTTTTTTATAAGGAACTAGCCTTGAAACAACGAGGAAGTATGATTTGTGATTTATGATTGATGATTGATGATTTTTTTTATTCATTAATCTTTTATCCTTAATCTTTAATCCTTTCTTTATTGGTTTTATCATAAGGGGTGGATAAATAATATCCGAATCCAAATCATAATATTTTTTAATTCTTCTTCTTACTGTTTCTGATATTCCAACAATTTTATCTGGTCTACGCGCTGCAATCTTATCCCAAAACCTAAGATACATAACAAAGGGAAGACTAATAAGCCTCAACGTTTGGTCTGAAAAGTACTCCTCATATCCGCTCCATAAATAGCGAGTTGGGGTAAGAATTATTGATATGTGATATGTGCCGGGCTTTGTAATAATACCCTTACCTGCCTCTGATGTAACTGAAATAACCAAATCAAACTTTTCAAAATTAAATGATTCAAATGCAAATGGCATAAGAGGCGCAATGGATTCATGATGAGTTGAAGCAAGAGGTATTTTTTGCAAAAAAGAATTCACAACCGGGATTTTCTTAGCCCAAGATGCACGATCATTTTTATAAACAGATGTATAAAGAATGCTATCTGGAAATATTTTTCTCAGAGCAATTATTACACGTTCTGCTCCTCCCCACTTATTTACACGATCATATACTAGAGCTACTTTTATTTTTTTATCTTGAAGCATTTTCAAGAATTATAGCAGAATTGAGGCTCTACTGAACGCTTTCGTAGACTTGAAGCGTCTCTTTTGCCATTTTCTTCCAAGAAAAATCTTTTGCCCTCTTTTTACCCTGTTTAATTAATTCATCGCGAGACCTATCAATAAGAGAAAATGCAAAACCTATTTTTTGTTTCATATCATCAATATTATTTGGATTAAAATAAATTGCTGCACTTTCACAGACCTCTCTATGCACGGGAATATCAGATGCTACAACCGGACACCCACAACTCAAAGCCTCAACGGCGGTTAGAGAAAAACCCTCCATAAGGGACGGAATTATAGTTGCCTTCGCGTTTTTATAAAGCCAAACAAGATCATCATCCGTTGGACTCTCTACAAACACAATATTATTGTTAAGTAATTTATCATTTATGAGCTTTTCGATCCTCTTAAAAAAGTGGTCTCTGCCTCCTACTAAAACAAGTTTTGCGTCTTTGTTTTCATATGAATCATATACAAAATCACGAAAAGCCTGGATAAGCGCTTCCACATTTTTATGAGGATAGAAATTTCCAATACGCAAAAGATATTCTCCATTTATTAGATCTTTTGCTTTTGTTTTGGGCTCTACTTCCAAAAACCCTCCTTCATATGTAACTACAATTTTTTTGTCTGAAACGTTTAGGTAACTTTTCTGAATATCTTTTTTAACAGAAAGGCTTGGAACGATTATCTTTTTTGATCTGTAGATAGAGTTTGCCATAACTGTATGATATCCAAATCTTTTCCCTATATATAAAGGCAATGGCAAAGTAGATGCCCGTCCCGTGTTAAAAGTGTTGACTATTAAATCATGTACTGTTACAACAAATGGCTTGTAATAAAAGATTGGAACAGAAAAATAAGGAAAGTGCATAAGATCCAAGTCCTGACTGTTTAAAATCTTTGGTAGATTTATTTGCTCAGAAACACCATGCCAAGGAATATTAACCTGAACAATTGACCACCGACCATTTACAATTGACTTGATTTCAGACACATTTTGGGGAAGTGAAAAAACCACATATTCATTTTTTTTATCAATTTGAGATAAATTTGAAATTAGATTGCGGATATATCTACCCACACCACTCTGACTCCAAAGTCTTGCATCGATTCCAATTCGCATATTAGTTATTAACGAGTTAAAGCGTTAACGTGTTTTATATTCTTTATCATTTTTTTTATTTGTTAAATAACTTATAAATTTCCCAATTTTAACAGCGAGTACATCCAGTCTATCATTAACCTCATTAAATTCCGCCTGGGTTATATATTTTAGCTTAAGCGATATATATAACTGCGTTTTCACCTCTCCCAACGATCCTTTCGAAATTCTTAAAAATCTAATAAGATCGTTATTATTACTTATTTCAAACCCTTCAGCAATATTTGATGGAATTGAAACAACTGCTCTTCTTACTTGATCTCTTAAACCAAAGTCTCGAGAAAAAACCGTTTTATTAGTTAAATCATAGACAAACAAAACTACATCTATGCTTAACTGCCAAATCTCTAAATCTTTAAAACTATTTATTTTCATAACTCGTTAACTCGGCTCCCGTTAACTCGTTAACTTCTCAAACCACTTATAAATTTCTTTGCGCTAATTCCCGCTAATACTAATCCTTTCATATATCCTGGATATTTATTTTGATAATGTTTTCTATAAAAAATCCTCATCGCATCAAATCTTGCATCATGTGCTATCTTTTTTGTTTCACGAGTAGCAGTTGTAATATGTTTTGAATCTTTCTTTATTCCTCCAGAAACACCTTTGTAGTGTAGTATTTCAAATTCGGGAACAAAAAATATTTTCCAACCCTTTTCAATTAACTTGTAGCAAAAGTCCAAATCTTCCCCATAAAAGAAGAAATCTTCATCCCACCAACCCACTTGTTCTCCAGCTTCTCCTCTTACAACCATGAATGCTCCTGCAAGGGCCTCTATCTCATGTGTTTGATTGGTTGGTAAATACGTAAGGTTATAACCTGCAAATGTTTTGGTTTTTGGAAAAACTTTTGATAACCCCGTAAAATGAGCGAGCGCACGCCATGGAGTTGGGAAGCCACGATGCGCTGCATCATCTAATTTTCCATTTGGAAGTCTAACAAAACAGGTTGATGCCCCCACTTGCGGATTATTATCCATAAACTCTACCATTCCATCTATGGTTTTCTCGTATACAACAGTGTCTGAGTTTAAAAATAAAACATAGCGACCATTTGATTCTTTTACTCCGATATTATTAGCTTTAGAAAAGCCAAAATTTTCAGTATTTTGAATGAGTTTTAAATTTTTTATTTTTGATTCTAAATTTTTTATTTCTTTACCAGAATCGTCGCTCGACTTATTGTCTACAACTATAATTTCAAAACTCTTTTTCTTAACGGTTCTAGCAATAGATAGAATACACTCAAGGGTTAAATCTTTTGTATTAAATGAAACAATAATAATTGATATGTCTACTTTTTTCATTAAACTTCCTTCCAATATTTATTTAATTTTTTGCCAATTACGTCCCAAGAATATTCCTTTTTTGCAAACTCGTGGGCATTTTTAGCCAACTTCTTTCTTTTATTTAGATCCTCAAGCAGGTTTTTTGTTTTACCAACAAAATCCCAAGCAGTATCTGCAATTATAAGATGTTTTTCATTCTCTGCTCCAATTCCTTTTATTCTATGAGGTAATCCTATTACGGGAAGACCAACTGCGAAAGCCTCTATTATTTTAAAATTAGTTCCCCCACCCAATCTAATTGGTGCGACCATAATATCAGCTGCTTCATACTCATCCTGAATTTTTGGCACGAATTCTTTGAAAGTTATTCTTTCATCTCTTATTGGAAGGCTTGTTACTCCTCTTCCAACAGCAGTAAGTGTGATGTCATCCGGTAAATCAGCAAAAACTTCTTTGTAGAAAAAATTTATTGCATCTACATTTGGAAAATATGTGAAGTTTCCTACAAACAATAATTTCTTACCGTTAATCCTAGCAGGCTCATGATATTTAAATTCGTCGAAGTCTACCCCATTTCTCACAACTCCAACCTTGTTTGTAAATTTTTTAATAACATCCGCGTCATCATCTGATACGGCAATATTAAGATCTGCCTTTTTAAATATTTCCTCTTCCTCTCTTCTTATTCTTCCCACCTGAGCTTTATAAGCTCCTCTTAATAATTTTGGCGTGTTGTTCTCTGCATAATCGTCATAGAGATTTGCTTCTATATTTTCCGTACCAAATATTTGCTTTACACCTGTTTTACCAATTTCATCTCCGATAAAAAAAGATGTATAAAAAGATTCAAAGTGAACAACGTCAATATGATTTGCAACTATTTGCTCAACTATCTGATTCAGGGCGGATTTTGAATTATAAAGAGCATTAAAAATTGATTTACCACTTATCAAACCAAAGATGTTTGTAGGATCTACAACTTTCTTTCTGGGAATTAACTCTAAAACCTTAACTCCAATTTTTTCCATTTCCTTAATATATTCATTGTTGAAATCATTTCTAACAAAAGAAATTAAATATTTCTCCACATCGCTCCCAGAATGTTTAAGCATGTTATATGAGCGGGTTTTACCACCAGAATTGGTAGGATAAGGAAAATCGTAAGTTACAAATAATACTTTCTTCATAATTATTTTGAAAGAATTTTTAATTTTAAATTTCTAATTTTCATTTAATTTTTATTTATCTAATTTTTAAATTCTAACATTTTAATTTTATTATGAATTAAGAATTAGGAATTAATAATTTACTTAAGTTTAAGTATCAAATAAGTGGAGCTTGATGCAACTGGTGTATAAGTTCTCCCAAAGCCGTTGAAATCACTCTGGGTTGGATTTGCGATAACCAGATACTGTGCTCCTTTATCTATTAAGCCGTTTATTCCAACCTCAAAAACTGGCCAACCCGGACGCTCAATAATATTTAGAAACGTTGTACTTCCATCATAAGGCGCAATTACTACTGCGTCTTTTGGCAACACTTTATTTGCATAGACTCCTGCCGCAACCATCCCGCGATCATTTATGTTGAAATAGTCTTTAACATAATGCCAGGATAAAACAAAAGATGAAATCATGATTAATACACAAATAGCCAAAGATGCATTCTGTGGAATCTTTTTAGAAAGAAGGGATACTAGTTTGGAAAATCCGAGTCCTGCAAAGATAGAGATAGTTGGCACAATCAATATTTGATAATAATCATGCTGAACGTTTCCTGTTGCAATAATACAAACATAAAGAAGTGATGAAATGGCAAAAGTGAGAAAAAACCATTTGTTCTTTTCTTTGAGAGAATCAATAAGTCCAAGAAGAAAAAACGAAATACCTGAAAACCCTAATATCAACTTAGTTAGTCTTTCATATAATATCCATCTAAAAAATGCCGGATGAAATCTAATATTGTTCCCGTTAAATAACCAGGCAGATACCGGAATACCCTCGGGATGATGTCCTATCCATACTCTCCAAAGAGCCAATGGCAAAATGCTTAAGACAAGATATAACCATAATTGCCATTTTTTGATAAAAGAAAGACCCCATTTATTAATTACTAAATAAACCATTGGAAGGGTGAAGAACAAAGCATAGGGCTTGAGTAGAAATGAAAGTGTTGTAAAGATCAGTGAAAGAACAAAGTACATTCCGTTCTTAGTTCTTAGGTTTTTGTTCTTAGGTTTTTTTTCTAACCACTTGTCGAAGAAATAGATGCCAGCAAGAATTGAAGCTGCCATAGATGGATCTGGAAGAATTACACGACTGTAATAGATTGAGAATGGCAGAAACAAAAAGAAAGCAGCTGCTGCAACACCCGCAATCTCATTGGCATATTTTTTAGTTAGAGCATATATAAAAACTGCAGAAAAAATTGAGGCAACAATTGTAATTATCCTCCCCCATTCGGGTAATGTCATGACACCAATGCCTTCAAAAAGAACTGCTTGCGTGGCATTATATATTGGGAACTCAACTAATCTTAGTCCCTGAGGGTTATCGAATCCTGATTGGACGTTTGAAATATCATAATATTTTGGAGAAAGAAAATTTATACCCTCTCTAACGTAGCGAGACGAGACTGCGTTTGTATCTCCCTGGCGAAATGAATGCCAATCTGCAACTGGATTATCAAATCTGTAAAAACGAACTATAAATCCCAAAAAGAACAGCAACAACAACCCGAATAATAAATTTCGCTTCATTAAATTTATTCTAGTTTATTGCGAGCATATTATCAACGTTATTGAAGCTAATACTATTTTTTGAGCACAGTAGATGGAGTGGGGGTTATAATAGGATTCTTCTTTGGAGGGGGAACTTCTGTAACAGTTCCGTCGCCATTAAATTGGAATACTTTATAAGTTCTGCCAATTTTTTCCTGCATCTCAGGTGTTAAAGTCTGATCCTGACTTATTGATATATTAGGATTCTTGAATGCAAACCACATTGCATCATTTATTCCAACCGGAAATACCCAAGCGTTTCCTACCTTTGTGGGAACATTTACAAAATGAAATTCCATAGGAGTTGATGACCAATAATCAGAGTATGCATCATCAATTGCTATTAAGAAATTTTGAGCCTGTTGACCTGCCCCATACCAATCTTGATAAACTTGTTGCACCTGAATTATTTGGAAAAGTCCAAAAGTTGCAACAATAACGGTAATTGATGCAACAGCAACATTTTTACCATTAGTCAGCAAAAAGTCGTAGATAACAGTAAGAAACCATACAAAAATCATAACTAGACCCATTGATGCTAGATAACTATAACGAGATGTTATATTTCCAAAGCCAATAAACGGAAGTAGGGTTATTACAAAGAACCAAAAGCTGAATGAAATTATCTTTCTTCCTGAAACATTAATCTTCTTCCACAATCTTTTGTATAAGAAGTATGCTATCGCAAGAGCTACTAATCCAAAAACTGTTGCAAAAATAAGATTCCCCCTTAATATATCTCTAAGTTTTTCATATGGTCCAAAAGCAAAAGGTCCTAAAATCGTAATAAGAATATATCCAATAGCATTTCCAACAACGTTAAAAGGAAGTTTTATTAGATTGTATGAATAGTCTCCACCTTGCCAATGACTTCCGGAAATAAATCTTATTACAAGATATATAGCATCCGGAATAAACAATGCTAAATACTCAATCTTTCCGATTGCTTTTTTGATAGAGAAATCTGGATTGTAGAAAAATTCATAAAGAATTATTAATAACGGAACTATCATTCCGAGCTCATAGAAAAGGAGGGATAAACAGGAAAATATTATTGATCCCACAAAAAACGTGACATTTTTCTTTTCGCGCCAGAGAATAAATGAAAGAAGAGATAACAATATAAACATTGCATTGAATAAATGCCCGAGCGCTGAAATCCAAAATACAATCTCTACATACCCACTCATTATCAAGAATAGAAAAGCAGCGCCTGCTGCCAACATTCTCTTTTTGAGTATCTTTTGAGCCAAGAAGTAGAAAAGAACAACAACAATAAAATGAATAAAGATTGAAACCATGTGATAAACAACTTGATTCAACCAGAAAAATTGATAGAGGAAGTAGAACAAGAGCTTTGTACCGGGCCTAAAGAAAAATCCATCTGAATTAATAAAGTAAGAGGATAGAGTTGATAAGAAACTCCCACAACCTTGTGTAATATTTCCACAAGTTGCTGCCCACCTAAACCAAGTGTAATCATCTGCGACAAAGTAATTTCCAAGCATTGGAGCAAAAATTACAAAAGCCAATATAAATAGGTAAACAATGATTGCATAAGAAGATGTTGCAACATCCTTGAGTTCTTTAGAAAGGTTTATTTCTCTTTTCTGATAGAGTACTAGAGTTCCCAAAGCAATACCGGTCAACATCCACAAAAGATAGGCAATTTTACTCGCCTCAAAAACATCTATTAATGTTGCATTAAGTGCCAATCCCACTACTCCCGCAGCAAATCCCAAAATAAAACATCTTGCAACTTTTGAATCTATGTCTGGCAAAATTTTTCTGATATAAACTGCGACTGCTAGGAATATAGCAAAGAAACTAGTCATACCAAGTATTCCAACCTCCGCAAGAGTTCTTAGATAGTTATTATCAACAGCAAGACTGACCGATCCATATCCACTTCCTACCAATATATTTCTCTCAAAAGCCATTATTGCGTGTGGCCATTCACCTTGAAACCTAGTTGTAAATGAAAGATCGTAAGCTGAGGCTTTTTTGATAATAAAGTCACCATGAATTATTAACACCTGAGCAGAGTTGGTTGTAGCAACATTTGGAGATAGTTCATAGAAAAAGTTACCCACCCTTTTTGTAACCGGAGAAAGAGCTAAGTTAACATATCCTGTTCCCTGAGGAAGACTTTCACCATTTGATACATTTGCAGCGCTAACTACGGGTACATTTCCGAGCTGCTCGAGAAGTTTCCATTGCAATACTGCAGAGGCAGTAGCAGTTGAGGTTTCTTGACCTTGAAGCGCATAATTTAGATCGTCAGAATTAGAAACTCTTTCTTGTCTTATTATCTTATCGCGGAAATTTTCTACCGGTACAAAATGAACTTCCCCAACCGCGGCTCCTGTTTTTCCATCAACCAAAACATCAACCTTTTTTACAGTATTACTGAAACGATTAAGAAGTGCTGGAGACAAAGAGAACAAAAGGAAAGCAAGAACTGCGATTACCGGGATTGAATATAATACCAGCTTTTTCTTCTGGAAAAAAAGCAAAAAGAACAAGGCAACTAACAAAACAAAGAAAGAAACACGAGAAACTGTCATAAATAAAAGAGCAAATCCTAAAACAGCAGTAATTGCAAAAAATGCTTTTATAATCCAATTTTTGTAGGCAAAAATCATGCTAACAATTATTGGGATTACGAGAACCAAATAGGCAGCCAAATCATATTGACCGGCAAATGTTGATGGAAGACGAGACAACTGAGATAGAGTTATTGGAATTCCTTTAGCGAATTCCTCATTCATCGTAAGGTAAGCGGGAAATCCGAGATATTTTTGTCCAAAACCATAAAAGATTACACCAAGAAGGGTAAATGCGATTATAAAGACTGCTGCGTTAATTTGGTTTTTATCCCTGATTGAAGCAAAAGCTACAAAGAATAAGCTTAGATATTCAATGTGCCTTAAAAACGCAAGAAATGCTACGTTTGGAAATACATTAGCAGCTGTTGGGAAAATTATAAGAACTCCATGGATTGTTGCAATTGCTCCTATAATCCAAAAGATCATGATTGGAATAGTAATTGGAGTTTTAAGTTCAACCTTTCTTCTAATGAGTTGAACTACCCAAGCAAGAAGAGCGCCCAGAACTAAAAAGTCCTCTACTCTTATATAAACCCAGGTGTTTTTGATATCAAGAAGTGGAAGTTTGGGATATAGAGGAATGAATGCTAGCAAAAAAACTGTGATCAAAAATAAGAAATTATCGCTAATGTATGAAATTATTTTCTTCATGACTTTAACGCTCCACTATATGTGTCGCTTAAGTATTTATTATTCATTATTTTACCTATCAATACAAGTGATATTGCTTTGAGTTTAAAAAGAGATTTTACCACAACATAAGAGAATGGTGTTCCGTGTTTTTTATGGAAATAAAATATTCCTTTATAAATATTTCTTATAGCAAATGACTTGTTTGAACTACCGTGAGATACATGTTCCAAAATTACAGCAGGCGTGAAGTGAGTAGTATAGCCAGAGAACCTTGCTCTAAAACACAAATCCATATCCTCAATATACATAAAATAATGTTCATCAAATCCATTGAGCTTCATAAATAAATTGGTTTTAATAAACATAAACCCTCCACTCACAAAATCTACTATTTCTTCTCTTTTTGGAGAAAAGCGGACACCTACTTTATCATCAAGACCAAGCGCAATAGAGATAGATGCTAAGAGGCCAAAAAATTTACCACAAGATTTTTCCAACTCTCCATTTTTTCCTACTAATTTACCTCCCACAATACCAATATTTATATTTGAGTTTATAGTTTCGATGAAGCTATCTACGCTTCCTTTTTTCCAACGGGCATCTGGATTAACAAATAATAGATACTCCCCACTTGCTACTTTTGCTCCGGTATTTATTCCTTTTGCAAAACCTAAGTTTTGATCGTTCACGATCAAGCGGATTTTAGTTTTTGGCTCTTTGATTTTTGATACGACTCTGACAGTGTCATCAGTCGAATTGTTATCGACAACTATTAGCTCAATACTTTCCTTTTTATTGAATTCAAAGATGCTCTCTATAAGCTCTTTTATGTAGGCAGAAGAATTGTATGTGAGGATTATTATCGAAACCATGCTGCTCTTCCCAATTTGTAATTGGGGTTTTTAAGTTTTCGTTCGCCAATAACCTTTGCAGGAACTCCACCAACGATTGCAAATTCCGGTACATCCTTTGTAACAACGGCTCCAGCCCCAACTACGGCACCCTTACCAATCTTAACTCCTGGAAGAATAACAGCTCTTGGACCAATAAAAACATAATCGCCTATTTCAACAGGTTCCAAAACTACCTCCTCTACCTTTGCAAAATTTTCTGAATTTATATCGTGTTGAGAGTTATAGATCATGACTTCTGATGCTATATCAACGTGATTTCCGATCTTAAGTGGAGCGCGACCATCAAGAACTGCATTTTCACCAATTATTGTATCCTCCCCGATTTTTATTTTTGATGCATCATAAAAAACTGCACCCATATGAATTGAGGAACCTTTCCCAATTTTCATTCCCTGTACTCTATAAAAGAAACGCCTAATGTGATGAGATGGGACGTGACCAATATATTTAAGAATCATATTGTCTGATTCAAGCATTACCGCGCTCGCTCTTCTTTTGATTCGTTTAATCATAAATTTAAATAATTAATTCTTATTTATTAAATTCTTAATTTTTAGCTATTGATTCAAAAACACTAAGTGCCTCTTTTGCCGCTTTTTCCCAAGAAAATTTTTTAACCTGATTGTGTCCTTCCTTTATCATTTTGTCTCTTAATTTTTTGTCTTTCAAGACCTTGTTTATAATGCTAGCTATATCATCTGGATCTTCCGGATCAAAATAAAGTGCAGCATCTCCACCCGCTTCTGGTAGAGAGGATATATTGCTTGTTACAACTGGACACCCATAACGCATAGCCTCAAGCACTGGAAGCCCAAAACCTTCATAAAGACTAGGGAGTACAAATACTTCTGCATTTTCGTAGAATAGTGCAAGCTCTGAATCATTGACTCCTTCTAAAAATCTAACCCTTGATCCCACCCCGAATTTAGCAGGAGCAGTAAGAATATCTTCATAATCCCAACCTCTCCTACCTATAATAATGAGCTCGTAATCGTCGTCTATCTTTGAGAATGCGTGAATGAGTCTCACGAGATTTTTCCTGGGCTGAAGGGTTCCCACAAACAACACATAGGGCTTCTCAATATTGTATTTTTTGATGAATTCAGATTTTGTCATGGAAGATTTTTGTAAATCTTTTATTCCAAGGTGTAAAACCGCAATTTTAGCCTCAGGAACTTGGTATTCCTTGATTATATCATTCTTTGAACTCTCACTAATTGTAACTATTGCAGCGGCTTTTTTAATTGAATACTTACCCCAAATTGAAAGCTTTAAAAGATCCTGCTTCTTGAATAGTTCCGGGAAATACTTATAAGAAACGTCTAGAATTGATATAACCTCGGGTATTGGAGTAAATATAGGACTGTAATGAGTAGGAGAGAAAAGGACATCAATCGCTGTTTTCTTAAGAACATTTGGAGTTAGACCAGTTATAGTCCAAAGCTTTTTATTTGGTATTATTTCATATCTCCAGCCGGGTCTTTCTTCTGGCATATCTTTTGTTGGTGAGGTAGGTAGAAAAATTATATATTCGTTTGTCTTATCAATCTTATAAAGCTCTGACAGAAGCTGAAAACACACTTCAGAGCTTCCAACTCTATTTGGAAGTCCAGTCTTCTCATCAAATCCAAAACGAGGAATTACCGCCTCAAATCCATTTATACCTATTCGCACATATATATTCTATAATAAAGTCATCACTTTTTTAAATTGATGATTAAACTAATTAAGGTATTAAGCCTATTTCTGCTCGTCTTTGCATTTGCATTCGTCCTCAAACAAATACAGGTTAAAACTGAGGAGGGTAATATTTCCGAATACGAAGAAACCTCAATTAAAACAGATAATCCTCTAATTGCTGCCGTGGGGGATATACAATGCGATCACAATATATTTTCCCAAAATAATTGCCCAAATAGAATTGAATCAATTATTGCAGGCAACAACAATCCGTATGCTATCTTGTTGTTAGGTGATGAGCAATATGGGCATGGCACACTTCAAGACTTTCAAAATTCACTCGATCAAAACTGGGCTAACTATATTACAAAAATATTCCCAGTACCTGGAAATCATGATTATTTGAGCGAGCTAGAGGGCTATAAAGAGTATTTCAAAGATAAAAATCCAAGAATTCCACTTAATAATACCTATTATAGTTTTGATATTAATAATTGGCATCTAGTGGCTCTAGATAGCAATTGCAGTCAAGTTGGAGGGTGTGGCAAAACATCACAGGAATATAAGTGGCTTGCAAAAGACTTATCTAAGAATACAAAAAAGTGTGTTCTTGCATATTTTCACCATCCTCTATTTAGCTCCGGAACTCACGGAAACAATTATTTTGTTAAAGATCTCTGGAACCTACTATATATGAATAAAGCAGATCTTATACTAAATGGCCATGAGCACGTATATGAGAGGTTTGCTCCTCAAGATCCAAATGGAAAAATTGATAACAAAAAAGGGGTCAGGCAAATTACAGTCGGGACCGGAGGAGGACCACTGTACAAATTTAAGAATATAAAACCAAATAGTCAATTTAGGGACAACAAAGATTACGGTCTTCTCCTGGTCAATTTAGAAGATAGTAGTTATTCGTTTAAGTTTGTTAATACCGATAATAAGATCATAGATTCAGGAACGGCAAAGTGTAATTAGAATCCTGGATATATTACGCTAATTTTTTCTGGATTTATACCCAAAAGTTCCTTCGTATCATTTTTTGTTGAATCTGATATGCAGATGACAAATTGAGACTCTTTTTTGACCCAAGATAGCTTTCTTTTCTGAGTTTCAATAATTTTTTTATCCGTTTCCTCTGGATACTTATAAACAACAAGGTCATAAATAATCGTTCCTTTTTTTGCTTTTTTTGCCGGGGGCTCAGTCCAATCTGAAGTAAGAAGTATATCAACGTTCCCAATCAGATTCTCTATTGGCATAGCATGCAATTTATTCCAAAGCGTATCTAGGATCTGTGGTGGAAATTTAAATTTTTTAATAACAGCACTTGGATTCTTTTCTACTGCGTCAATTATCTTCTGAGATGGTTTACCTCTGAATGATGAGAAAAAGAGAATATATTTATTAACACTATCTTTCTCAAGTAAATTAACAACTAAATTTGTAAGATAATTTGCTACTCCGGTATTTTGATAAGCTGTTTGACTAATATCTATTCCAATTATCATATAACCATTATATATATTCGGCAAGCTCGGCACAAATTATTTATTTCTAAAATCGAGGATAAAGAATACACATGCAAATAGCATAAATGCCACTCCATAATATACAAATCTTTGTGCGGTAAAGAAAACCCAGAAAGCAAAAAGAGGAATGGATAGCAAAATTGATACCAAACCTGCCCAAACAAAATATTTTGGATTTCTTTTAAATAAAAGAACTATCAAAATTAGTATAAAGAGAATGTCTTGCGGTTTCATATTATATGTAATATTTTAAATTGTTTTTATAAAACTCAATAGTTTTTTCTATCCCTTTTTCTACACTTACTTCTGGCCTCCACAGAAGTTCCTTTTCTATTTTTTTAGAAGTTGAATAGAAGTCAGGAAAATCAACGCTCTTTAGTTCTTTTGGAAATGCTATGAATTTATGTTTTGATCCTGGAATCTTTTCTTCGATTATTTCTGCAATTTTATTTATTGACGTTCCAATACCGGTTCCTACAAAATACATTTGGCCGTCGCCTTTTTGAGGAATAGCTTTTATTAATGAATCAACCACATCATCTACATAAACATAATCTCTTGTCTGCTGACCATCCCCATATATTGGCATTATTTTGTCTTGCAAAGCGTATGAAATAAATAAATTGAGAGTACCATAATGATTACTCCTAATCTGACATCTTGGACCATAAACATTATTAAATCTTAAAACAGTCACGGGAAATGAATATTCCTTACCAAAAAGAAAAATATATTTTTCTGCAGCCAATTTATTTATTCCATATATATCTCGGGGATTTTCAGGGTGCTTCTCGTCAACCGGTAGATAAATCGGTTGACCAATTACGCCCCTACTACCACTGAATATGAGCTTGGGTTTTCTCTTCATTTTTTTGATTGCGGATAGGACAACAAGTGTTCCGATTGAATTAATTTGAGTATCCAGAACCGGATCAGACATGGAAATATTTCTACCGGTTTGCCCAGCAAGGTGAAAAACGAAATCCACACCACTAATCAGTTCTTCAATAATCTTAGGATCTCTAACATCGCCTTTTACAAAACGTATTTTATTTTTTATATCTGCAATATTAAACATATTTCCACCATACGGAGGAATCATGGCGTCTAAAATCGTTACCCTATATCCTTCGTTTACGAGTCTGCTTGCCAAACTGCTACCTATAAATCCAGCGCCCCCTGTTATTAATACTTTATTTTTTTTCATTTCTTTTTATAAATAGATAAGTAGCAAGAGAAATAACAGTCATACTACTTATCCAAAGTCCCAAAACTACATAAATTTGCGCGGTATAGGAAACAACAAAACTATAATTTCCGCTTTTGTTCAAAATAAAACTATTTAGCCCCTTGTAGTTTTTACTCAAGACTTTTTGATTATTAATCATAGCTACCCATTTTTTATCAAAACTTTCAGAGAAAACTAGCATGTCTCCCTCCTTTGCATTAGAAACTTCTACTTGGTGTTTTGTGGGGTGTATATATTTACTCTTGATCTTTACACTATCATCACTCCAGAAATGGGCATGAGAATTACCCAGTCTAAATACTGCAATTTTTCCGAATCCATTAAGCTTGTTTAGGTATTTAACTTTCTCTAGATCTGATATTGTTTTTCTGTATCCTAACTCGTCATATTTTCTATCACTGAGAAATATTTCTCCCTCTGTATCATACGGAACAATAACATATTCAATTCCCAGTTCTTCTAATTTTGTCTTACTTGTGGGTTTATTGATTGCTTTAACAATTTGCTTCTCACTAAAAACATTGAATAAATCTTGAGCTGCAACCGACGGATGGTTTTCAGAGTAATATCCAAATCTTTGCATTGTTGGGACCCATAGGGTCCTTGAAAACGAACTTTGAGACGATAAAAATTTTTCTAACTTTATGTATTCATTAGGAACAGCATGTTTTTTGTATGTACCACCTAACTGACCCATAAGTGCTGGCTTTATTAGATAAACTAAATAGATAAAAAATAGTCCTATTATAATCGGGCCAATTCTCAAAGGAGCTAAGCTTTTGATGCTTTTTTGTTTTTTAATCAGCTCATATATCTCGAATAATGTGAAGGGGATTAATACGCTGTATGATACAGCAATTAACATATACCACTTGGTAGGATCTCGAAACAAAGTGAATCCTGGCAAATAATTAAAAAGTAATATATAAATTTGGCCAAATGGATCATTTGCTCCTTTTGCCAAAAATATTCCAACTATAGCAAGCAATGCAAAATAAATAACGTAAGTTGTCTCTTTTCTCTTTTTATTGACAAATAAGAGAGACGCGAAAGCAAAAAGAGGAAGAATAAGAAACTCCCATTTCATGAATGATACTTTTCCAAAAATATTTTCAGGCCAATTTGGATGGAGTAAACCTAGGGAGTTTTCAAATTTTGCAAAGCTAAAGAATTTAACTGCTCCAACAGTATTAAATGCAGAACCCAACTCATTAAGTGGATTCTCATGAACCGCAATGACAGGTAAAATCCAAAATGCATTAATTAATAATGTGATAAGTCCTGGAATAATAAGCAGATAAATTAAATTGCTAATTAGGTTTTTTCCGGCTACTCTTTTAACAATTACTTGAAAAAGGTAGAAAATACCCACCGCAGCAAATGTTATATATCCAATCCGTAAATCCAGTAAGGTTTGAAAGCCTATTAGCGCACCTAAAATAATGCTTTTTTTGAGGATATTCTTATCTTCAAAAATACTGATGCAGGTTGCAATAATAAAAGGTATAAAAGTATAAGAAATCGCAATAATAATTTGTCCACCACCTGCCAAAGTAAGGATATAAGTATTAAAAAGAAAAATAATTATTGAAAATATCCAAAATGGGTTATTATTAAATATTTTTTTAAATAAATAGCTTGGAGCTATTAATCCAAGTATTATGAACGGATAGAAAAAACCTAATCTCTCAACTATTTCCCAGGGAAGTTTTAAAAAATACCCAAAAAAGAAAATAGGAGCACCGAAAACTAAATTTATTGCTTGATATAGTGGGGAGAAAATTCCTAGGCCATTTCCTTTAATCCAATTCCAAGCAAAAGCAAACATACTGAATTGGCTATACATGGATGGAAAATTAAACCAGAAGTCTCCACCGGTAATTAAGTTTGGAACAAACCAATTACGAAACACGAGGAGCACTAAAACTCCAATTAGAAAATAAGGTAGTATTCTATAAATTCTATCCATTCTCTTTGATAAGAATTTTAAAGAAATTTTTATAATTCACTTCAGATTTTGGACTGTACTTCTCTTCAAAAATTAATTGGGCCGCCCCCACTATAAATAATGTGAATATCCAAACATTTAATTTTCCTTGATAATCCAACATTCCAAACATTGTTAGTATCACCCAAACCATAATCATTATACCCGTGGTCAAAAAGGTTACACTACTCTCAATTTTAAATTTATGAATATTTATAATCCACAAAATAGAAAGAACAATCAAGATTCCAACGTAATATTCTTTAAGTAGCAATATATCCAAAACTATTAAAATAATTGCCATACCAATGGATAAACTTCTAGAACTTTTATTCTTTAACTTTGACAAAAAATAAACAAAAACATATACAGCCAATGGTGCCAAGAATATTAATGACCTCAATAGAAAGTCAATATTTGTAAATGAGGTTTCAATTTTCTTATAAAGAAATCCTACTAAAATTTTCTTGCTGCCAAGGATTTCACCTTTTGAAAACTGGTATGCAGTTGATAGTGTTGGCTTACCGTCAGTTAAATTAATTGAATTGTTTGGAGTTCCATATAGGGATTTAATTTCGAATACATATGTTTTATCTTTTGAGTCTGGAATCGATGGAAATCCAAATGGATATTCAAGCTGTCTATCTAGACTTCCAGACCTATAAGTATTTATATATTTCCAATCTTTCTGTCCTTTCTCTTTAATTCTAAATAACAGAACGTCTTCTCCACCGGAACCCCTTTCAATAAAGTTCTTAAAACCTAAGTTAATAATCCCCAAATTATTGTCATTAGCCTTAAATTCACCGATAATACTCTTGTCTTTCAATAATAACCCCGATGGATAAGATTTAATATCCCGAGCACTTTCACTGTATTGAATGACAGAAAAACTTATTTTATTGTTAAAAAATAATGATGCAAAAAACCAAAACAACAAAAGGATTACGGGAATAATTATTGTAAAAATTATTCCATATGATTTTTTATTTCTTTTTGGCATATCTTGATGAAAAAAAGAGAAATATTGTACAGGCAATCAGGTTTAATAAGCTAATAATTATTCCATAGTAGAAATATAATTGCGGTCTATAATAGAGTATAAATTCTACATCAATACTCCCATCTTTTTTTACCGTGTAATAGTTGTTTGGTAATGTTTTTTTAATATAGGAAGGATCAATCAGCCAATCATTTGTTGTTCCGTCCTTACTAGCGTGAGTGTTAGAAAAAATTGGCTTCTTGAAAAAATAAAGCAACTCATCGAGAGTTAAAAGACTAAACTCTTCCTTACATTCTTTAGTGTTCTTCACACTAGATACAACATTGTTACAAAACGACATATTCGGGTACTTAACTGGATAGATTTTCCAATTGGAATTGTATGAATCAAACATTTTTAGCTCTTGTTTTGATTTAAGATTCTTAAAATACAAAATGTATTTAACTGGGTTTATTTTTTTGAAATACAAGTTTTTTGATAGAAGATAACTATTCTTATTTTTTGCTTCATATAAAATATAGCTATTATTTGAACTTGTTTTTATTTTTTTACTCGTAATTCCCTTTATCAATCCTTCATCCTCATACTTAACGGTATTATTATCAAAAGCATATGAATGAATAACTTGGTCCGGAATATTTTTATTAACAAAAACATAGTTAATATTTCTTTTAAAGAGTGTTTTATTTATGTCCTTGTAATTTCTGCTTGTAATATCGTCCTGAATTTTCTGTCCATCTGGATCATAATTAAATGAAAGAGTACCAGATATATCATTTACTCCACTAAAGATTTTAACGGGCGAAACCCCCAAATAAACGTTATTGGAATTAGTATCTTTAATTACTGAATAAAGAGATGATCCGTACGGCAATGTCAGAATTGTATTACTAGAAGATACATTGTTGTGAATGAAATTCATCATATCTAAATATTCTTGAGGAATTGTTATTACTCTATAAACATTTTTAGTGGTCCACAAAACAGAATTAACCGTAGATTTTACTGATGTAAAATTAAGCAGTACAACAAATATAAATAAAATGTTTATAGCTTTTCTGTATTTGGGTAATTCATTCGACACAGCAAGTAAACCAGCTGTGATTAATATTGAATAAATAAATATATATCCAGGAGCAAACTTATCATAGAAATTTCTAAACATAACAAATCCTGGAATTTTTCCCATATACAAGAATAAATCTTTGAAAGGACCGATGTTAACCGTGAAAAAGAAAAGTGAAAAAATAAATGCTGTTAGAAAATAAGTGTAAATTCTTCTACCCTCTTTATTAAAATATTTCTTAAATAACAATAATCCACCTATTAAAACAGCTATAAATATAAGATTAAGAAATAATGTCTTATCAAACAGATAGATAAACTGTTCTTTAAGCTTCCATTCATAATCAAATGCTATCTGTCTATGAAATAGTCCAAGTATTGGATACAGAATAGTACCCACAGCTGTTGAAACAACTGTTGGAGTAAATGTATCCGTGTAGCTTTTGGCTATAACATTAAAAACAAAGTTACTATTATCTCTAATAAAATATGGCGCAAAAAAAGCAAATAGCCAATAAGATTGTGAAATTGCGAGCAATACAACAAAAATAAAAGCTTTTTTGATGAATGTAAGTATATCTTTCTTTTTAGAAAAAACTAGGAGAACCGGAGAGGCAAGTATCAGCGGCAACGCTAATCCCAAGATCCATGGAATCGCGATAAAACAAAAAGAGAAGAGCATTGAAAGAATTAACGCCTTATATACATTAATAAAATTAGATGTTCTTAGATATGAAATGAAATAATACAAAAGGGCCGGAAACATACATAGTAACCAAGTAGATGTCAGATATATAAATAAGAGATCAAATATTACGATCGGCGACAACACATAGAATAAGCTACCAATATAAATCTCAATGAAGTTGCTTTTCTTTTCAGGAAAAAGAACGCCCATCAATTTTTGAAAATATATTAGACCAAGAACTAAGGGCATTGAGAATGCTGTGTAGCTTAGTATTACTTTATTTTTAAGAATTGAATCAATTGCTGACCAAAAACCTAAGAATGGTAATGTGTATTGATTTGAAGCATTTATACCAATTGTTGACACGCTGTACCATGAATAGAAAGATGAGTTTTTAAAGTATTCAAAAGGGTAAGAATAGAGAAGTCTCGTATCATCTCCTCCCAGAAAAAGCTTACCATTGAATATATAATAAGGAAGAGCAAGTAACAAAATTATTGTTACTAAATTAATTATCGTTTTAAAGTTTAATCTCATGCTACTTAAGCCAAAAGCTATTGTATGGTGTTAACTTATCAACAAATGCATATTTGTTTTTTCTAAGATATGCTAATACCTTATCTTTTTTAACACAATCCTCAACAAACAAATAGGTCTTACTACCATTTCTTACACACTCCTCTATTCCCTTAAGTCCATCTATAACATAATCATCTATATCAAGCTTTATAAAAACCGCGCCATACTTTTTGAAATTATTTTTTCCAATCACAGATGCGAGGGTTTTAATTTTAACATTATTTTTTATAATGTTTTTTTGCCCTATACCTATTTTATACAATTTCGCGTTCTTTATTTTGTTTTCTGCCACATTTTTCTTTAATAAAGAAAAACTATTCGGAGAGTAAATTGCTGCATCCGGCTCAAAAGAAATTATATTGAGCTTTTTTCTTTTAAATTTATTTCCTAATGCAATTGTATATTTACCAAACGAGGCTCCTATATCCACGAATAAAATGCTCTTACTTGTGATGAATTCTTTTTCTATTTGTTTCATTAAGTAATTCAAGTCTTGTCGCTCAAAGGCTGGAGAAACAATAAATATATTCATCAAATCCGGATTGATATTAAATTTTCCAAATTTTGTATTAAACACTTCAGAAAAAAAAGGTAATTTTAAATAGAACAATGAATTTTGTTTTGTTATTGCTCTAAATAACCAAATTGCTTCAGCTAAATAAATTGTCAGAAAGCCTTTACTACATTCAAAAATTATTATCACTTTGTAAAAAATAAAACTAAGATAAAAATATAATATTTTACTTTTTGAAAATTTAAACATATTGCTCGTTTTGTACATATCTTAGATACATCGCTTAACCATTCTTACGAAAGCCTACTACTAGATATAGTCAAACCATTTATCGTACCCCTTATAAAATCAATTGCCGCGCTTACCCTAGAAGATAAAGCGAATTTATCTTTACCCCTGTAGGCAATAAATTTATAAACATATATAAACATGAAAAACCACGCCCAAAAAAACTTAATAAATATATTTTGGATGTTTGTTGAATATATTTCGTGGAATACGATCCTATTCCTCGCAAATACAAAAGACCGTCTACTATCAGTCATGTAATGATTTATAAAATCTTTATCTTCCTCTTCTACGCTATGGTAAATTTTAGCGTTCCTAACAAATGCAATTTTTAAACCAACCCGCTTTATTCTATAGGCTAGATCGCTTTCTTCGTACATAATTCCAAAGAACTTACGAAATCTAATTTTGTATTTTCTCAAAACATCTGCCCTTACTAAAAAAGCGTTAGGAATATCGTCAGTTTCCCAATAAGGCCCTTTTAGGTTTCTCAGATCTCTTTTATGATATGTTTTTGTAGTCCACATGTTTCTTGAAGATTTTGAAAGTAGAACTTTGTTTTTCCTGCCTAAAACGTAATTAATTGGCCCCACTTCACCAAGCTCATCATGCTCCTCCATAACTTTCACCAAATTTTCGATCATGTATTTGTCAACTATATTATCGTCATCAATAAAGGCAATATATTTTCCTTTGGCTTTTTCTTCACCTACGTTTTTACTTCCTGCGGCAAACAGGTTTTTTTTATTTCTATAGATTTTGATAATTTTGTTTTTTTTAAACTTATTTTCTAAATAATCTTTTGTACCATCATTTGAAGCATCATCGATTATTATTAATTCAATTTTTTTATAAGAGCTTTGCAGTATGCTCCTTATTAGATTTGCAGCCATTTTCTTTCTGTTGTAGGTTGGGACAATAATTGAAACAAGAGGAGTAGAATTCATAAACTAAATTACATCACTTGGATTTTTCGGGACGAATTCCAAAGCCTTTCTAGATTTGGTGGCAGATAAACTAGCATTTATTAACCGTAAATCTGCCTTTTCTTTTCCATATAGAGAATGCAGGGTTGCTTTTTTTACTTGCTTTATTTTGTAATTATTGGATTGTGCTATTAGGACCGCAAAGTCATATGGTGATATAGATTTCCTTGGCGCTACATGAAATACTCCTCTAAGATTTTTATCTATAACCGTTGAAATACCCCTAACAATATCCTCAGTATAAGTTGGAGTGAATAATTGATCTGATACAGCAAATACTACCCCTTTATTTCTTAGACTACTTAAAACTTTACCATATATTGTTTTGCCATGATCTTTTTTGTGATAAGCAACTACAGACCTTATAATAGCAAACTTTGCCCCGGATTTAATTATTAGATCCTCTGCTGCACTTTTTGTAATCCCGTACCAATTTCTAGGATTTTTTCTTGAATTTTCATTAAACGTTTTCTTTTGCCCATCAAATACACATTCTGTTGATAGATAAATAAGAGGAATTTTATGTTGGACACAAAAATCAGCAATTTCTCTTGTTGCATCTACGTTTATCCTCCAAGCATTGCCCTTTTCCCCTTTTTTCCTATCTTTTTCACACCTATCTATATGGGTTATTGCTGCCAAGTGAACAATAACACTTGGTGATGTTTTCCTTAAAACCTTTTGTATTTTTTTTCCATCGAGCAAATCAAGCTTGTAATGTTTTTTAATTGCTAATTTAGAAGATACTTTCTTTTTATGATATAAATCAATCAAATCATATTTATCCCCATATAGATCTGCAAAAATATTTCCTACAACCCCATTAAGACCGGTAACAGCGATGACTTTTTTTTTAATCATTTTTTCATTTTTTTATTTTGAAGAGTTAATATATTTGCATGTCTTTCTAAAATGTCGAAATTATCTTCTATTAAACTCTTTATTTTTTTATACCTCTTACCAGGAGTTAATTCATGATATTCGATAAAAACATATTTCACATTTTTCTTAATATAAGCAAAGGTTTTTTTGTGTTGAAGTATCTCATATTCTGATCCCTCCACATCTAACTTTAACAAATCCACTCTCTTTATTTTCATTTTATCCATTACTGAAACCAAGGTATCAACTTTGCAATTAGAATTATTTTTGTTCTTAACATCCAAGTAATATGCATCCGTGTTCATGTTTTCATTCCTAAGATGAGCCTCGCCTTTGTAATCTGAAATGGCAAGCTTAATTGGTTTAACTGAGTGTGATTTATTAATAGATAAATTTCTCTTTAAAAGTGAAAAGTTTTGGCTATCAGGCTCAACTGCTATAATCTTGCACTTGTTTTTTAAAATACTTGCCACATAGACCGAGAACGAACCAATATGTGCTCCAAGATCAACGATAATTGGATTTTTGGGCAACTTAATCTTGTCAAAATCATACTCATATCCCGAAGCAACAACAATTATTTCCGGTAGATCTTCCGTACCTGACCTAACTTCGAATTTCAATTTCTTATTCCTAATCTTATAAATTTTATTTCCACTAACCAATTTAAACCTATCCATAAATGCCATTGGAAAATCTTCGATCGTTTTTATAGCAAGAAGCGTTTTTGTTAAGGTATTCATTTTATTTAATTAAGAGAATTTTCAGATTATATTTCATATACATACTCCCTACAATAGACATTAATCAATCCCAAATATATTCTTTACTTTGTGCTCTACTACAACGTACCCATAAACAGTCACGAAACCCAAACATAGAACTGGGTTAATAAACCAGGCTAAATCCCTTATTTTTATGTATCCACGAAGACTATCAGCAATAGGCTTAACAAGGGTTACACTTATTAAAATAACGTACAGAAGTTTACCGAAATCTTTTTTTGTATATAATGAGTATCTTCTTCTATCTTTGTTTAATTTGCTATCAGAAAAATAGAATTGTCGCATAAAAAACATTCTTCTTGTGAGGAAATTAAATACACTTCCTCTGCCACCCAGATGTGCAATTGAGTTTTTTGTAAATGCATACGTGTCATATCCCTTTTTAATTAAATCTAGGTTAACATCTGTATGATAAAACTTTCCAGGTGCCGAATCTGCCTTATTAATAAGCAGAGATCTTCTTATCATAAACCCATTGGCTCCAATAGTAGGAAGGTTTGAAGGTGTGAATTTAACCTCATAATATTTTCCTCTGTCAATTGCCCCATATTTGCTGCCTAGACTACTATATATATAAGACAGTCTATCTGCCTTACCAAAGTAAAAAGCCAGAGGATCAGTTACTCCAAAAAGGGCAATATACTTATCCAAAACCGATCTTTTTTTGTCATAATAATATCTCAAAGTCTCTACTCCTACAATTTTTCTATTTTCCACAAAGGGCACAAGCATTTGTGAAATTATTTTTTTACTCTGCAGAACATTGTCATGATCTAGTAAAAAAATTATTTCATTTCGAGCTTTTTGTATACCTAAGCTTTTATTCAGTTCAACATTTTGTTTTTTTGGTGGCACGTTAATAATTTTTGGCTTATATTTAGAAACTATTTCAATTGTGTCGTCGGTTGAACCTCCATCAACAATTATTATTTCAATCTTAGATTTGGGATATTCTTGATTTTTTATGCTCTTAAGACACGCATCAATTGTTTTTGCTGAGTTAAAAGTAGGAATAATAATTGAAACAGATAAATTCTTCATCTAGATAAACTAAAATAATCTTTTAAAAGTAGAAATTTTCCGAATCCAAAATACATTTTCTTAAATATTTGAAAGTCACTTATGATTCTATGTTTTTGAACCCACGCTCTTTTTCTTAAAGTTTTCTTAAGGATCTTCATATTGAAAATCCAACCCTCAATATATGAATAAGAAATACTTGGCTTACCCATTAATAAAAACAAAGCTATCTCAAAAATGTTTTGCATGACATATAGAGGAATTACAAAAAATAGAGTTATAGTGGAATAATTTTTAATAATAGCTTGTAAGGTATTTTGGTTACGCCATAAAAATGTATTATACTTTAATCCCTCACCCGTACTACCTGCTCCCGCATGATGTATGAAGCAATTTTTGACTACTGTAAATTTTTTGCCCAAAAGCGAAAGTCTCCAAAACCAATCTACGTCTTCATAATACATAAAAAAATCTTTATCCGTTCCCAAAGTCTTTTGAAAAAGATTTTTACTGCATAAAAAACAAACCGTGAGATAAAATAGTTTTTTAGAATTGTAAGTGGGAATAAAATATGCAGGACTTCCCGTTGGATCAATTGTTGTATTACATTTAAATTGCTTGTTGTTGAAGTATCTTTTTTCTACTGCAGATAATACATCGTAGTCATTATTATCATAAAAATTCTTTAATTTTTCTACAAAATACCTATCAAACCACGTATCATTATTAACAAACAAAACTATTTCGCCCTTCGATTCTTCTACTCCAATTTTAGTTGCTGTGGCCAATCCCAAATTTCTTTTATTTTTTATAATCTTGACTTGAGGAAATTTTTTTCTTACATAATCAACAGAATCATCCGATGAATTATTATCAACCATTATAAGCTCAATATTTTTATAACTTTGCTTCTGGAGAGAGGAAAAAAATTTATTTAACCACTTTTTACCGTTCCAATTTACTGTAAATATAGAAATTAGTTGACTATTTTGCATTTTTATTTTTTACAAACTCGTAATACACCGAACGCGGAAAAATTTTGTTGCCAATATAATTAATTCCTTCACCAATAGGAACAGTTATTATCCATATTGGAAAGTATACGAGGGGTGTTCTAACTACGGTAGGATGGAAATAAAGCAGTGATAAATGTACAAATTTTGTAAAATTTGTATCTCTCCAACTACCAATACTCAGTTGTGTTTTGGATTTGATTTTTCTCTTAAATAGAACATATAACTCTATATGCTGAAGAAAATCTTTCTTAACCTTCCTTACTACTCTTATTTTCTTTTTTCTAAGTAGTGTTTCTAACTCTTTCTCACCAAAGATTCTGACGTGATGAATTTCTTTATGAAACGTCGGTCTTACAACCAATAACCATTTCTCTGATCTATGATATGGAATATTAACAATAAATTTTCCACCCGGCTTTAAGACTCTAGCAATTTCACCCAAAACTTTATTTAGATTATCTACATGCTCCAATATATCCATTGCGTATATTTCGTCAAATGTATTTTTTTTAAATTTTAGCTTTTCCGCATCCATATAGATATATTTCACGCCTGGATATCTTTTTTTTGATATAGCTATATCTCTCCTAGATAGATCAATTCCGGTTACATCATTATTTTTATTCTTTGATAGATAATAAGTGTTAAATCCCTGTCCGGAACCGATTTCTAATATAATTTTTTTCTTTCCTTTCATATTCTATTTTTAATATACCAATCGACAGTTTTCTTAATGCCTTTCTTGAGATCAGTTTTTGCTTTAAATCCAAATTCTTTGTAAGCACGTCTTGTATTCATTTTTCTCCTTAAAACGCCGTCTGGTTTTGTTTTATCCCAAACGGTTTTGCCGTTGTATCCCACAGTTTTTTTAATTATCTCTACTAGCTTCGCAATTGAAATTTCGACTCCGGACCCAAGATTAATTGGATCTAGCTTATCGTATTTTCTGACAGCCATAACAATTGCACGAGCTGCATCCTCTACATAGATAAATTCTCTGTTTGCTTTACCAGTTCCCCATATACTAACACTCTTCTCGTTGTTGATTTTTGCATCTACTATTTTTTTAATTAAGGCAGTCATTACGTGCGAATAATTAGATTCAAAATGGTCACCTGGGCCATATAGGTTTACAGGCATCAAGATAAATGACTTGAAACCGTATTGCTCATAATAAGCTCGTCCCTGTACTATAAGCATTTTCTTGGCGATTCCGTATGGTGCGGTTACTTCTTCCGGGTAGCCATCCCAAAGTGATTCTTCTTTAAATGGTAATGGCGCATTTTTGGGATAAGAACAGACAGTACCTGTTGTTACAAATTTTTTAACTCCGGCAAGTCTTGCTGCTTCTATGAGATGTAGGCCCATTAAAGAATTTTCATAAAAGATTTCTCCCGGTTTTTCTTTATTAAAACCTATACCTCCAATTTTAGCCGCTAGATGTATTACAATATCCCGATCTTTTACAGCCTTCACACAATCCTCGTATTTTCTCAGATCTATTTTTTTTGATGAAGGAGCATAGACATTCTTGGGATCAACTCCAGCTTGAATTAGTTTTTTATAAACGTGTTGGCCCAAAAAGCCCGATGCACCAGTTAATAAAATTTTCTTATTTTTAATAGTCATATTTAATTTGTGAAAGTCATAAAAAGACCTTTAAAAAGCTTTATTAGTATTGCAACAATATATGTAACAAAAATTGAAAAACAGAAAATAGGATGAATAAACCATGCAATATCGGGTTTTTTTAAGTATCCCCTTATAGAAATATAAAATGGTTGTATAAACGTACAAGAAAAAATTATAAATAAAATAACTCCAATAATATCTTGAGTTCTAGCCGGATCAAAGACTTTGTATCTTCTTTCACTAGATCTTTTTTGATAATGCAACATCATATAACGAGCTCTTTTTATTACATATGGAAAAAGTGCAATTGCTGTATCATGAATTACAACATCTCGTACGACCGCGTAGTCAGAAAGCTTAAATTTTAGTATGTCAAAGGGAACATCTATATGAAAGAAATTATTCATGTCCGATTTACCTTTCAATAAATACTTTCTTCTTGCTATAAAACCATTAGAACCAAGAGTAGGAAAATGCTCACGATCAAACCTGACTACAAAATAATCCTTTTCATCTCTGATCACACTCCCAAATCCTGTCCACTTATCTGATATGTAAGACATTTTATCTGCTTTTCCAAGGTATAACCCTACCGGATCTGCTGATCCGATAAGAGAGAAATATCTATTTAAATAAATGTCTTTTTTCCTGTATGCAAATCTCCAGGTAAAACTACCTACTATATTTTTATCTTCCAATAAGGGTGTAACCATTTTCCTAAACCAATCATTATTCGGCAGATAATTATCAGAATCTATTAAAGCCACCATTTCACCTTTTGCTAAATGTAGCCCCTCCCCCTTACAAGTCTCTGGATCATTAGGCTTTTTACCAAAAACCAATTTTATTTTTAATCTTGATGACTTAATTAAATCGATTGTTCCATCAGTTGAATTTCCATCAACAATGATCACTTCCAATTTTTTGCGTGGATAATCCTGGCTTTCAATATTTCTCAACAAGCGAGGGAGTGTTCGCCTATTGTTTTTTGTTACTATGATGACTGATAGAGTGGGCAAGCTCAGTTTTGTTTTATTGTTCATTATAAAGATGTACAGCCCACACGTTAAGAAAAATAAAAATCACGAACCATGTGTAGCAAACTAATTTACCAAATTTATTAACATTTTTGTAGGGGGTTAATAAGGGAAATAGACTTGATCCCCACGAAATTATTGACAATCTAAAAATCAAATATGAAAATCCAAACTTTTGCCTCCAAGTTAATTCAAGAAGACTTGTTCCTACAACAACCAAAAATACAAAGCTAAGTACCCAGTTTTTAATGTAGTATTCTTTAATAAATAGCGCGATGGAAATTACAAGAAATGGATAAAAAGGATATCTATACCAACCATGACTTGGTTCATCGGGAATTCCAGCTAAAAATATAACAAAATAGGAAAGTAGAGCAAAAATTATTACGTAGTTCTTCCTTACATCTCGTGCGAAGACTAATATCGCTGCAAACCATCCAAAATATATCCAGCCATCAGTCAAAAATCTGTCTACCAAATATGGTTTTTGGAACAATGCAAAAATACTATTAAACGTTAGGTCATAACGATTCAACTGAAGCCCCCAAAGACTAATAAAGAGATGTGAATCATAATAATATCCATAAGCTACAAAAATTAATAAACCAATTATTGGAGCGGTAAAAAATAGTAAAGCATTTTTATATTGTTTTAAGTAAAGAAAAATAAGGAAAACGGATCCAGATGCCGCAACCCAAGGTATTTTTGCTAGCACAAGCAAAATACACAAAACAAAAGCAATATTTCTCAATAAATCATTTTTAGTTTTGATATATTTGACTATTAAAAAAAGTGTAAGAAGCCAAACAGGAATAAAGAAATTTTCATTCTGTACTATTCTTGAGCCCACAACAACTGTAGGAATTGTTGCATATAAAAGACTTGCCATCACAGCAACCTTTTCTTCGTAAATTTCTTTTGTAAGTAAATAGACTAAAAATATTGATAATACACCTAGAATAACAGCCAAAGGCCTTATATTATTTATGCTTAAATGATACATATCACTTGCTCCATTAAGAATTGCAAAGCCACCAGCAACCAAACCAAATACTGGAGGGTGCTCGAGAAATGGAGTTACAATTCTAAAATGAGTTTGTTGATATATTATATTTTTGTAGTTTTTATACTCAGGATGTGGAGACCAAGATATAGGAACACCTTTTTGTATTAAATTCATTCCTTCCCAAGTCCAAGCATATTCATCGAAGGTTGCGCCAAGTCTAGGCCACGTGTAAAGCTTATCCTGTCTAAGATAAAATCCTAAAAAGAGAATCGCTATTAGCATTAGCGAATATATAGATAAATTCTTAATTATTTTTTGTAACATTCTCAATAAGTTCTAGGCTTATTTTTGTGGATTTGTCCCAATCCAAACTCTTGGCCCATTTTAAACAATTTTTTTGATATTTTGTATACCTGCTTTTATTTGAAATTAGATCTATAGCGGCTCTAGCCATAACCTCGGGCTTATTCTCATGGATCACAACTCCGGTTTTTCCATTAATAACAGAGTCTCTAAGACCTGCAACATCGTAAACAACTGCTGGCGTTGCCTGACTAGCAGCTTCTATTATTACTAGACCCCATCCTTCTTTTCTTGAGGCATGAAGTATGAGATTTGATTTTTGGAGTAAGCTCACTTTCTCTTTCTCTGACACTTTTCCAAAGAATTTTACCTTAGAACTAATCGAATAACTCTTCAAAATCTCTTTAAGATAATTGATATATTTTGGGTCTCCGTCCCCAACTATCCAGAGATTTCCATCTTTTAACTCTTTTAGAATAAAGAAAAAAGATTTTATGACCTCCTCTACACCTTTCATTTTCACAATTCTACTTACAAAAATAAACGTTGGGATTTTTTCTTTATTTGGTACCTTTAATAAAGGCTTTATATCAAGACCACAATATATAAGAGTAATGTTTTTTCTTTTAATTCCCATCTTAACCAAATCATCTAACGTAGATTTACTAGGCACCCAAAATTTTACGTTTTTATATAGATTAAAATATAATGATTCAATAAATTTTCCAATCAAACTCATTGGGAAAGGGAACATATAACTCCAGATTTCCCCTGCAACCTCATGTATCAAAGCAATTTTTGGTTTTCTGACATATAGCGGAGTTAAAAATGGCAAACCATGTATCTCATCTATTACTACATCAAAAGATCTCTTAGAAAACAGGTAGAAAAATGGAGCAAAAATATAGACTGATAAATAATTTCCTCTCCTAACAATTTCTACGTTATCTATGCGCTCATTTTCTTTGGCACCGGCAAAGCTTGAGGAGAACCAAGTTACTGTATGACCAGCAGAAACCCAAGCCCTGGCATGTTCCATTGTGACCTTTTCCGCCCCTCCACTCTTTGGATTCTTGGGATCTCTCCAGTTAAGTATTAATATGTTCATTTCCTATCGTAATAACGGAGGACATTTATTCGGTAAAACACGGCGATTGTATCCCACAACATCCAAAATATGATTCTCCAAAAATTACTTGATGTTATAGTACCATTTTTGAAATCCAAAACAACAGGTGCTTCATAAATTTTTTTGTATCCTAACCTATAAGCAACGGCTAAAACTTCTATGTCAAATGCAAATCTTTTCACAACAAGTTTAGAGAATACATCCTTTGCCACTTTTCCTTTGAATATTTTTAAACCTACTTGTGTATCACGAACAGTAAATCCAAACAATAAGTGAGTGAAAGTTCTATATCCCCATGATAAGATTTTTCTTGCAATTGGATAATTAACTTTTGATTCAGGATGCAGCTTACTACCCACAATTATATCCGCGTTATTCCACTCCATAAGATTTATCATCAAACTTATCTCAGAAGGATTAATATCAAGACCCGCATCAATAAAACCAATTACATCACCTTTTGCCTTCATAACCCCATAGGATACTGCATATCCTTTGCCCTGATTCACTTCATATTCAAAAAGCCTTATTTCAATTTTCCTCTTTTTTTTAATTAAAGCTTTAATTTTTTTACTTGCTTCATCGTCTCTTCCATCCAATACAATTATTAACTCTGATCTGAATGGTAACGTGGAAAGAACTTCCTCTAGCTCATTTATATTTTTAACAATGGTCTTACTCTGTTTATAAGCAGGCAAAACGAGCGAAAATAATTTAATCTTTTCCATTGTTCAAGTAGTATATAAAAAGAAGCAATAAAAGTAAAAAGGAAGTAGCAATTAAGGAGTGAATTATGTGGATTAGATCTGAGTGATAAATAGATATCAAAACTACCATGAGAAATGCACAAAACAGATTAATAATATAAATATTAGTTTTACCTATAGAAAGCAGAAAATTATTAAATAAGTTTGCAACAGAATATATTAATATAAAGATTGAAAATATTCCTAAGTATTTAGATAGTACTGCATACTCTGGCTTTGGAAAAAATACTTTTAATACAATATTTGGATAAAGAAAATAAAAGATACTAGAAAGTACTGAGACAATCACTATGAGAATTGCTCCTTGCACTAATAAACCATGAACCTTCTCTTTTTTTTCTTTTTTTTGAGCAACTAACGGAAAAAACACAAAATAAATTGGGAATGTAAGGTAAAAGATTGCCTTACCCATTAAGGCAAGAGCGGCATATTGTCCTGCAATAATTGGGGAAAAGAAGTGTCTTGCCAAAATTATATCCATGCTTGTGAACATAGTTATTCCGAGAGTCGCGAGGAAAAATTTAACACCATATTTTTGCAACTCACGAACTAAAAGTTTTTGTTCGTCTTCCCTTTTATCCGTGCTTTTAAGAATATTTTTCCTAATGAAGAACATTGCCAAGACGAACATGGCAAAAATGGAAAGCCCTATTCCAACCATCGCGCCAAATACTTGATATCCCAACAATACGAGCCCCACTCCAACACCCAACTTTACTAACGCATTAAATATATTTAGAAATGAAATTACATATACCCTGACCTGCCCTTGAAGTATACCCATGGGTAGAGAAGATAAAATAGAAAGAAATATGTATAAAAAAGTTAGAGAAACTATTAAATAATTGTTAACATGCAGAAATTCTGAGAATATACTTGATGAAATCAAGAGTATGATTAAAATTGCAAAGGAAATAATAAATGTTAGTCTTAAACCCTTCTTGATTAGATCAGACTCGCTTACCTTATCTTTTGAAGCAGCAAATTTTGCAGAGAATTTAGCAAAGATTCCTGTTAAACTCAGCTGAAATACTGAAAAAAGGACTGTAACGGATACTAAAGATACAACCAGTCCATATTGAGAGGGGGTAAGAAGCCATCTTCCCATTATTAGGTTGAACATATAATGCCCAAGGTTTGCCGCAAGGGATCCAATTAAAATAACGGAACTCCCAAATATGAGGGGATTTGAAATAAAGCCTTTTATTTTTTTCATACTGACGAATAAATATCTGCCGTTTCCTCAATCATTTTTTTAATTGAAAATTTTTTTGCTTGAGCTATACTCTTTCTTGAAAAAATTGTTCTCAGTTTTGCATCTGACATCATTGCATTTATTGCTTCTTTTATATTTTCAGGATCATTTGGCTCAACGTAATAACCTGCGGTTCCCGCTACCTCTGGCAGACTTCCACCCCTCGTCGTAATAACGGGCGCACCACAATTCATTGCCTCAAGCACCGGCAAACCAAATCCCTCATAAACTGATGGCATAATAAATACAGTTGCGAGATTATAAATATAACAAAGCTCTAGATCTGAAACAAAACCTAATCTCATAAACCTGTCATCATTTTCAATCTCACTGAGTACTTCTCTTAAATCCTTATTCCATGGATTATCAGGAACGCTATCAAGGGTATTTTCCCAAACCTTACCAACCATAACGAGTTTATGAGAGGTTTGCTTTATAGCGTTGATTAAGTTGGGTAGATTCTTATTCCAAGTTGCATCCCCTACATATAAAACGAATTCCTCGGGGAGACCAAACCTCTTACGAAAATCATTTTCCCATTTACCATGCTTTTGAGATTTGTAAACCTCGTTTGCTGCTAGATAAACTACCCTCACCCTCTCTTCTGGGATTCCAATCAGTCTTATAATATCTTTTTTTGAACATTCTGAATCAGCGATTATCATTGATGCCTTAGCAAGTCTTCTCTTTTGGATTAAAAAACGTAAATTTCCCTTGAAGCCGCTCGGAAAATGATCTTTAAAAACAATTGGAGTCAGATCATGAACTGTTACTAAAGTTTTTTTTGGTAAACGACGCGGTAAAGTAATTTGGAAGGGATCAAAGTAAGGATAATGAACAACATCAAGATCACGAGGAAGAGACCCAGAAAAGAAATCATAAGAATTCTTCTTATCAAACTTTTCTAGATTATCCATTAGTAGCTTGACATAAAAACCAACACCACGGACTTTGTGACCAGTAGACAACGGAGAGATATCCAAACCTATCTTCATCTTTTAATTATATCAATTGTTTTATTACCAAGTAACACCAACAAGATCAATGAAAGTAGAAAATATGCATAAGAGAAATTTTGAATATCTGTGTTCTGAAAGGCTAAATTGACAATATTACTACCTTTTGGGACTCTGACCTCAATTATCCCATCTCTTTCATAACTTTGGACTTTCCTATTATTAACAGATACTTTCCAGCCCGGAAAATATGCAATGTTTACCAAAAAATCAAGATCACTGATACTTCTAACAGCAAACGTATAGCTATTTCTATCTCTACTTAACAAAGATATTTCTCCTTTACCGCTTATTATCTCTGTCAAATTTTTGTTTTTCTTTGGCATACCTTTTGATAACCAATATGTATTGAATGCATTTCCTGGGCTATTTGTACCATCCGTAAAATTACTTCTTGTTAAATAGTGTTGATCTGTACGTGGAAAATAAAAGGGGGCTCTTATGTATTTAAAACTTAAACCTACTGAAAGAACTATCATAAAAAGTGCTAAATATTTGAAATAGATTTTGTTTTTGAAAATCTTAATAGAAAAAATAGATCCAGCTAGAAATGATGCGATAAGAACCTCTAAACTCAAGAGTCTCCAAGGAAATTGAAAATATGAGATTAAAGGGATCGTCTTCCAAATTAGAAGTGAGTATTTTGTCATCATAAAGAAAACAAAAATATAGGAAAAAATGAAAACCCCAATAAGTTTTTTCTTTTTACTTTTAATAAATACAAATATTCCAATAATTACTCCAAGTAGATCTGCGTAGCCTAACTGGACAGACATTGGATTTAAAGGATCCATAGGTGATAAGCCAAAACCCCAAGTTGGAACGAAAAACTTTTTAATTGGAGTAAATGCTTGAGCTATATCAAAAATCTGCAGACCAGATACATATTTAGTTTCGAGCATTGCCGGCAACCAAAAAGGGGAGGCCAAACCAAACCCTAGGA
>DASZYA010000002.1:0-13868 GCA_035545675.1 Patescibacteria group bacterium
AAGATTGTCGTAGCGGCGATCGAGCGTCGTGACTTTTGCTCCACGAATTTGTAGCTCCCTTCCCACTGTTGATACTCCAGCACCAATATCCAACATCTCTAGTCCTACAACGTTTTCCGGAAATATAATTTGTACATGTTCTATATCGCTTGGAGTAGAGGGGATTTGTTTAGCTCTTTCCCTTTCAAATTCCAATAACTGTTCTGTTTTAGCCATAGAAACGTATTATAGTATTTGAGGCTGATTGAGGCAAGGCCTAAGGGTGTTGCTCGTAGTCTTCAACTCTTGTGAGTAGGGCGAGGTTTTCAAATGTTGGTGGAAGATTAAACACGTACTCCATATTGTGTCCTTTTAATCTTTTCTCACGCATTCTCGTGGCGATATATTGTAGATGAGGATCGCCGGATCTAGCAAGTTCTGATTCATGTGGATGTTGTTTTTCTAACGAGTCTAGAAGTTCGTGCATGCCTCTTACTGCTTTATCAGTAAGAGCACCATACATTGAGGGTTCGCGATCTCTCATAAGTAATTTATATGCTTTCAATGTTTCCTGGTCAAGGAATATAATTACAGAATGAAATATATTTGTCCCATGCATCCGGAGGTTGTTTCTGATAAGCCAGGTAAGTGTCCTAAATGTGGAATGAAATTGGTTCTTAGATCTTCAATAAAAGAACGCTCAATTATTTCTGATACGGATTCCAATTCAAATGACTATTCACCTCTAATAATCATAATTGGGTTAATTCTTTTAGTTTCGATTGTAATTTCTTACCCAATAACTAATATCCAAAAGCCAATAACTAATTTTATGGTTGGGTTCTTTTTGGTTTTTTCTGGTTTTAAGTTAATTAATCTTAAGGGTTTTGCAGAAGGGTACTCCATGTATGATCTTCTTGCTAAGAAAGTGTTTATATATGGATACGTTTATCCATTTATTGAATTGTTTTTTGCACTCGCGATGATTCTGAATTTTTTACCAAAACAAATCCTTATGGCAGAAATAACTGTCATGAGCTTTTCCGGAATAGGGGTTTTATTGAAGATTCTAAAACATGAAAAATTCCAGTGTGTTTGTTTGGGAACCGTCTTAAAGGTTCCGCTAACATATGTGACGCTTGTTGAAGATTTTGGGATGGCTATGTTGGCCATATTTTTGCTTCTCTTACACTAATTTAAGCTTCTTTTCAAAAAACTCATTGACTTGTGAGGGAATGGTGTTATTATTAGCTTAATGAACAAGAATTTAATGATTATAGCCGCTGTAATTATTGTAATTTTACTTGGTGTTGGTGGCTATATGGTTCTAGGTAAATCAAAGACCGCTCCTTCCTCATCCAATACTCAAACACAAAAAGAAAATACAAATGCAATTACCTCAATTCAGGATGCTATTGCTAAATCTATGACCCTCACCTGTGATTACACAACACCAGAAGGAACCACAGTCAAAGCATATATTAAAGGCGGAAAGATAAGATCAGACGTTGTTGGAAAAACAGCAAATGATTCCGGAAGTGCAATTATTATGGGCAAGAAGGTTTACTTTTGGAACGCCCAGGGGGGATTTATGATGGATATGCCAGACATCACAGTAACTCCAGCTAAAGGACAAGATACAGTTGAAAACAAAGGATCATCAACATTAGATGCTCTTGAACAATACAAACAATATTGCAAAGTTGGGTCAGTTTCAGACAGCTTATTTGTTTTACCAACAGGTGTAAAATTCCAAGACATGTCTCAAATGATGAACGCATACCCAAGTGGAACCAAGGTTGCACCATCTGGGACTATGCCAAGCGGTATGAGTCAAGAACAAATTCAAGAGATGATGAAAAAATATCAGTCTCCTTCTCAATAACCTTTACAAAACTTTTACTCGTTTCTTCTTTTATATTGTTTTCCTGCTGTTAGATTTAACTAATGAAGAATTTTCTGCTCATCGGTTTAGCAATCATCGTGCTAATAGTTGCCACAGTGATTGTAAAAACGGATCAATCCTCTTATGTATCAAGCTCAGGTGGAATGGTGTTGGGCGTTGGAGGAAGTGCTCCTACCAATTCGCCTATACAAACGACCTCCATAAATGACGTAGATTTATTAACCCAGGATGGTAATTTTACAATCTTTTTAGAAGCATTAAAGAATGAGGGATTGCTAGAAACTCTTTCTGGCCCAGCCAAATATACTATTCTTGCTCCACAAGATAGCGCCTTTGCGTCTCTAGACGAAGATACAATTACTTATTTGTTGTCTGATCAGGATACACTGCGAAAATTCCTAATGCATCATATAGCCCAGGGTGCAATTACAGATAAAGATTTGGCAAGTGACAGCGCAGTTCAGATGTTGGATGGTTCAAAAGTTAATACTTCTGCAATCACAAAGAGTAGGGGAATCGTTACTTCAAACGGAGTTATATATAAAATAAATCAAGTCCTTATCCCCACAAATTTACTACCCCAAAAGCCTCAGGGATCCTAATTCTTACATTCAGATTGGTTCTGTGTTAAAATGCTTCAGGTATTTATATGAACTTATTTAAGATAGAGAAGTTTGATTTATTAGTCGCGGTTTACATTTTTTGTATATGCGCATCAGAGCTAATGGGTGCAAAAACCTTTCCACTGATTAAGGTTTTGGGCTATCAATTCAATGCATCCGTTGCAATTCTTATTCTTCCCTTAGTTTATACAATCAATGATGTAATTGTAGAAGTTTTTGGTGTAGAGCGGGCGAGGAGTGTTGTCAGATCAGGATTATTGGTTGTCTTATTAATTCTAATATTCTCTTTTATATCAACAGCACTTCCACCATCTGGTCGGTTTACCTCACAAGAACCATCTTATGATGCAGTCTTTAAGTTATCAACTAGAATTGCAGCTGCCTCTCTTACCGCTTTCATAATCGCAGAATTTACAGATGTTTTTATATTCACAAAACTCAGGAAAAAGATGGGTAAAAAAGCATTGTGGTTTAGAAATAATTTATCAAACTTTGTTTCAGAAGGTCTAGATACATTTATATTTATGTTTTTAGCTTTTTATGCTTTTGATAAACCGTTTGGAGCAAATTGGCCTTTCCTAATAAGCATAATTCTTCCATACTGGTTTTTAAAATGTGTAATGTCAGTTATAGAAACCCCGTTTGCTTACCTCGGAGTTAATTGGCTCAAAAAGAATAAATAGTAAAGACGGAAAAATAATGAAAATAATTTTAGTCGCCGTAACCTCTCTTAATGGTTATCTTACAAACGGAGATGATCCAAATATTTACAAGTGGACTTCCAAAGAAGACCAAGAGTTTTTTTTCAATCTAGTAAAGAATGCTAAGTTAATTGTGATGGGGTCTTCAACTTATGAGGCAGTTCGTGATAATTTAGGTTTTGAAAATGATGGTAAATTAAGAATTGTATTAACTAGTCTACCCGTAAGATATGTTAATGAAAGTGTTCCAGGTTCACTTGAATTTACTTCGGAAACGCCCAGAGAGCTTTATAAAAGACTCGGAGATCGGGATGAAATTCTTCTTCTCGGTGGAGCAAAAATTTATTCATCTTTTATAAAAGCTGGGTTGGTTGACGAAATATATCTTACAGTCGAACCGATTATATTCGGGAAAGGCAAGAAAATATTTGCAGATGAGAACTTTGAATCTGATCTTGAATTGATTTCAGTAGAGAAGTTAAATTCTACTGGAACACTTTTGTTAAAATATAAAGTAGAAAAATGAATATAAGAGCAATTAAAACTCATAAAATAACAGATAAAGATAAAAATTTGTTGGAAGTGTTAGATAAATATATAACTGAACTTTCAGAAAACTCTGTTGTTGTAGTGACATCAAAGATTGTTTCCATCTGTGAAGGCAATTTTGTGCCAATGGAAGGAAATAGTAAAGACGAATTGATTAAAAAGGAAGCAGACTTGTATTTACCGCGAGAAGAAAATAAGTACAATCTATTTCTTACAATTAAAAACAATGTTTTAGCAGTATCAGCCGGAATTGATGAATCGAATACAGATGGTAATTATGTTTTATGGCCAGTGGATTTACAATCAAGTGCTAATAAGGTTCGTGAACATCTTACTGACAAATTCAGTCTCAAAAACGTAGGAGTAATCATTACTGACAGTAAAACCTCTCCTTTAAGGTGGGGGGTAGGAGTCATCTCCTTAGCCCATAGTGGATTTAAGGCTCTAAATGACATGATAGGTACACCGGATATTTTTGGTAGAAAGCTCAAGATGACAAAAGTTGCAATTGCAGATGGACTGGCTGCATCTGCCGGGCTTGTAATGGGAGAAAGTGCAGAGCAAACGCCAATTGCGATAGTCAGTGACGTTCCATTTGTAGAGTTTCAAGATAGAAATCCAACCGCTGATGAGTTAGGAGAGTTGAGAATTGATATAGATGATGATGTGTATTCTCCCATACTCAGAGGTGTTGATTGGAAAAAAGGTACCTCCAAATAACCGCAGATAATCTTGACAAGCATTTAGCAAAGTGCATAAACTGATATATAGCTTAATTTTTGAAAACGCGTATCAAAGATAGGCTTAAAAGGTGGTGATATTACATGCGTGAATACAAACCATATTTAATCTGGGTACTTATCGTTGGAGGTTTACTTTGGGGTTATGAAGGACTCACAGGAAATAACCTTTTAGTAACAAGTCTTGGACTCTCTCTAGCAAATGTAATTGAAATAGTTGTTGGAATAGTAGCAGTAGTTGTTGCTTACCTTAAACTTACAAATAAAGGAAAGAAGAAGAAATAATTCTCCTTTCACAAAGTATAATGAGAACTCTTTAAAAAAGGGTTCTCATTATGGTATTCAGCTCACTTTAAGGATTATTTAGGGTTGCAATGAAATTGGGATTAGTGTATCTTATTAACTATTGTGAATTCTAAGGTAATAAAATTAGCTGCAGCGCTATTAATAGTAGTAATTGTGGTTTTTGCAATTTGGGAGTTCGGTGTTAAGGGTCAATCTACAGATAAAAAGAGTCAAACTATGACTCCAAGTTCCACTCCAATGCCAAGCGGAGCATCCTCTGCAACGGGTAACTATAAGGACGGAAACTATGAAGCAAAAGGTCAATATCAAAATCCAGACCGCGTTGAGACAATAGATGTAACATTGACACTTAAAGACGGTAAGGTGACAGATGTTAACTTTACTGGATCAGCAGATGCAGCCTCTACAACTAAATTTATGCAAAAGAATTTTGCTGATGGATACAAGGATCAAGTTGTTGGTAAACCAATTGATCAAGTAAACTTAGGTGTAATAAATGGATCATCACTCACTCCAAAAGGATTTATGGACGCCCTTAACCAAATTAAGACCCAGGCAAAAGCCTAGACTAGGGATTAGGAATTAGAGGATAGTTTAAAATAATTCAACCTCAAACCCTTTAGATTTTTTTACTCTCATTTCTTTATTTAATATCACATATTTAAATTCAAATTGATCTTCAAAGTTTTCTGGGGGCGCAAAAAACAAACATGTAGCAAGAGCATCGGACAGAGCAGCAGATTTACTCACAACCCAGACGGCAACAACCTCTACCGCTGGGATAAGTGTTGTCGGGTCTATTATGTGATGAAAATTTCCCCATCTTCTTCTATTGGAGGCGGATGCGCACATTGATCCAGTTTTCATATCAACCACACCTATAACTTTGGTTGGATCGAAAGGATGTTCAAGGCCGGCGCGTAAAATGTCTTCTCCTTTATAATATATATCTCCGCTCCCATTTACTAAAAATTTTTTTATCTTGTGGCTCGTAAGAATATTTTGGATTATGTCTACAAAATAACCTTTGCCTAGAGCTCCAAAATCAAAGAGCGAAGGCTTTCTAACTTTTATATGCTCATTATCAATTATGGATACTGTTTCTTTTAAATCGGGAACACTACTTATCTTATCCTTTGGTATAAGCGAATAGTCTGCATCATAACCCATATCTACTAATGTCTGTCCAATTAATGGTGTAATTTTTTTGTTTGATAAATCGTATAAATCAAAATAAAGCTTGAGCATTGGAACAAAATCAATAGGAGTTTCAATCATCCCTTTGGTATCAGAGATTTTATTTACAAAGGAATTTTTTTTGAACCTGGAGTATGTTTTATCAAATATATTTGATTTAGAAATTATTTCTTTTTTTATTTCCAAAAGTTTAGCTTCATTAAGACTATCCCATATGGTTATCTCCCAAGATGTACCCATTGATGGGTAAGTGAAGGATTTGGGTTTCATTTTGGAAATTATACTTAATACCTAATATCTAATACTAGATACTAACTAAAATCCTGGGAAGTAATCAACCTTGATGCGGCTATTTTTAATACCCATAGATTTTAGTAATTTTCTGTAGGTATTAACCATTGCTTCCGGACCTGATATATAAAAAGTTCTATCCATGCAGTCATTTACATATTTTTTAATCATTTCTACGTTCAATCTTCCTATTTCAAAGTCATTGTCCTTTGGCATTGTTTGATTGTCGCCCAGTAGATAAATTGTTTTTATGCCAAGTTCTTTAATGGCTCGATCCAAAATATCTTTGTAGGTAATTTCATCAGTTGTTTTATTTGAATAAAAGAGGGTAATTGGTCTTGTTTCTTTTTTGTCGAGTAGATATTCAATGATACTTCTAAATGGAGTTATTCCTATTCCTCCAGCTATAAAAACTAGCTTTTCATTTTTACCTTTTGGTAGAACAAAATCACCGCTTAGTTGATTTCCTATTATTTGGTCACCTGCCTTTAGATCAAGTAGCTTTTTTTTGAATGGACTTGAGTCGGGAAAAACTTTAAGCCCTAATTTTATTTTGTCTTCGGCAGGGGAAGATGCGATTGTGAAGTACCTTCTATTCCCCCGAGAATTAATTTTTACATTTGGAAGAGTCCATTCAAGATATTGCCCAGCATTAAAATTAAATCCGTCTTTTCCGGTAAAAATAAACTCGTATGTATCTTTGGCAATTTGTTTTTTGCTCTCGAAAGTTAAAAACAGCTTTTGTTTATTTGTAACAAGATAGGAAAAAACGTTTCCAATAACTAATGCAAATTCCGGTGTGGGAGTTAAGGGTCCAATTTTAAACTGTGAGCCGAATATTATTCCCACTAGTATTGCGTAAATTGTCCTAAGATTTTTAGTTGGAGGAGTAGTGGATGGTTCCGTTAGCATAATGGTTCCAAAGAATATTACGGGATATGATAATACTGCAACTTTTATAACCTCGAATGCGTCTCTGTGGTTTAAGGATCCAAAAAATACCATTGTCAGAAGGCTTATAAAAACGAATGCAAAGAAAAGCTGGAATCTTCTTATTTTCCTAACCACAAGTAACCCAACAGCGAGCGTAATAGGAAGCATGATTAGGCTTCCTACCCACCAAATTGCATATCCCATTCCGGTTAGTCCTAGGATAAGGGCAGAAATGGCAACGGGGTTAAAAATATGCCTTTTTCTAATTGCAAAAATAAACTTTGATGCAATAGCAAATATAGCTGCATAGATTAGAGATGTTCCGCCGGAAAAATTTGTTGCAGGAGCAATGACAAAATAAAGAATTAGTGCTGTTATTAAATATGATTCTTGATTGTTTGTCGCTTTTAGCAATTTTCCAAAGGTAAAATTTGTTATAAAACAGGTCAGTAGCAAAATTATCAAGGAGGTAAAGAGGGTAAGCCAGTTAAAAGGAATAAAACCCAAAAAGGACATGGCAAGAGAGTAGATTACCATAGCAATTAATCCATAGAGGATTAGTCTATACATTGTTATTGAGTTAAGAAATTTGTCGAGGATAATGATTGGATTTTGCATACAGATATTATAGTTTTTTTGTTTATTTCTTGCTAGTTGATAGATTAAGTGAATTTATAGTAGTCTGAATGTATGGTAAAAAGGACAGAGAAAGAAGAAAAGAAAGAGGCAGTAGCAGCAATCATTGATCTTGTTGATCAAAACAGAATTACAAACTTTTCTGATGGAGTATTTGCTTTTGCAGCTACCTTATTGGTTTTAAAAATAGACCTACCTGCGGTTGTAGGAGATATAAATGTTGCACTTCCAGGAGCACTTGTTTCTCTTTGGCCACAATATCTTGCAAATATTATTAGCTTTTTAATCATAGGATTTTATTGGCTTAATCATCATGCTATTTTTGGACTTATTAGAAAGTTTGATAGTAGAATTGTTTGGTTAAACATTATATTTCTTATCTCCTTATCCTTCTTGCCTTTTCCTGTGGATTTGTTTGGTGACCACAATACTATTCCTGTAGTTGTTGCATTTTACTCTGCAAGTCTTGCTATAGTAGGATTATTGCTTGCTAGTATTTGGTTATATGCATGCGAAAAAAAAGAGTTAATTGATGAAAAGTTAAGCGCAAGACACATTAGATACTATAGTCTTACATTTCTAGTGCCACCAGTCGTCTTTGCGCTAGCTGTTCCTCTGGCATTTATTCATCCATTAATTGCTCAATTCTCTTGGGTACTTGTAATCATAGGCTTGATAATTGTAGATAAAAGTTTTAAATTTAGAAGACCAAACGAGGTAGAAAAAGTCTCCGGTTCCTAATTCTCCTTTTAGGTAGAGTATGAATAGATTTGGATTCGTTGTGTTTGTAGTTATTCTTGCTGGCTTAATGTATTTTTTAATGGGTGGAAGTAAATCCGTAGTTAAAAAAGGTGCCACATCTATTATTCCAACACCTACACCCTTTCAATTTCAGGAGCTCACAATTCCATATCTAAGAAATAGATCTTATCTAAGCAAGCTTGGCGATAAAACATTTTACCAAGATGGTTCAAATTACAAATCTTACATTACTAGCTATGATTCAGATGGGTACAAGGTTAATGGACTTCTTACAATTCCAGAGGGTAAAGTGCCAACTGGAGGATGGCCGGCAATAGTATTTGTGCATGGATATATTCCTCCGAGTCAGTATGTAACAACAGAAAGATATATTGATTATGTAGATTATCTGGCAAGAAATGGTTATGTAGTTTTTAAAATAGATCTAAGAGGCAACGGAAAGTCAGAGGGGAATCCCGGCGGGTCTTATTATTCTTCAGACTATGTAATTGATACGCTCAACGCATATTCAGCTCTTCAAAATGCAGATTTTATTAACAAGGATAAGATTGGTATGTGGGGACACAGCATGGCTGGCAACATTGTTCTGAGAGCTTTGGCAGTCAAAAAGACTATTCCTGTTGCTGTGATTTGGGCTGGGGCAGGATATTCATATTCTGATCTACAAAAATATGGTCTCAATGACCAGAGTTATCACCCTCCTGCGGATGTCACCAGAAGACAAAACACAAGAAGTGAGCTTTCAAAAAAGTATGGAGAAATAGGAAGTGATAGCGAATTTTGGAAACAAGTTGCTCCTACCAATTATTTAAATGATTTAAAAGGTGCAATTGAATTGAATCATGCTGTTGATGATGATGTTGTAAATATAGGTTATAGCCGCGATTTTATTAAGCTGTTAGATAAAACAAAAATTCCTCATGAACTACATGAATATCCAAGTGGAGGACACAATATAAGCGGTGCAAGTTTTGTTCCGGCAATGGAGAACACCGTTGCCTTCTTTAACATGTATTTAAAATAGTGATATAATTTTTTTATGAAGGATTTAACAGTTGGTCAAAGAAAAGTTCGCGGGATATTAATAGCTCTAGTTTTACAATATTCGTTGGGAATGACAGTAAGTCATTTTGGTATTCCTCCGGATGAGGAAACCGCTACTCACAAAGCTCCTTATTTTGCACAGCTTGCCTTTGCCGCACATGGAATAGTTGGTTTAGTACTAGTTGTACTTTCAGTTATAATTTTGATCGCTTCATTAAAAGACAAAAATGTGTTTGTAAAAAGAGTAGGAGTGGCAGGTTTTGTAAGTGTTATGATAGCATTCATAGCTGGAATTGCTACGGTTAGTCTTAAAGAAAATGCAGCAGAAACAGCATCATTTATAATGGGAATCTTCTTTCTAGTCGCTTTTATTGCTTACGGCAAACTCTTCTATTTACTCAAGAAATAACTAGTTGTTAGAGGTTACTTGGACAGGTCCCATTGTAAAGAGAATCTACTGGGCAAACTGTACCATCGGGAAGTGTGCAATTTGCATTTGGTGTTGCTAATGTTTTTCCGCCGATCCAAACACAATACATTTGTTGAATATTATCATATCCTGTTGTTTTTATTCCTCCCACGGGACATTGACCTCTCATCATTGCCCATTCTTCACAAGCCATGTTATCTGCAAACTGACAAAGTCCATATTGCCCCCCATTTCCCATGGTCATTATTACTGTTTGTCCTCCTTGTTTTTCACAATTAACAGATGCTGGATTTGCAAGGTTTGATTTTTGATTAGACGAAGTTGTAGTGGGTAAGTTATTTTTCTTTGGGAAGTGTTTTATAACAAGAAATAAACCTATAGCCAAAACCAGACACGCAAATATTGGTAATAATATATTTTTTTTATTCATTTTCGTTTTTTTCATTTTCCTAATCCCTAACTCCTAACACCTAATACCTAACACCTAGTCCCTAATCCCTAGTTATTGTATGAGGCTCAGTGCTCGGCTAATTACCATCCCAATTATGACAAGAGAGATTGTTGCCTCGATTGCCATCAATATTTTTACTCTCAAGGAGAGGGGCAGGGTATCTGCAGGTGAAAAACCTGTGCTAGTGAAAAAAGAAAACATTACATAATCCCAAAATTCTGGCTTCCATTTTTCCCAACCAGGGATTGTAGATTGATATTGTGGAAAGAGCAGATCATATCTTGTATCTTTGCTTTCAATAGCTCTATTTATGGGTCCACCGCGGTCAACTATCCAATACCAAAAACCAAAAACCCCCAGGCTCGAAATCCAAATAAGGGTTGCATCAAGTACGATTGCTTGCCCATTATCGCTAATTCTATGATTAATAATTAGATCAAACAAATTTAGAATTATGTTTATTGTCATGATTGAGAGTAGTGTGTAAAAAGAATATGTTAAAAGCTTTCTATCCCTTATTATTGTAAATATCATGGTCATTATGAGTAAAATTGCATATACGTAAATGCCAACATCGTTTAGAAGAATTAAGCCAAATGGTTGTCCAACTGATAAACTTTTGTAAATAATTACATTAAGAAAAGCTATAGCAATAAGGCCAAAAATGAGTCTTAATTCTATCTCTGTAATTCTACCCAAGTGGAGATTATTGTTTTTCATTGAAGGGATCACTAACAAATACTTTCAAAGTTGTTTTACACGGGCAATTAAACTGTAACGGTTCATTTGGATTATTGCTCGAGGGGGTTGTGTTGTAAGAAAAGGTTACAATTTGAGACATTTTACCATCTGTTTTCTTGTAGCCCCAGATTGATGACCCGGGTCCACCTGCTTCGAGATTAATATCTTGGTGATAACCCATAGAGTTTAACTCTTTTACGTTCTCAAATTGGCTAACCGTAGCAGTCTTTGTTGTGATTTGTGCGGTTGACTCTTCACCTTTAAGATCACCATACATTGTCTGCTCAGACGTTTTTTTGGGCGTACTCCAAGAAACACCAGGAAGCCAGACTTTTACATCATAGAATACAGGGTTAAGGATTGCAGAGGATGTACTTTTTGTTGGATCAATTCCGTTTTTATTTTGATATTTGTATAAAAATACCCATCCTAGTCCTATTACAAGAGCAGCAACTACTAGAACGAGAAGTGTTTTTGTATTATTCATTCTTAATATAAGTATCAGGAAATGTTCAGCCCTTTGTCAATAGGATGAGTTTGAAATGGTATAATTTATTACGATGCGTATCATTAATAAATTTTGGTTTCAGCTTATTATTTTTCTTATTGTTGCTGGAATTCTAGGATACATCTTTCGCGATAAAACTAAACCTATTCCAATAAACGTAAATAGTTATGCAGAATGTGTGATAGCAGGATATCAAGTTTCTGATTCACTTCCCAAAACATGTAAAGTGCCAGGAGGCAAAACATTTACTAGTCCGGAACCACAAAAAGTGATTGTTAAAGGCCAAATGGTTTGTCTTCCTCATAAAGACAAAAATGGTCCACAAACCTTGGAATGTGCTTATGGTCTAAAAACTAAGACGGGTAAATACTACGCACTTCGCGATTCCAGCAATACGTACAGTAATTTAACTTCAAAACCAACAGGTACAAATGTCACAATACATGGGACACTTGTGATTGGAACGAGCAGTAAGTATGATACGTTAGGGACAATTACAATAGATTCTATAGAATGAAAGCACCAAATTTTGAATTAGAAGATCAGAACGGACAAGTACATAGATTATCAGATTACAAAAATAAGTGGCTTGTTGTTTATTTTTATCCCAGAGATGATACTCCAGGTTGTACAAAAGAAGCGTGTAGTTTTCGCGATTCGAGCGCTGAATTTAAAAAATTAGGAGTAGAAGTGGTTGGAATTTCAAAAGATAACGTACGTTCTCACAAAAAATTTGAAACAAAATTTGATCTAAATTTTACCTTACTTGCTGACCCTGAGCACAAAGTAATTGATGCATATGGAGCCTGGGGAAGAAAGAAGTTTATGGGCAGAGAGTTTGATGGTACGCTTAGAAATACTTATCTTATTAATCCAGATGGCGAGATTGTTAAAACTTACGAAAAAGTAAATCCTCTTACTCATTCGGGTCAAATCCTCCAAGACCTCGCGTCTTTGGTATAATCATCTCCTATGATAAGAGAGGTTGATATAGTTAATCAAAAAGGTTTTAAAGCTTTTCTTAAGCACGAATTGGAGGACTCTAGGGTGTCTTATAGATGGAAAAAACTAATAGAGACAAAAATAGTTGAATCTGGAGAAGCAAATCTAGGGCTCAGGTTTTGGAGGCCATACCTTGATGGTAGAAATCAGTCGGGAAATTATATTCAGATCGTAAGAAGAGAGGAATTTGATATGGTATTTATTTATCCAAAGTTTTTTACAGATGAGCTTAATAAACAGGGGAGTCCGAGGGTATTAATTGTTGGTGAAGATTTAACGCAGTTTAGAAGGGGATATGAGGATTATGATTGGTATAAGGATCCAATTACAGATGAGAAAGCGCAAACAACATTCAATCTTATAGCTGATTCCGCTCCTTTTACTTCTGGTGGTACAAGATTTTGGTGGGGCGGTACCCCTGACGTTAGTGGGGTATTACGATTGATCGCAGAAGATCAAGGTAGGACCATTCAACGCACAGGTTTAGTAGCCTCTTGAATTGCTTTGTCCAATTGTTATAATTCATCCTCAATGGCTATTTATAGAGAACTTGATTCCGCCGCTGAAACAGATTTGGCTGTGCGTCACCGTGTAAACGGGATACTTGATGCGCGAAAAAGAATATCAGATAGGATATGGGGTTATGTTGAGAAGCCTTCAAGGTTAGCATACGATCATCTAAATGCTGCTTTAGATGCAGGTGTAAATATATCTGCTCCTGATTTCATCAAGATGGAGCGTGATTTGATTCGTATGGCACTGCCCGTGATTACTGCAAATCTTCAAGATGATTTGGTGAGGACAGTCATGCATAGAATGTTGGATTTAACAAGAATGTCTAGTGCAAGACGTCACACCGTAGAGCTTTTTCCAAAAAGTCCCGTCGAAAGCAGGCTTGATAGACGACCTACGCTTATGGATTTAGCAAAAAATCCACCGGAAGAATTGATAGATGCATTTTCAATGGTTGATGAAAGAACAAGACATGTGGTAGCAAGTTCTATAGTCGTTCCAGATGAGCTAGCAAGAATTGGTTTGACTCCGGTCGATTTTTATTCTACGGCAATAG
>DASZYA010000003.1:0-7486 GCA_035545675.1 Patescibacteria group bacterium
ATATTGGCCGTAGTATGTTAATTTTCATCGCTATTTTATAATAGAGTTTATTACCCTATCCATTGTAAGATCTTTATCATCTACTTGCTCGCTTGAAATAATAACGCCAGGAACCTCAGTTTGGTCAAATAAATGATCCCCACCCCACTTACTATCCCTTTTTCTAATTATATAATTTGAAACGGAACCGATAGCGCTGTCCCAGGATGTTCTTATTCCGGCGTAAAATCCTATGACCAAATCGGGAGCCCGTAAATCGTTGCTTCTTATGCCCAAATCTTTGCGAGTATAGATCTTTTTAAAAACCTTCTGATCAATATTTGAATATCTAAATTTCATTAGCTTATTAATTAAATCTTTTTCCAACTGTACTATTTTCTTAGAGTCTAAACTACCATTTCGCTCACGATTCTTAATATTAAAAAAGATACTATTATAACCGACTCCATATGCCAAAGTTTTACTCCAATCAACATTTTCGTATAAAGGTCCTGATTCTTTTTTCCCTTTTTTCAAAGCTAAAAAGTTGTTCTCACATAGCCAGGAATTGATATTTATTTCATATTTGAACGGAGCAAAGCCATGGTCAGACAAAATATAAATTTTTGTTTTTTTATCCATTTTTTTAAGAGTGTTCCCAACAATACTATCCATCTTTCCATAGAAATCATAAATTACATTCTTATATTTATTGTTTGTATTTAAAAATCTCCAAAACATATGAGAAATAGTATCCGGAGTGCCAAAATATGCAAAAATTATCCCTTCTTTAAACTCATCTAAAGTTGAGTAGTATATTCTCGATCTTTCCAAAAGAATATCGCTAGCTTGTTTTAAAAATATATTTTCATCAAATATATTCTCCTCCAAAGCCCAAGAATCATGCGGTAATCCAAGGGTAGAAAACAGTCCTACTCTTTTTACTATTTGCGATGCAAATTCTCTTGGATAAGATATTGACTTGACAGGGGAGACAGGATCGAAGCTTATTGGCGACATATGAATCTCAAGGTCGGGAAATATACTCTTTAGATAGAACTTAACTAAACCACCAACTTTTTTTGATCCACCTATATCAAAACTTATAGGTATCCAATTTGAAAAACCCCCCCTACTAACCTCTTTTTTTATTTTATCAACCTCTATTTCTAAAGATTTTTTTTTAATATAGAAAGAAAGTGGTATACGAGATACTCTTTTCTTACCTCCAACAAAATATTCTGGTCCCTCAATAAATGTTTTCATTTTATTTGACTTACTGAGTTTTACAATTTTTCCACGATAAGATAAATCTATTCGGTAATCTCTACTTGTGAAAAGAGTATAAGTCCCCTGAGTACCAAAGATGTCTGGAACACCCATCCCCGAAATTATTTTTGATCCACTCAACCTAGGTGGCTCAAATGTATTAGGCATAAAAAGGGAAATAATTTTCTTATATTTAAGTTTCTTGCCCCACATGTGATCTAAAAAATCATCTTTTTTTTTGGAACCAATATCCGAAAAGGCTAATTTTAAAAGGTAAGTACTCGGATCACGCGTAATGAAATCAAATATTCCATGCTCTGAGGGAGAGCTACCGGATATAAAACTCGCCCAAGCAACTGGAGACTGTGGGGGAATTGTAGTTTTTAACTCAGAGAAGAATCCCGAATCGATCAGCTTTTTAAAATTTGGCATATATCCTTTTTTTAGAGCTATTCTTAATAACTTAGGATCTAATCCATCAAAACAAAGTACTATTGATTTATTTTTTTTAACATTCATTTGGCATATTATAACAGCTGCTAAAATATACGATTTTTATAGTAAAATTAGGCATGAAGATAAAATTTACAGATAAAATTTCTGATTTTAAACTCGGGCTTAATACCTCTACCCGCCTACTAAAGTTAATTTGGGGATATGACAAAACAATTGTAATAGGAAGCGCTATTGCAACAATAATTCCCACAATTGTTCCTTTTGTAAATGCATATATTTACGCACTCATTATTGATTTGATAGTTAAATCTGTTGGAAAGCCATTTAACTTTTCATCACTCTTTGTCCTCTTAATATTCCGCTTTGGTACTTTAATTGCTCAAAATTTAGCCTCTGCCCTTCAGGGATATATGGATCAAATTACATGGGTCAAAATCCCCGTTTTTCTTTATCAGACAATTCTAACAAGACTCACAAACCTTGATGTTGAATATTTTGAAGATAATAAGTTTCGAGACATGCTCCAAAAAGTTCGCGAAGGTTATGTTTGGATGCCTCTTAATCTCTATTCAAACATATTTTATACACTGGGAAGTATTCTTCAGATGGTGATTTCCTTTGTTGCCCTAGCAACACTCAATATTCCCCTAGCAACTGGAATCATAATTGCCGCAATTCCTGCTTTTATCAACCAGCTACACTACTCCAAAGTACTTTGGGGAGTATGGTCTGAAAATTCACCGTATCGCAAGAAATTCTGGTACCTATCAGAACTCATTCAAAACAAGGAAGGAATTAAAGAACTAAAGATTTTTGGAACAGGAAATAAATTCCTTACCGAACTCATTAATATCCAGAAAAGATTTGCAAAAGAAAACCTCATTGTTGGAAGAAAACGACTCAAGACTTCTTTTATATTAAATGCAGCAGGATCTGCTCTTTACATAATTATTGAAGGATTTATTGCCCTTATTACCATAATGGGCAAAATCACTCTTGGAAGCCTCTCCTACTACACGTTTGTTGTCTTTAATTTTCAAGGTGGAGTTAGCTCTTTCTTTAGTAATGTTGGAAGAGTTTTTGACCAAAGTCTATATGTAAAAGATATTTTTAGCGTTATGGATTTACCGCAAAAAATGATTCTATCAGAAAACCCAATAAAGATTGATCCTGACAAGCCACCCAAGATTGAGTTCAACAATATTACATTTACTTATCCAGAAGCAAAAAAGCCAACACTCAAAAACTTCTCGCTTACTATAGAACCTGGCGAAAAAGTTGCATTTGTGGGTGAAAATGGAGCCGGAAAAACAACTCTTATTAAACTTCTTGCCCGTTTCTACGATGTAAGTGAGGGAGAAATATTAATTAATGGACACAACATAAAAGATATTGACCTTGCCTCTTGGTACAAAATGCTTGGGGTAATATTTCAAGACTTTATAAAGTATGAATATACTTTGGGAGAAAACATTCACTTTGGAAAAATTCATGAAGATTTTGATCTTGAAAAGGTAAAACAAGCTGCGAAGATGTCTGGAACGGATAAAATTGCAGAAAAACTTGAAAAAGGATATGACCAAGTCCTAGGCCTTACATTTGAAGGAGGAGCAGAATTATCCCTAGGCCAATGGCAAAAAGTAGCTTTGGCTCGTGCTTTTTTGCGGGATGCCCCAATACTAATTCTTGATGAACCAACTGCCTCAATTGATGCAAAGGCAGAAAAAGAAATCTTTGATAAGGTAGAAAAACTGGAGAGAAACAAAACTGTTATTGTAATTTCTCATAGGTTCTCAACCGTTAGAAACGCAGACAAAATATTTGTAATTGAGAATGGAAAAATTGCTGAATTTGGAAATCACAAAACCCTCCTCTCTAAGAAGGGAATTTATGCCAAATTATTCAATCTTCAAGCAGAGAAATACAAATAAAACGTTGACAACCTATAAATTTATCGTTATAAGACAGTATGAGCTCACCGGAAGGCAAATCTTTAGGCAATTTTAGGAAAGCTGTCCTTGTTGGGGCAGGCATTGCAACCGCTGCGGCATTAACGCTCTCTACTACTCACGAGAGGAATTACAACACAGACATAACTAATCCAAAAACATTTGATAGAGTTTCAACTCAATACTCCATGGACAGATCACAAGCCGGAGCTGACCCTACTCCATCAAGAATCAAACCCCCTCACACAGGAGATGCTGGAATCAAAAGAGCCTAGATAATTCTTACAATACTTGTTGATATTTATGCTATTGTTATTTGGTGAAGCAATTTAAAAGTGCTGTCTTTATAATTCTACTTGTTCCACTTCTCCTCTTTCCAAAACTAGCTTTTGCTCATGAAGCAGAATCAGACGGATCATTTGAAGCCTTAATTCATGTCTCACCAAATGACACACCAGTTGCCGGATCAAAAAGCAATATTTCGATAGAACTAACAGACGATACCAATAGATTTGACCCTTCAAATTGTGATTGTGTTGTAGATATTTATCAGGGAAATACAAATATATTGTCTAAAAATGTGACTTTCACAAAATCTAGAGGACCATTCAAAACAAATTTTGACTATGTATTTCCAGATCCCGGCGCATATCACGTAAGACTATCCGGTAAACCAGCGAAAGGCGCAGAGTTTAAAGAATTCTCAATAAACTTTGATGCAACAGATGCAGAAAAACCAAACAATAATTCTGATTTTATCAGCCCTACTCCAACAACTAACACGAGCCCAACACCAACAAATCTAGTGTTAATTGGAGGGATTGGAATTGTATTAATAGCCATCATTTTCCTCATGTCAAAGAAAAAGAAAAGAAGCTAATTTGTATCTTTTAAAGATTACAACATCTCAGTATGAGATTGATACTGAACTTAAAAGAGGATTCACTTCACTATTCACACTTCCTACGCTCTCAGATGAAATTAAGCTTGTCGTTTATCCTTATCTCGTAGACGAACCGACAGAGAACAATAGAAAACAAGCAGAAATTCGGGGCTTAGAAGTAGCAAATAGCGGTCCGCAGGTGGCAATATATGTACTTGATGGTTTTGAAGATGAACAAGCAAATCTCGCCTTCTTAGGGGCGAATTTGACGTATGTAAATGACGTTGTTAATGCAATCGTAAACAAAACCCGCCCTTGGAATTTATCCTGGGGAGATTTTAGAAAAGAAACATATGAAGCATTGATTAAGGTTCGCGAATTTGTCGTAGGACTTCCGGAAAGCAGACGACAAACTCTTCCTTTTGACATTAGAAAATTGGGGGGTCAGAGCAACTCACAATTACTTATGGAAACAGAAATTATTTTGGGTCACAACCCTACTCCATATCAGAACATGACTTCATCAGAGCAATTTTTTGGTGACAATAAATTGCTTTAATACATATGAAAATAATAAGCTATTGTATAGAAATTTTATCCAACATCAAACACTATCCCGAAAGTTTTTATTTAGTTTTTTTGAGTTTTAGAAGGGATGAAAAATGGTCTTATTGATACTTATGATAAGAAAGAAATATGAATTGATTAAAAGGAATAGAAAGAGGGGCAAAAAAATTTAACTAAGTAGCACGTTGATAACTGGGTAACGATATTTCTATCGATGTATATTTTGCTCTTGAGTCCCCCGGCCTTGACTTATTGTCCCGTCCTAGTATTAAGGATAGTATCGTGGGCGCTGAGATGTTTCACTACTCTGTTCGAAATGGGAAGAGGTGGTTCCATCTCGCTCCAAAGACCGAAAGGCTTAAGAGCAAAATATCTTCATAACAAATTATTAACAACCAGCGTATTTTTGGTTTTCTAAAACCTACGCTAAACGAGCTATTAGTACAGCTAAGCTAAAAATGTTACCATTCTTACACCTTCTGCCTATCAACCTAGTGGTCTACTAGGGCTCTAAGAGATCTTATCTTGAGGTGGGCTTCCCACTTAGATGCTTTCAGCGGTTATCCCATAGAAGTATAGCTATCCGACGGTGCAGTTTTTCTACAGCCGGCACACCAGGGACTTCTTCATCCCAGTCCTCTCGTACTAAGGACGACTCCTCTCAAATCTCAAATCGGTTATCCTGGATAGAGACCGAGCTGTCTTACGACGCTCTGAACCCAGCTCGCGTACCTTTTTAACTGGCGAACAGCCAGACGCTTGGGAGCTTCTTCACCCCCGCGCTAAGATGAGCCGACATCGCAAAATCAATTCAAAATTTAGAATTCAAAATTCAAAATTGTAATTAAAAATTTTTAAGTTTTTAACCTTAACTTTTGAGCTTTGACTTTTGACATTTGATTTACTTCTCTTCTGTTACCAGAAGTTTTGACTATACCTTTACTTAGTGCGTAATAGCACTAAGCACTAGCCGTGTTATGGTTCGTGTATTTACCTCTCGGTATGATTGAACCATCCATTCGATCCCTCGAATGAGTCGATACAAGAGTACATCATTAACTGAATGTACCTCTCTCGGTATTGTCCAACAACTGTTCACCTTTTTATGGGTCCCCATTTTTGTTAAAAAATGGGTGTTATTATTGGAGTCCACCGATTTGGACTAGTATTTTTACTTTCACAAAAAGACCTATCTAATCTTCCCTGAAATACAGACCTAATACCTAGATTACTCTAAGCACTGGCGCCCCGAATATGTTCATATTTAAGGTGCCAAACCGCCTCGTCGCTGTGGACGCTTGGAAGCGATCAGCCTGTTATCCCCGGGGTAGCTTTTATCCGTTAAGCTGTGCCCTGACCAAAATGTAGTGCACAGGATCACTTAGACCTACTTTCGTACCTGCTCGACATGTACGTCTCACAGTCAAGCTGGCTTTTGCCTATACGCATTCAGCACGATTTCCATCCGTGCTAAGCCAACCTTTGTACAACTCCGTTGCAATTTAGGAGTCAACCTCCCCAGTTAAACTACCCACCACGCACTGTCTTCTTCCCGGATTTTTATGCGGGATAAGAATAATGATCAACCATCTTAAAGAGAGGTATTCCACTGACGTGCAAGCACTCCCTCCTATTCTCGACAGTTAAAATAATCTTTCAAATGCGAAGCTATAGTAAAGCTCCCGGGGTCTTTTTGTCCTAGGACAACCAGGCCGCGTCTTCACAGCCATCTCAATTTCGCCGGGTAAATGTTCAAGACAGTTATTATGTCATTCTACCTTTCGTGCGGGTCGGAACTCACCCGACAAGGAACTTCGCTACCATAGAACAGTTATAGTTACTGCTGCCGTTCACCGGAGCTTTGAAAACAGACTAACTTCTTACGAAGATCATCCGCCATCATTGACTTACCGGCACTGGGCAGGTGTCAGCCCCTATACTTTACCTTTCGGTTTTGCAGGGACCTATGTTTTAGATAAACAGTTGCATAATAGACTTTTGCATATGACCACACTATTAGCGTGTGGTAAGGCATCTCCCAAAGGTTACGCCTAGCTTTTTTGCCGAGTTCCTTGAACATTCTTCTCCCGATCGCCTTAGTGCTCTCACACCAATCTACCTGTGTCGGTAATGCGGTACGGCAAGACTTAGTACTCCCTGTGAACCTTTTCTTGCAGGCTGAAAGGTCGGTCCTTGCTCTACTTTCTTTCGATTTTAAGCTTGTATTTGCCACTAAATTAAACACTCTGACGGATTTACCTGTCAAAACTATTTTGTGACTTGAACTCACCTCACGGCGAGCAACCTCTTCCACCCTGGTTAATCCCCAGGTAATAACGCACTAAACCCTGTACGCGAATCTTAACGCGTCGTCCATCCAGCT
>DASZYA010000004.1:0-78976 GCA_035545675.1 Patescibacteria group bacterium
ATATCTAAAGTTTCGCTCTTGAATGGAAACGTACTGCTCGATTTTAAGAAAGAAGCAAAACAAAGACTCGAGCTCACCCATGACATGACAGAAGATGAGGCTAGGGAAAAACTAGAGGCATTCTATGAATCACTCGATGAAGAGGGAAAAGAAAAACTCGATGCGCTTCTTGAAAGAACTGACGATTTAATTGGGAATCTCTCAGCAATAGAATACGCAGAAACAGTAGAGGCTTCATTTGCAGCCGTTAAAGGGAAAGGCAAAGAAGATTTATTAAACAAAAATACTAGCGGAGACAATCCCAAAATCACTGCCTACATAAATTCTCTGGCCCACCTTTACAAGCCAGAGGATAGTGAAAAAGCTAGAAATGTTCTCCAAAACATGTTTGACTCTTCTCAAAAACTCAGAGGTCTAATTGAAAGAGAAACTGATACCCGCAAACTATCACCAATTTTTGTAACCGCCTTGTCTATTGGGTGGGATCAATTGGGCATGGAACCTCCACAACGACTTCCCATGGCTGAACAAACAGCAAACGCTGGACAAACTCAAGCTCAAGCAAACGAGACACTTCGTAGACTTCAGGGAGAAGGAACAAGGGTTCCGCAGACAGGAACTCTTGAAGCCTCAACCGGGCTTCAGGACGAACAGGAGGCAATTTTAGTTGAAAGCGTTAATAATACGCCAGAGGCGGTAAGACTTGGAGTAGACAAAAAGCTAGAAACAACCATTGATAACAAAACGGCTCTACGTTTCACTACGGATCAATTTATCTCCTATCTTAAAAATAATCCCTTAAAACCCGAGGAGATATTAGACGGCAATTTTGAATCTACTCTAGCAATAGTAGAAAGCTTGATCAAAACAGGAGGAGTACCATCCGAATTACCACCTGCCTCCAGAGATGTGTTAGTAAAAATTATTAATCCCATGCTGCCTACCGGATGGAACATAGACAACGTAAAACTCGGAGACAACAAGGCAGAAATTAGATTTACAAAAGAAGGTGTCGAAACAACAGGGCTTGAAGCTTCTACTCCTGTTCCTGAAAGGAATGAGGAAAACGAGGCAAGACTTAATGAGATGATTAGTTCTCTTCCAGAAGTAGAACAGAGAGAGATTATGGGACAGCCAATAAACGAATATCTTTCTGACTTTGCCGATACACTCGCGGAGCTCCGCAAGCCACCTCACAATCTCTCTAGATCAGACGCAGACAAACTGTTAGGAGCCGCGACGATTGTTCAGAGAGAAACCGCAAGTCTTCCAGACGTTATGGCGTACTATAAAATTGTTGAAGACAACAAGGATAATCCGGCTCTTAAGGCGGGCCTTGAAACTGGAGCCGCAATAGTATTTGACGCAAACACAACTATTCCGCGCCTAGAGCAATCACAAGATGGGCCAAAAATTCACATGTTAAGGTCTACGGCACGATTTATTGTAGGCAGAGAATCAGCAATTAATGCTGATAAAGCAATTAAAGAAATGCTAGAAACTGGAAAAACAGAAACTCAAGCAGAGGAACTTGCCGCCTATATAGAGAGCATGCTTGGGATAATTCAAGGAAGGAGAAACGTAAACCAATAATGAAACAGGAAACACAAATTTCACCATGGATTAAGGGATTAAGCGATGAGCAGTTTCATGCTGCTTTTATGAAAGCTCAAACCCTAATAGAAAAACATAAAGAAAACGAAGCCCTTAAGGCTCTGCCGAGAGTAAATCTTGATGCATTAAAAAAGACGCTCGAAGAAAAACCCCTTATCGACCTTGCTAACCCAGTAACACCGGTGATAGAGAGCGCTATGCCAACTCCTGCAACACCTGGAAGTCTTCAGCCTGGTGAAAAAGCAAAGCGAATACAGCTACCTACCGAAACGACTCCGCCTTCCGAAGCGCCAACCCAACCAAAACCGGAAGAAAGAACAGATACTCAGCCCAGAAGGCCATTTACAAGAAGAATGGCAAATTTCATACCTGGCCCGGGAACAATTCTTAAGGTGGGAGGCGCAGCGCTTATAACGGCCGCAGCTCTTAGTTCTGCTGGCGGAAGGAACAATGAAACACCAGATCTGGGAATAGCCCCACCTCTTCCTACTGCTACAGAAAGCGCGCCAACTCGTGTTCCTCCACCTTTTTCTAGTGTTACACCACCAAAAGCAGTAGAGCCTGGACTTATTCCGCTTGCTCCAAAAACAGAAACCCCACAAATTGTTGCGCCGATTCCAGACAACACGCCTACTACTACACCCATTGCCCCAAAACCGGAATCAACCCCAACCATTCCGGCAACTAACACTAGTATTCCAAGAGCAACAGAGACTCATATTCCAAGCACTACTCCCACTCCGCAAGCAACAGAGACAGGGACTCCGTTTCCAACCATAACCCCAAGGCCTTCTGAAACTGCTCGCCCAACAGGAACAGCAACAACTCACCCCACAGAAACAAATACGCCGTTTCCGACCGCAACAAAAACAGAAAAGCCTAAGCCACCAACCACAACCCCAACTAAAACCGAGATTCCTCCTACTCCGCGTGAGGTCTGGATGCCACGCGAGAATTCAACGTTTGATGATAACGGACTTATTGGATTTGGACCGTCAAGCGTTAAACCTGGAATTATTGATCTTTCATACAAGGACCCAACCACAGGAGAATGGACTGTCTACAATAATATAGTTCCGGTAACCTTAGTGGGTCCAGATGAGCTCGGAAATTGGTCCAATGCAGAAATTGAACAGGCTACCCCAATAAGAACCGTGACTAAAGATGGTGTTAATTACAGCTACCACCTCAGAAATGGGTCAAAATTTTCTATAAACCTAAAAATGGAACCCGGTAAAAAAGCGATCGACCTAACGATCGTTCCAAGTCCAGACTCAGCTCCTGTTTCAAATTTTCAACTAGGCAACTTCTGGGGACTAAAAGAGGGGGTAACTACCGCCCAAATCGGCGCTACAGTAATAACCGCAGACAGCAAACCAATACCAGATGATGACTATGGGAAAAACGGAGAATTTTATGGCTATCCTCTGCCAACAGGGTCTCCAATTAAGTTTTCCGGAAACGGAATGGCTCAATATCAAATGCTTATCAATAATCCAAATGACGATGCCAATGCAAGCATAGAAGTAAGAAATACGCCTTGGGAGCCAAATCAAAACCAACTTAGGAACATCATGGTTCCAGGAAAACCATGGATAGAAATGGTAGCAACGGCTGTTAAAAACTTTAAAAAACCCTTCACGGTGAGACTAGGTTTGGGATAGTTTTCACACCTTACGCATAACTTATCCACATTTTGACCCATTTTGATTCTCTTGCAATGAGATTTTTCACGTTATACGCTTTTGTATATGGAAAATCACCCCATTCCCCAGGATGTAACGGGTTTTAAATTCAAGCTAATCGGGAGCATGACAGTAAAACAATTTTTGTATCTTTTGGGATTTGGAATTCTCACAACTGTCTGTTTTGTTTTACATACAAATATTCTTATTAAAGTTCCCCTAATGCTTCTTTTTGCAGGAACCGGCGCAATGCTTGCTTTTGTTCCAATAGAAGGGCGCCCAATGGATGTAATGATTGCAAACTTTGCAAAAACAATCCCATCGGAAAACAGATACATCTACAAAAAGAGGGGCGCAAATCTTGCGAGCTTTGATGCTCTAAAAATCCCAGCAAAGCCCCAACCTGCTGCTGTAAAAGTAGAGATTAAAAAAGAAAAAGAAGAAGAATCTGAAAGCAATAAAAAGGCACTCCTCTTAAGCAGACTTAGAAATTCAGGTAGCAAACCGGATGAATCAGAGGCAAAGTTTGTAAGAAGTGTTAGATCTTTCTTTGATGAAGGAGGCCCAATGCCAAGAGTTATAACTCAAATCTCAGCAGACGGCGAACCAAAAGGAGAGAAAAAAATAGAGACTGCACCAACACCAACTCCTCAACCAACTAATCCAATTCCTGCTCCTGAAAGGCCAAACGAGAATGATGTTGAGGCTCTAAAAAGACAACTCGTTGCAGCAAAAGAAGAACAAGCTCAAGGCGGAAACCAAGAAGACTTAGCTAAAAGAATTGCAGATCTTGAAGCGCACTTAGCGCAAGTTGTGGGAGAAAACGATGCATTAAGCAAAAAGGTAATAGGATACGAGATGAATCAAAATCAACAGCAAGAACAGGTGATGACGCCGGGTACCGCAACTGAAGAAATACAAACACAACAAAGTCAAAACGTAAAGTTTGTTTCGCCAAGCTCTACTCTCCAAGCAGGCTTCCCAAGTCTACCGGACGTTCCAAACATTGTAATGGGAATAGTTCGTGACCCAAGAAACAAAACCCTTCCAAATATTTTGGTTGAGGTTGTTGACCAAAACAACATTCCGGTAAGAGCATTTAAAACCAACTCTCTTGGGCAATTTGCCGCAGCTACTCCACTAGCCGATGGGACTTACAAAGTATATTTTGAGGATCCACAGAAAATCCATGAATTTGAAATTATTCAGATAACACTTGATGGAACAATATTTAATCCAATAGAGGTGACTTCTGTTGATTCAAGAGAAAAACTAAGACGTGAATTATTCGGCACTGCCCAGGCCCAACAAGCTCCGGCAGCAACCGCATAGACTAGGGATTAGAAATTAGGGACTAGGTTTTAGGAAATAGGAACTAGGATAAACATTGATTATTTATTATTGATAAATGATTATTTAGGAATCTGCAATAATTTTTTGTTTATATTTAAGATCTAAGAACTAAGAATAAAAAACTAAAAACATGGCTAAGAAAAAAGTACATTCAACAACACAAGACTTTACAGAAGTTGTAGACATATCTGAGGATATGGTTTTCTTTAAGGGTGGAAATACCTGCATGGTAGCCGAAATTTCTTCTGTTAATTTCTTTCTTCTGTCATCAGATGAACAAAATGCAAGACTATATGGATATATGTCTCTTCTAAATTCTCTTGCTTCATATATTCAGGTATTAATCGTCTCAAGAAGAATAGATATGGGAAATTATCTTAAATTACTTGATGAAAAGATATCTGCTGTTAAGAACCCCAAAATTGCCGAGCAATTGGGTCTTTATAGAGATTTTATTAAAGACTTGATCAAAGGAGAAGGACTACTTGATAAAAAGGCTTATATCGTAATTCCATTCTCACAACTTGAACTTGGTCCTGTTGCCGCAGCGGGGGGTCAAAAAGGACAAGCACTTACCATAAATGACAGAATAAAATCAGGCCTCATTACAAAAAGGAATAATGTATTAAGCCAAGTTGAAAGAATGGGTCTTACCACTCGACCACTCTCAACAGATGAACTTATAAAGCTTTTTTATGAAGTATTTAATCAAGATTTTGTAACACTAGATTTTAATTCGTCCGATATTAAAAACGTAATACTATAATCTAAAAAAATCAAAATGCAAAACTCAAAATTAAAATTCGAAAGTAAAAAGTTTTAAAATTTTAATCTTAACTTTTGACCTATGATTTTTGAGTTTTAACTTATTAAGCTTATGTTAGGTTTTGGAAAAAAAGGAAATACAACACCACAGGCAAATCCTGCTACGCCTGTTGTTAATAATGTGCAGAATCAAGCCTTAGTTGGTGCAGCAAAAATGCCGGGAACAAATGCGGGTCCGGCAGCTCTTCAGCCCCAGGTAAAAGCCGGTGGTCACCCTGTGGCCAAAAACGCTCACCCAGATCAAAGTAAAGCTTACAATGCTCTAAAAACCGGGTCTGTATCTGTAGTAGATATTATTTCACCATCCTCCGTTGAAGTGGATTTTAAAAATATAAGAGTTGGGGATAAATACTTCAGAACGTTTTTTGTAGTTGATTATCCTCGTCAAGTTTCACCAAACTGGCTCTCAATACTTATTGACTACAAAGAGACAATGAATATTTCTATGTTTATGTATCCGGTTGAAAGCAAAGATGTTTTAAGTAATCTTCGTAGAAAAATTTCTGAAATGGAAGCCACAATTCAGTCTGATGCAGAAAATGGGATGGAGCCTGATCCAAAGATTACATCCTCCCTTGAGGATGCTATAGCTCTCCGAGAAGAACTAGCAAGAGGTCTTGAGCGCTTCTTCCAATTTGGTTTATATGTAACATTATCTGCTGATACGGTTGAGGAGCTTGACACAAAAACAAAGGAATTATCTACTCTACTTGCTTCAAATCTACTCATAATGAAGCCTGCAACCCTACAGATGGAAGAAGGATTCAAAACAACTCTTCCTATGGGAGTAGACAAATTATTCATAACAAGAAATATGGATACAACATCTCTTGCTTCCACTTTTCCTTTTACCTCATATGAAATAAGCCATCCAAACGGAATTCTTTATGGAGTAAATACAATTAACAACTCCTTAGCAATCGTTGATAGATTTGCTTTTGAAAACGCAAACGAGGTTGTCTTTGGAAAATCAGGATCCGGAAAATCTTTCTTAGTAAAACTAGAGATTCTTCGTCAAATGATGTTTGATGCAGAAATTCTTATTATTGATCCGGAGGATGAGTATAAAGCGCTTTGTCATGCACTGGACGGAGAATATATTAATTTCTCAAAGAATTCTGAGGTTAAAATAAATCCTTTTGCTCTAATTGCAGAAGATATGACAGACGCACAACTTGGTATAAAAATCTTGTCCCTTCATGGACTTCTTAAAACAATGCTTGGAGATATGACCCCGACTCAGGAGGCAATTCTGGACCGTGCTATTGTTCTTTGTTATAAACAAAAGGGAATTACTCCAGATCCTGCAACCTATAAGCTTGAGCCACCAATCCTTGAGGATCTTTACAAAACTCTTCTAAATATGGAGGAGCCTGAAGCAAAAGATTTATCTTTTAGATTAGAAAAATATGTTAAGGGAGGATTTTCAGGATTATTTAACCAACAAACAAATTATGATGTTAAAAACCAATTAACTGTTTTCTCGTTAAGACAGCTTGAGGATGTATTACGCCCAATCGCAATGCATGTAATTCTGGACTTTGTTTGGAATAGAGTTAGAACAAAACTTAAAAAAAGAATTTTGGTGGTAGATGAAGCTTGGTATCTTATGCAACATCCAGACTCAGCTAGCTTCCTTCAGGGAATTGCAAAACGTGCAAGAAAATATTTCCTAGGGGTCACTACTCTAACTCAGGATATAGAAGACTTCCTTAATAATGATTATGGAAAATCAATTCTTTCTAATTCTTCTGTTCAAATTCTTTTGAAACAAAATTCTTCTGAGGTAGAAACTCTTGCAAAAGCCCTCTTCTTATCAGAAGGGGAAAAACAATTCTTGGTTACAGCTCAGGTTGGAGAAGGATTATTATTTGCTGGACAAAATCACATAACAGCCGCTTTTGTAGCCTCTTCCTCTGAATATGATCTTATTACTTCAAAGCCTCAGGACATTATGGATGCACAAAATAATTCCGCTCCAGTAAATGAACCTATTGATGTACAAAGCACAGAAATTCCAATACCAACTGCGCCAATTCAAAACCCTGCTCAACCTCAAAATCAACCAATAGATAATAGTGAAATAAAAGTTGTATCAACCAACCCAACGCCAGTTATGCCACAACCCATACCTCAAACAACCAACCCAACACTCACACAAACTGCGCCTACAAGTGGCGTACCCATTGCAAGCGTGTCTCAACCACAACAACCAACAACACTCGCCGGAATATCTCAACAGAATATGAACATAGGTAATTCAACTATCCAGGCTTCAGCTACACCAACCACACCCCAGACACCCCAAGTAGGATCAGTGGGTGGACAAAATGGCTAGCACAACTTTAGATAAAGACCAAGATCAGTCAGTTGGGTATGGGGGACAACCCCCACAGACAGAAGATATTCAGAATCCTTTTCCAGGCGGAGAACCTCCAGAAGATGATCGTGATCAATCCAATCAAGAAAGCTTATCAGACAGAATTCGTAGCGGATACAACACCGCACAAAATATAAAAAGGTTCTCAGGTGCAGGACAAGCGGCTGAGGCCGGAGAAACTGCAGAAGCGGGGGCTGCGGCAGCAGAGGGCGCTGAGGCCGGTGCGGCGGCGGCTGAAGGCGCAACAGCTGGCGAAGCAACTGCCGGAATAGGTGCTGCTGGAACAGCGGGGGCCGAAGCTGGAGCAGCCAGTGCTGCCGGATTAGAAGGGGCTGGAGCTATTGGTGGAGCTGGCTTGGCTGGGGCCGGGGCTGGAGCTGGAGCTGCAGGAAGTGCAGCTGCAACAGCGGGGGCTGCGGCAGCAACAGAGGCAGCAACGGTAACTGCAGTTGGCGTTGGAGCAACTCCCGTTGGATGGATAGCAGCAGCGATTGCTGCAGTAATAATTTTGATAATAATCATTGTAGTGTTTTTTAGCGGAAGTACCTCTACTCTTCCCGCTAATCAAACACAGACTAATCCAACAACCAGAACTGGAACCACCGGTACAGCTATTTGTGGTGGGGGTGGATCATCTGGATCTCTTAACTATTCTGTTTCGCTCAGAGACACTTCTGTTCTTCCCCAAAACGTAACAGCTGTTCAAAATGAAATAGCTAGTGAATTCCCAAATGCTCATCTTTATGATTGGGATCATGTTGTTGACTCAGCAGTCAGAGCCGGCTGGAATCCTTCCTTTATTCTTACTTTATGGATCGAAGAAAGTGGCGCTCAGGGTGCTTCCGGCTATACAGATGCTTTAGGCTGTGATCCAACACATCCAACAACGGATCTTAATAAAAGCTTAAATTGTGTTTTTAATTCTTTTAGAAATTACGATAATTTTGATGATTTTATGTGCGTATATGGAGGAGATGGATTCCATAAAGCCCCATGTACGTTTAATTCTGATAATCCAAATTTTCCGGGTAATATCCAGAAGTGGTATACAAAGCTTACCGGTGGAACAGACTCTAGTAGCCCAGCTTCTCCACTTGCTTGTGCGCCTGGTACCCCAGGAGACTGGCCAACAATGGGTCAAATATCTCAAGGTCCTCAGGGAGCAACTGATCATGCAAGACTAGCAACCTATGGTTGGAACGCAATTGATGTAGCCGGCGCGCCAGATGAAAAAATAAAATCTGCTTTTAACGGAACTGTGACTGCGGTACATGATTGCATAAAAGACGGTGATTGCTCAGGTGGCTACAATGGATTTGGAAATTCTGTTGAAGTTACAACAAACACAGATAAGGGGTCGTTCACTACCCTGTATGGTCACTTATCAGAAATAGATGCAGTTATTAACTCAGATATTAAAGCTGGGGATCTAATTGGACTTATGGGAACAACGGGTCACTCAACGGGGGTTCATCTTCATTATCAATTTATCGGCGCCGACATGGCTCCACCAAACATTCCCCAGCCGATTGTCCCATTAGATTGTGATTCTATTGGCGCATGTAATCCCGATCATATTCAACCCGGCGAGCTAAGCCCGACGCCAGCTATATAATAAGACTATGGAAAAAATAAAAACAATAAATCCTAAAATCTTATTAATCATATTTCTTTTTCTGATAACCGTCATCTTAATGGCATTTCTAAGCCTTTTAATTGGCCCAAAAAGGAGCAATAAAACAATACCCGAATCTCTTACCCCCACCCCTGTTCAAGAACAAATTCCGGAGGACGCTGAAATTCCTACCCCCATTATCCAAAATCCGGCAAGCGTTATAACAAATAATCTTGGTCAAGTAAGCTTCTCTGTTCTAAATCTTTCAATTCCCAAGGAAATGAATATTTACAGCGCAGAACCCGCTCCAATAGATCAGACAACGGCAGACTCAATTGCTCAAAAACTAGGGATCGAAACCAAGGGCAAGATTACAACAACAACCAACGGAGACGCGATGAGTTTTTCAGACAAATCAATCAACCTTATTTTTTATCTGACTTCTGGAAACACTCAATACTTCAACAGCTTAGCAAGCACTAATCAAACACAAGGCAAGAATCTGAATGATTTACAAAATACATCTAAAAATTTCATGGATCTTTTTTCTCCTTTATCCGATGGGCTCATTATTGATGAGAAAAACACCTCTTTCATCACTGGTAGCGGAGATACAGAGAGCGTACCAAGCTTTGATCAGGCAACAATTATAAACATTCCTTTTATACAAACAGTTGATGGTCTACCACTCTATTCACAATTTGGAAGCAACACGCAGGGAAGTGTTTCTATTAATAAAAATGGACAAATATTAAGAGTGATACTTAACACCAAGCAGATATTGCTAGCCAAAAAATCTATCCCCACACTAACATTGGATGCAGCCAAAAAGGCCGTAATCAATGGAAACGCTGTCATAGCAAAGTATGGAACAGATAATGAGGTTTCTCTTCCAAATCCACAAAGTACATTATTCACAAAGGTAAGCTTAGGATATCTAAGAGATACAACAGCAAAACTCCTCTACCCAATCTTTATATTTGAAGGAGTAGCAACAACCGGAGGACAAAACTATCCAATAACAATCTATCTGACAGCTTACGCAACTAATTAATCCTGAACCCTGACAGGCATAATAATGTGAATAAAATCCGGATCACTTTCCGATTTAAAGACTGCCGGCTCAACAGGAGACAGAAGGTCAATTATCACTTCCTTATCTTGAATATTTTTAAGAGCGTCTGTTATGTATTTAATATTAAAAGAACTCTCATTGTCGTCCCCATCTTGTTTAACAACCAATTCAACATCTCCTTGCCCTAAACCACTAGACTGAGAATGCATTTCAATTTTTCCATCACTAACCGTGAGCTTAACAACATTAGCACTATCCCTGGCAAAAATAGATGCGAGTTTTAATTTCTGATTTAACTCCTCACTATCAACAACTATTTCTGTCTTATGGTTCTTTGGTATAACTCTTTGATAGTTAGGAAAATCTCCATTAATAAGTCTGCCGACAAAAAGAACGTCTCCTGACTCGAAGATGACCTGGTTTGCTTTCTGATAAACAAACATAGAAATCGCTCCACTAGTTTTAGCACTTAACACTTCTGCGATAATTCTTGATGGAATAATAAGGTTTGCGTCTATATCCATCTTTCTACCTTTAATTTTCTTCAAAGATAGTCTAAAACCATCCGTTGCGGCAAAATCAAGTTCGTCTCCGTTTTGAGATACATATACCCCTGTTAATTCAGGTCTTCCTTCGTCGAGGGACGCTGCAAAAATCACTTTTGAAAAGATATTATTCATCTCGTTTTCTGAAAACTCATAAATCTTGTCTCCGTACTCTTCAAAAAGAGTAGGGAATTCTTCTCTAGCTATTGTCTGAAGAGTAACCTTATTATCTCGACATTTAACAATTAGACTATCTTTTTCAAGTGTTAGGCTCACTTTGTCTTTAGGAAAAGAAGATAAAACCTCTATAAATTGTTTTCCGGGAATTGTTGTTGACCCATTCTCCTCAACTTTTCCTGGAATTTTAATCCTTACACCAATTTCTAGATTCGTTGCACAAAGAAATATTCCGTTTTCATTTGCATCAATTAATATATTGGAAAGTACTGGGATTTGGGATCTTACTGGAAGAATTTTTGAAATAGTTGGTAAGAAACCTTCAACGTTTTCTATTAGGAAATCTGCTTTCATATATTATATATATTAGTAGTCGTAGTAGTATATGTGGACAAGTGGAAAAAAGCAACGAAGCACGCCTGTAAAAATGTGGAAAACCTACTGATAACTTTGTGAATAATGTGTTGATATTTTTCTATACCCATTTTTATTAAAGAGAGATATCCTCTTTTATCTTCCTTTTTATAAACGACATTTCCTCACGAGTCTTATCCGAGTTTTCAAGAGTTTTCCCTATCTTTTCCACAGCGTGCATAACGGTTGAGTGATCGCGTCCGCCGAGAAGGTTTCCTATTTCAACATATGTAAGTCCTGCCTCTTCTTTTAGAAGATACATACACATGTGGCGGGGCCCTACCAGGTAAGAATCTCGCTTCACTCCTTTTAGTTGTGTAGTTTTAAGATTGTAGTAAGTGCAAATTGCGTCAATTATGGCATCTGGTCTGAAAACCACTTTGGTTTGGGTTTTGTTGACCATTGGTAGAATTGTTTCTGGGGTTATATCTCCTGCTCCGTGTATCGAAGATAGTTTTAGTAAAAATCCTTCTAATGCTCGGGCATCTTCTATGTTTTCCGCAATTGCCTTTGCAGCCTCCAGGGATAAATTTAGTCCATATTTTTTACTCTTAATAAGAAGTATTGCCGTTCTTAACTCAAAATCCGGTGGCTGAATATCAACGGATAGTCCGCCCTCAAACCTTGAAGCGAGTCTTGCCTCTAATTTCCTTATTTCAGAAGGTGGTCTATCTGAAGAAAATATAATTTGACCGCCACGATCTATGAGTGCATTAAAAGTGTGGAAAAGTTCTTCTTGAACCCTGTCTTTCCCGGCTAAAAATTGGATATCGTCAAGTAGAAGTATGTCTACATTTCTGAACTTTTTTCTTATGTCTGCTGTCGTTTTGTCTCTTATAGCTTCAACTACTTCGTTTGTAAACTCTTCTGTTGTCATATAGATAACTTTTGTGTTGTCATTTTCGGCAAAAACTTTGTTTGCTACCGCATTCATAAGATGGGTTTTTCCGACTCCTACTGTTCCATAGAAAAACAAAGGGTTATAGCGTGTTCCAGGATTTTGAGCAACGGTTGTCGCAGCCGTATAAGCGAGTTGGTTGCTTTCTGAAACAGCCAAGGAGTCAAATGTATAATCTGGTCTAATTCTTGCAGGGAGCCCTTTCCTAGCCGATAATTGAACGTCTTTTGCAAAAAGAGGCGTATCAAGCGTTTTTTTAGATGTAGGTACGTTTCTGCCTTCGGAGGTAAAAACTAAGCTAATATTACTATTAGTCTTTTTATCTAGAACCTTTTTGATGAGTGAGTAATATCTTTTTTCCACATAGTCAGCGGTGATGTGGGTTGGTGCATCTATTGTTGCTATGGAATTCTCCAGAGAAACAAGAATAATAGGCTTAAAAAAAGTGAGAAATATTGGTTTTGAAACCTCTACTTCAATTTCAGCTAGTACTTGCTTCCAAAGATCTTCCATAAGGGGAAAAATAAAACACTCCGAGCAGAGAACAAAGTATACGAATGTGGATAACTTTTTGTCAAGGGGAAATGAAGCAAATAATACTCCACTCTTTTGATATACTGAATAAAGAATTTATGAGAATAGGACTTTTTACCGAGGGATTTTTTCCACAGCCAAACGGTGTTTCAGTAAGCGTTTTTGAGACAGCCAAGGAGTTAGAAAAACGGGGACATAATGTTATTGTGGTTGCACCAAAATACCCAGGCTTTGTGGACAAGGAGCTAGATGTTATAAGACTTGCTTCTGTTAAAGTTCAAGAAGAAGCAAATATTAGAGTTGCATTAGCGCTTCCAGATACATCTTTTAGACGAGTTTTAGCTACAGACTTCGACTTGATACATGCACATAGTGGTGGTCCGATAACTCTTTTAGGTTCACAGATTGCTAAAAGCAAAGACATACCAATAGTCATTACTTATCACACACTTTGGAATAGATATACCCACTATTTTTTGAAAGGAAAAGTTGTTACCCCAAAAATGATGGAGAGAGCAACAAAAATATTTGGTAATACCTTTGATTATCTTATCGCGCCAAGTGAAAGAGTTGAGAAAGAGCTTAAAAAATATGGAGTGAGGCGCCCCATAGCAGTTGTTCCAAGTGGAATTGATACTGAAAAATTTAACAAAGCAGAAAAAGGATTCCTGAGAAAAATAACAGGCATAAAAGATGCGCCAATTGTTTTATTTGTTGGGAGAGTTGGAAGGGAAAAAAACGTGGATTTCTTAATAAGGTCATTTCGTGAGGTAGCGAAAAGGTCTGACGCACACCTAGTAATAGTTGGAGAAGGAAGAGATAGAAAAAAGTTAGAGGCTCTTGTTAAAAAGCTTGATTTAGAAAAAAGAGTACATTTTACAGGGTTAATAAATAACTCAGAGATCCAAAAGGTTTATAAAGATGCAACTGTTTTTGTTTTTGCTTCCACCACAGAAACCCAAGGCTTAATAATCCCAGAGGCTTTGGCAAGCGGGGTTCCGGTAGTTGTGGTAGATGATCCAGCCTACAACTGCGTTGAAGATGGGAAAAATGGTTTCGTTGTAAAAAAGAACATTAATGAGTTTGCTCTAAAAACACTTGCCGTAATTGAGAACAAGGAGCTTAGAAAAAAACTATCAGAGCAAGCGATCATTACAGCAGAATCTCTTTCTGTCAAAAAAACAGTAGACAAACTAGAATCAGTTTATTTCGGTCTACTTAATAAGTATAACGAAGAAAGCGTAGCAAGAATCATGGGTCAAAATGAAAAAAGTGAGCGCATTTTTGTTGTAGACCTGGTATTCTTTGCAACTGTAATTGTCTTAAGGTTTGCTGCTCTCTTAGGGGATCACGCTACTTACCCAGCTCTATTCTTCCAAAATCAAATTATTTATCACACGGCTATTGGTCTTTTTTTGATTTTGATGTTTTTGGCAGCCCTATTTAGAAAAAGAGATGTTGGTCTTATTCCCTTGGTAATGCTAGGAGTGGGTTTAGGCCTAATAATAGATGAGGCCTGGTCAATAGTTGGAATACATGCAACATACCAAAATTACTGGAACCCACTAAATCTTTTGGCAATTCTTCTTGTTGGTGTTGTGCCCCCACTTCTTATAAGAAATAAGATTTCTGATAGACCAAAGTTTTATATTTCAACAAGAGAACAGAGACACGTTAATCCCGAGAACCCAAAGGTAAGCGTTGTAATACCTGCATATAATGAAGGCAATTTTATTGCCCCAACTCTTAAAAGTCTTCTCAACCAAACATACAAGAATTTTGAGTTAATAGTTGTGGATAACTCTTCAACTGATAACACTAGCGATGTTGCCGCAAGTTTTGGAGCGCGCGTAATTAAACAACACGTAACAGGCGTTGCCGCTACCCGTCAGGCAGGGTTCTTTGAGTCAAAAGGTGAAATTGTTGTATCAACTGATGCAGACTCCATAGTTCCCGAGAATTGGATAGAAAGAATTGTGGAAAAGTACAACAAAAACAAAAAACTATCTGCTTACGGTGGATTGAATTATCTATATTCTGGGCCAGTTACAGCAAGAGCTGCCGGAAGATATCTGTTCCCAATATTCTGGAGAATAGATAGGATTGTTAACCACGGTTGGAATTTGGTTGGATTTAATATGTCTGCAAGAAAAGATGCATTTATTAAGGTTGGAGGATTTAACTCTGATCTTAAGATGGGAGAGGATATAGATCTTTCTCAAAAACTTAGGACAGTTGGGGACATAGAGATTGACGATAGTCTTTTGGTTTATTCTTCCGGCAGGCGTTACAAGGATGGTCTCTTTGCAGGACTTACTGCTTACGTTCCCTTTTGGATATCAAAAATTCTTCTTAAGAAAGACAAGCCATTTGAATTCAAAGCAGTAAGGAGTGAAAAGAGTAACAAAAAAGGATTTGCCTATCTACCGCTATGCGTTGTTTCTCTTCTTCTTGTGGCAATGTTTCTACTAGCCAATCCCGCCTTATTCTAGGTTTTTATAGACAACAACTAGAAGCGAGATGAAAGGAATTGCAAGTAAAGCTCCTGCCATTCCCAAAAGCTTTCCGCCAATAATAATGCTTAGAATTATAACTATTGGGTTAAGTCCCACTGCTCTTTGCATGATTCTTGGAACGAGAACATGATTCTCAATAAATTGTATAAAGAAGTAAGATACGGCAACAACAATTCCTAAGAATGGCGAGATACTTAAAGCCACAAAAACAGCTGGAATCGCAGATATTATCGGACCAATGGTTGGAACTATTTCAAAAAGCGCTGCCGTAACAGCAAGCGGTAATGCAAACTCTATTCCAATAGCAGTCAGAACTACCCAAGTTAAGATTCCTATAAAAGCAGATAGCACTATTTGTCCACGAAGCCAGTTTCCAAGCTTGTCTTCAACTTGTTCTACTGTTCTTTTTACTTTCGCTTGATTCTTTTTTGGAAATAGCCCGGCAAAGCTGTCTATAACTGTCTCACGATACAAAAGAAGGTAAAAAGAGATAGCAAAAATTGAAACAGCCGACACTACTCCACCAAAAACTCTGGTAGTTACACTAATTGCATTTGATCCAATATTTCCAAGTTCATTTGTGGCAAGGCTATTTATTTGAGAGCTGTGAATTCTTGCACCAAAAAAGTCTATGTCGTGATTTAGATACCCCGGCAAAATCGCAAGTAAGGCTGATACCTGGCTAATAAAGAAAGGCAGGATTGAGATTATGATTAAAACTAAGACAGCGATAGTTATAAGATACGGGATTGTTGCGGCAAGTGGCCTTGGTACGTTGTGTGATCTCAAAAACTTAACCACAGGGTAAATTGCAGACATTATGATGTAGGAAACAAAAAGAGCTACAATAATCTCGCGCATTGCAATTATTGCCCAAAATGTTACTACAACAAGAAGCGCTGCTAATACCTGATTTTTGAGGAAGAAGTTGATAAATTGTTTTCTCATAGCCTCAATTATAAACATTATAGGTCTAAATTGCAAGTAAGAATAGGCCAAATGCTATAATGACCTTATGGACAAATTGCTACTTCTTGATATAGACGGAACCCTATTTAACCCAGAGCAGTTCGGGAGGCTAATTAGGCACGAATTCGTCAGGATACTAGGCGTATCAGAGGAGGAGATCGTGCGTGCAAATGCCGATTATTACGCTACTCTTCCTACTACGACAGACTTTAATCCAAGAGATATAGCGCAACACATCGCAAATGCTTTCAGTGTGGACCAGGCCGAGCTAGATAAGGTATTTTGGGAAAACGAGCAAATCTATAAAGAATCTTTGTTTCCAGAAGTTCTTGATACCCTCAAAAAGCTATCAAAAACCCATACTCTTGGTATATTCTCCCAAGGAAATGAGGAGCTTCAAACAAGAAAGCTAAACGCTTGCGATATCGCCCAGTTTTTTGATCGTAACTACCTCTATATACACAAAAGGAAGCTTGAGGAAGAAGTTCTGAACCAAATTCCTGAAGCAGCCATAATAGTTGATGACAACCACGATTGGGTAAAGGAGATTAATGCAAAAAGAGGAGCGATATGGCTAAACAGAAGAACCGAAGATAAAGATCCAAGCCTTACAACCATTCATCTCCTTTCAGATTTGTTAGCTCTTTAATAAAGGTCTGGGTGCAGGAAGCGTCCTAATGCAAAAGCAACTCCATGTCTTACTCCTTCAGCTCTTGTTACAACTCCTTTTGTCATAATTCCAAACATACCTATTCCCTCCCCAATCTTGTGGGTTCCAAATATTTCATCGATTGCTTGTTCCAGATTTTTTCCGCTTTCAATTTTTTTAATTAGCTTATCTGGTAATATGAGGCCGGCGGAAGCTCCTACTCCAATATTTCCTCTTTTATCAACTATTACAATCATTTGGTTTTCAAAATGGCCGTAGGGATATTTTTGAATTCCTCCCTCAACGCCTACACCATAGCTTGCGTCTTTAACTTTTTTTAAAGCTCCCTTTGCTCGGTTTAAGGCTCCCTGATACATCTCGTCATTTGACATGGGTTGTTCTGAGACGCCGCTCGCAACATAGGTGCCCACGACCTTAACGTTTTTAAAATGGTGAGAGAAGACTTCCTGAACAGGAGATATCTTGGTGGGATTTGTGGAGCCTACTGCAACAATCATGTGTAGGCCTATTATATAGTAAAATTTTTATTTCTTAATTTTTAATTCTTAGCGAATTTTTAATATTTAAAATTTGAAAATTAATAATTCATTGGAAATTAGTAATTAGAAATTGGAAATTGATTAGATTATCTTTATAATCATGAAGCTATGATAGTTCTTGGAATAGATCCTGGTATTGGAAGAACTGGTTGGGGAGTAATTGAGGTAAAGGGTTCTAGAAATACCGCCCTTGCATATGACTGTTTTGAAACTCCTGCGACGAGAGAAACCGCTGCAAGACTAGTTGATTTGCGGGCTGAAATCTTACGAATAATTAAAAAACATAAGCCGGAAATGGTAGGTATTGAAGAGCTGTTTTTTAATACAAACGCAAAGACCGCTATGGTAGTTGGGCAAGCAAGAGGTGTTGTTTTGGAAGCTATTGCTGAAAATGGAATCCCAATAATATCTATGACTCCACCAGAAATAAAAACTGCAGTAGCAGGATATGGAAAGGCAGATAAAGATCAGGTGGGAAAGATGGTAAAAATGCTTTTGGGGCTCCCCTCTGTTCCAAAGCCGGATGACACAGCAGATGCTTTGGCCTGCGCTTTGGCCTGTTCATTCTCTTATAAGATGAAGCTTGCCTAGATTGATATAATCACTTAATGACAACCGAGCTAGACAATTTTTTTAAAGAATATCTTGAGGTCTCAAAATCTGGATTTGTTAAAGAAATTCTTCGAGGCTTGCCCTCTAATGTAGAGAGTGATGCTCGGGTAACCGCTGAGCGTTTGTTTGTGTCTTTTCGAGAAAATCGACTAAACTACAGTTCTGTAACGCTTTTTGAAGGCAGAAATAATGCCGGACGAATAATCGCCGCATTGTATTTTGAGCAAAAACAGAAAGCTGGCTATAGTTTCGCTTTAAGCGAATTAATGGGCGAGTTAAGTGATAAAGTTGGCTCCCACAAGACACTTGTTCCTGTGTTTGTAGATTTCGGAAGTGATTTAGATTTTGCTAGCGATATTGCAAGCAGAAATGGTGGTAAGTCTTTTAAGAAGATTTGGGAATTTTCCCCTGTGATATAATCTTTGAGAAATGATTGGATACCTCAATGGAAGTGTAATTGTAAGAGACGATCCCCTGTTAATAATTGAGGTAAATAGTGTTGGTTATAGGGTTCACGCAACTTCTGCTGTGCTCTCCTCCATTGTTGATAACAAAGTAAAAGTTTTTACATACACCCACGTTAGAGAAGATATTCTTGAGCTTTATGGGTTCTCAAAATACTCAGACCTTAAGCTTTTTGAAATGTTAATAAATGTAAGTGGTGTTGGTCCGAGAACTGCTATTGGGATTTTTTCTGTCGGAACGGCAAGCGAGATAACTCGCGCAATAATGGACGCGGATACTTCTTTTTTCACTCGTGTGCCTCGCCTTGGTGGTAAAAATGCTCAAAAGATAATAATAGAATTAAAAAACAAAATTGGAGGCGAAGGAGTTTTGGATTTGGGAGATGGAATAGTTTCCCAGAGAAATGAGCTTGCCGATGCGCTAAGATCTTTTGGGTTTTCAAAAGACGAGATTAATGACGCAGCGCGTAATATAGATGGCTCAAAATCTGTTGAAGAGCAAATAAAGACGGCACTAAAGTACTTGGGAAAGTGATTAAAGATTAAAGATTAAAGATTAAAGATTAAAGATTAAAGATTAAAGATTAAAGATTAAAGATTAAAGATATGGTTAATATAAAGAAAACAAAGGGAACGATTGTTGATGAGGCTACAACTCCGGAAGAAGAGGTTGTATTTACTACTCTTAGAGTCTCTGATTGGGATGATTTTGTAGGCCAAACAACGGTTAAGAAATCAATGCAGATTGGAATAGCTGCTGCCAAGAAAAGAAAAGAGCCGCTTGAACACGTCCTTCTTTATGGGCCTCCTGGACTTGGCAAGACAACCCTATCTCACCTGATCGCAAAAGAAATGGGCGCAAATATCCGCGTTACCAGTGGTCCGGCAATTGAGCGCGCCGGAGACCTTGCCTCTATTCTCACAAATTTAGAAGCCGGAGACGTTTTGTTTATTGATGAGATTCATAGGTTAAATAAAATAGTTGAAGAAACCCTGTATCCCGCAATGGAGGATTATGCTCTAGACATAGTTATTGGTAAAGGGCCTTCGGCTCGTACTGTTAGGCTTGATCTTCCCCGCTTTACCATAGTTGGTGCAACAACTAGGGCCGGAATGTTATCTGGTCCGCTTCGTGATCGTTTTGGTGTAGTTCATAGAATGGTTTTCTATTTGCCGGAAGAGTTAGAAAAAATTGTAGAAAAAGCAGCAGCGAAACTAAAAGTAAAAATAGATAAGGCTTCAATTGCAGAAGTTGCAAAAAGAGCTCGGGGTACACCTCGCATTGCGCTAAGGCTTCTAAAGCGCGCTCGTGATTATTCAGAAGTTCATGGTAAAGGTGATATAACGCACGACCTCACAGAAGAAGCGTTGGGTCTTCTCGAGGTTGATCCAATGGGACTAGATCATTTAGACAGACGTTATCTAAAAAGTATTATAGAGAAGCATAGCGGTGGTCCAGTTGGAGTTGAAACAATCGCCGCCACCCTATCAGAAGACACAGGAACAATAGAGGAAATTGTTGAACCATACCTTTTGCAAATTGGATTTATAAAAAGAACAAAAGGTGGACGCGTTGCAACCCCTGAGGCTTATCGCCACTTGGAAATTAAGCAAAAAAAATCAGGACAACAAAACCTTTTATAACCACTTGACAACAAATTAGCACTCGTGGTACTCTAGTGCTAGACTATGAATGATGACAACCAAAACATTGCAGACTTATTAAAGCCAGTCACTCCAGAGGAAGCGCTTAAGAAATTTACATATAATCTTACAGAGCAAGCCCGCGAGCACAAGATTGATCCCGTTGTTGGACGCGAAACAGAAATTAGACGCGTCATGGAAATTTTATCTCGAAGAACAAAAAACAATCCTATTCTTCTTGGTGATCCCGGAGTTGGTAAAACAGCAATCGTAGAGGGTCTCGCACAAAAAATTGCAACAGGCGCAGTTCCAAGCGTTCTTAAAAACAAAGAATTAATAGTTTTGGACTTCGCGCAATTGTTGGCAGGTGCTAAGTTTCGCGGAGAATTTGAAGAAAGATTAAAAGGTGTTGTAAAAGCAGTTGAGGACTCCAATGGGAAATATATTATGTTTATTGATGAGATCCACATTCTTATTGGGGGAGGAGCAGCGGAGGGATCAGTTGATGCAGCAAATATTCTTAAGCCCTCTTTGGCCCGTGGATTGCTTAGAACGATTGGTGCTACAACGCTAAGCGAATACAGAAAATATATTGAGAGGGATGCGGCTCTTGCAAGGCGCTTTCAGCCCGTTAACGTTGACGAGCCAACAATTGAAGATACAATTGCAATCCTTCGCGGTATTAAAGAAAAATATGAGCTTCATCATGGAATTAGAATTACAGACAATGCTCTAATTGCTGCTGCTAAACTTTCTTCCCAATATATTCCCCACCGCTTTCTACCAGACAAGGCTATAGATTTGGTAGATGAGGCAACTGCCTCTATTAAGATTGAGACTGAAAGTATGCCTTTTGAGCTAGATCAATTAAAAAGAAAAATTACTCAAATAGAAATAGAGTTAGCTGCTTTAAAAAATGATAAAAGTACCCTTGCAAAAACGAGACGGGAGAATTTGGAAAAAGACCTTAAAGAATTAAAAGAAAAAGCAGGTGGAATTGAGGAGCGTTGGAATGAGCAAAAAGGGCTTATTCAGAAAATTCAGGAACAACGTGCAAAAATTGATGCTCTTAAGATAGAGTTAGATCGCGCTGAACAAAATGTAGATCTAAACCGCGCAGCAGAAATAAAATACGGAAAACTGCCTCAGCTAGAAGAGGAACTTAAGAAAATAACTAGCGAGTGGGAGAAGATTCCAGAAGAAAACAGAGTTTTACGTGAAGAGGTTGATGAAAATGATATTGCAAAAGTTGTTAGTCGTTGGACAGGGATTCCGGCAACAAGACTCCTTGCAACGGAAGCAGAACGCCTAACTCATCTTGAGGACGAGCTTAAAAAAAGAGTCATAGGTCAGGATGATGCTCTTAAGATTTTGGCACGCGCTATCAGGAGAAGCAGAACTGGGTTATCTGCAAAAGATAAACCAATCGGTTCATTTTTGTTCTTGGGTCCAACGGGAGTTGGTAAAACAGAAACCGCAAAGGCATTGGCCGAAATACTATTTTCAGATGAGCATGCGATAGTAAGGATAGACATGAGCGAGTATCAGGAGCAGCATTCTGTAGCGCGTCTTATTGGTGCGCCTCCAGGATATGTAGGTTACGAAGAAGGCGGACAATTAACAGAGGCAGTTCGCCGCCGTCCCTACTCTGTAGTTTTGCTGGATGAAATAGAAAAGGCAAATCCTAGCGTTTTCAATATTTTGTTGCAAGTATTTGATGATGGAAGACTAACCGATTCAAAAGGTGTAACGGTAGATTTTCGTAACACTATAATTATTATGACTTCAAATCTGGGATCAGAAATAATCAGAAAGAAGACGGGTAAAAATAATGAAGCTATTGAGCGAGAACTCATGGAGCTTTTGCATAAAAGCTTTAAGCCAGAGTTTCTTAATAGGCTTGATGGAATAGTTGTTTATGATTCTCTAACCGAGATTGAAATTAAAGAAATTTCAAAGCTTCAGCTAGAAGATGTTAAAAGACGCCTGGCAGAAAACAACATTGTTCTTGATATAACCGATAGTCTTGTTTCATACTTTGCAAAAGAGGGTTTTGATCCCATCTTTGGCGCCAGACCCTTAAGAAGGCTTATAGAAGAAAAGCTGGTTGATGAAGTTGCCATGCAGATTTTGGAAGAAAAAGTAAAACCAGGCATGACCATTAAACCCACCGTTAAAGATGATAAGATCAGCTTATAGCCTATAAAGAATTTCTAGTTAGAAATTGTAAGTTAATTAGAAATTAGAAATTAATTACAATACTTGATACTTAATACTCAATACCCGATACTAATCTCATGGAAAGGTATTTAACTCGCGACAGACTGCTGGAGGTTAGTAAGCACAAGCACTTTGGTTGGGGAGTGTCTTTTGTCATTGCCCTACTCATACTTGACCTTCTTTTTTTAAATTACAAAATAATATTTGTAAAACCAACTCTAGGAAGTAATATTCAATCTCAAACAACACAAACAGCAAGTAATTCGGAAGGCTCAACAATTACTGAGGCAAAAGACAGTTGTGGTCAGAATTGCCAGGCTTATATAAATAAGGCAATTTCTGATGCGATGGGTGAATCAAGAACAACAAGTGTTGGCACAAATACTTCTGCAAACCCCGCTAGTGAATACTTTGTGCCTCTTGGTAGCGGAGTTATTAATTCAACCTCGTGGCAAACAGTAGCTGGGATGCAGGCATATATAGATAGTTCCGCTTATTCAAATATTGGTACTGTGACGTTTGAGATATCTATTAGTATCCCCTCCGGTAATGAAACTGCCAATTTTCAACTTTATGACCAAACACAAAATCACCCTGTTTGGAATTCTGAAGTAACTTTTACGGGTGGTGGAACTCCACAGCTTTTGATATCTGCTCCCATTACTCTTGATCCTGGCAATAATTTATATGTTGTGCAAGCTCAAACCCAACTACCCTTCCCTGCCTATATAACTCAAGCAAGGGTCCATATCATCACGCAATAGATTGCGTAATTTTTATTTCTTAATTTTTAATTTTTATTGAATTTTTAATGTTTTAAAATTTGAAAATTAATAATTGATTAGAAATTAGAAATTAGAAATTAGAAATTAACCCGATACTTGATACTAAATACTTAATACTTCATACTGTTGGTATGGAAACGGCTACTTTTGCGGGCGGGTGCTTTTGGTGTACTGAGGCAATTTTCCAAAGGTTAAAAGGAGTTATGTCTGTTCTTCCTGGTTATTCTGGCGGGGAAACTGAAAACCCAAGTTATGAAGATGTTTCAAGTGGTACAACAGGACATGCTGAGGCAACCCAGATAGAATTTGATCCGAGTGTTATATCTTTTGAAAAATTGGTTGAAATATTTTTTCACCTTCACGATCCCACTACTCTAAATCGACAAGGAAATGATGTGGGTACTCAATATAGGTCTGCAATTTTTTACCATGATGAAAAACAAAAGGAAGAAGCGTTAAAAGTAAAAAAACAAATTGAGGACGAGCATGTTTATTCTGATCCAATTGTCACAGAAATTGTTCCTTTCAAAGCCTTTTATGTAGCGGAAGATTATCATAAAAATTATTACAATAACAATAAAGAAGCAGGATATTGCCGCGTAATAATAGATCCCAAAATCAAAAAACTCCTCGCAGAATACAAAGAAGAAGTGAAAAATTAGACTTCAACCTAATACCTAGAAGCTAAGGCCTAATCCCTGAAAAATTTGAAAAAATTTTTCACAAGTGCTACGCTAAATCTTGTGAAGATCAAAATTGTTCCTGTCCTTTTGGTTATCATAGCTGTTTTAGTTGCCGGAATTCTATTTATGGCGGTAAAAAGCGGTGGCCTATTCAGTAGCAATAGCGCAACAATCTCAGGAAAGTTTGATATCAATGGTGTTATTCCCGATGGTTCCACAATTACCCTTACAGAAAGAGAATTAAGTGCTCCAAAGGCAAAGGTCTTTGCAAGTGGAGTTCCTGTAGCAGATGAAGAGGAATGGAGTTTTAATAATGCTACTAAGAATAAAACCTATGAAATTCAGGCACAAGTTGTTGTAAATGGCGCAGTAGTTACAACTTCAAGTCCCGTTGAAATAACAGCTCCAGCAAGTGACGAGACGCTCACTCTTAATATTCAGTCAGATGAAAAAAAGACTGCCGTAATTTCTGGATCAATTGTAGTTAATGGTTATATTCCAAAGGGTTCAACAATAACTATCAAGGGGAGAAAGCTTGGTGTAAACGAGTTTACCACTGTTGCAAGCAACTTAAATGGACAGGCCAGACAGTTTATGAGTTACACAACAGCAGTTGCCGGAACAACATATGAAGTAGAAGGAGTTCTTGTAAGTCCTTCCGGTCAAGAGATTGGTGCTTCAAGCCTTCTTTCTGTTACGGCCCCCGCAATTGACGAAACACTAACCATTAATTCTTCTGCCCAGTCGCCAACCATAGTTGCAAATACTCCAACTTCTGTTCCAACTACAGCTAGCGCTCCATCATCAACTCCCGTTCCCGCTGCTCCATCTGCAGTGGTTTCTGGTGGAATTAACTTTAACGGTGCAGCACCAAGTAATTCTAGAATCGTTGTGTTTCAAAAACCTTTAAATGGATCAAGTTATCAAGTTGCGGTTGATAATATTTCTCCAATTGATGGAACTGCCTGGCAATGGAACGGAGCCCAAGCTTCTACTTGGTATACAATGATTGCGATTCTAAAACAAAGAAATGCTAATGGTACAGATACGGATATTGCAACTTCTGCTCCGGTTACAATTGCAGCTCCTGCTACAAATGTAATATTCACTATTAACTCCGGCGTTTCTCTCCAAGGGCCTGGCGGACCAATTACTGTTACTTGCCAAACTTATAATGGTGGACCAAACCAAAACAATTGGAATGTAACGGTTAACTTTGGAACCGTATCTGGGGCTCAGTCATATTGGCTTCAGATAGGGTCCACAAATGGAGGAAATAATCTTACAAATACTACTCAGAATGTTCAGGCCGGAAGTAACCAGACAATTGGGGTGACATTTAACAACAACACAACTTATTATGCTCGTTATGCATATGCAAATATTCCAAATGCTGGGGTAAGTAATTCTCAGTATTCAGCCTTTTCATCCACCACTCCTCTTCAGTGTAGCCACTGATTAAAGATTAAAGATTAAAGATTAAAGATTAAAGATTAAAGATTAAAGATTAAAGATGCATTCATTATTCGTTAATCATTATTCTTAATTCATCTGATTATCCCAAGTGCGAGGAGGCCGGAGATTATAAGATAAGCGGCAATTAGATAATTAAGAGCCCTTGGAAAGGCCAAGATCAGAATTCCAAAAAGAATTGAAACAACAGGGTCTAGATTGTTAAAAGCTATGCTCATTAGACATTTTCCTCCACTTCTTCTGGAGTTACTGGCTTTGCTATTTGGAGAAGTTGTACTATTCCTGCTGCAATTAAGAAGTAAACAAGTCCGGCAATTATTGTAGACCATTCAAAAACAGATCCTTGCTCGGTTGATGTTCTAAGTATTCCTTGGAAGGGTAATGCAAGAGGAGCTGAAAGCGTATAGATAAGACTTGTAAACCCGCTAAACGGATTTGCGCCCATTGCCTTCAGCATCACCCTAAAGAATAAAAGAATTTCAATTACGCAAAGAATGTACCAGACTACTTGATAGGTTCTAAATAAGGCCTTTTTCTTCTCGTAGACTTTTTGTGGATGTTCGGTTCTAACCACCGGATTAGTCTGAGTAGTTTTAACTACTCTTGTTGGATGTGTGACTTCTCGTGTTTCTGTCGTAACGTATTCAGCCATATAATTGCTTATAAGTTTAGGCAGGTAGTTGCAGGAAACAATATGAAGAATGTAAGAAAATGTTAAGCAATTTAGCCTTTAACGACTCTGTAGTGAAGCTGAATAGTATTGAGGTTTATATTCTTGCTTTCTATGAATTCTAGGTCAAATTCAAAGTCGTCTTCTGCAAATAGCTTTATTCCCTTTCCTAGAACAAGAGGTTCTACATCAAGATAGATTTCATCAATAAGCTTTTCTTTCATAAAACTTGAATTAAGACGTCCGCCTCCAGCGACAAAAGCTTCTTTGTAGCCTTTTTCTTCTAACATCTTTAGAACATCTTTGGGACTATCATTTGTAAAAACCGCTTGGTGCTCCCAAGTGTTTTCAATTTCTTTTTGGGTCATAACAACATTTAGTGCATCTGGAAAAGGGAAATAGCCGTAGTCCGAAGCAGACTTAAAAGTGTTTGCTCCCATAACGATGTTGCCTGCTATCTTGCTGTGTTGATAGAAGCCCTGAAGATCTTCTTCTGAAGTCCATTCGGAGTCGCCATTCTCTTTTGCAATGTAACCATTGATGGAGATACCCATGTAAAGAATCACTTTCATGTTTTCGATTATAGCAAAATGTTAAAATATGGACTATGAAATATAAACATTCTGTTCTTGGGGGTACTTTTGATCACTTACATATTGGTCACAAACACTTTATAAAAGCAGCACTTGAGCACTCAGAAAGCTTAACCATTGGGTTAACAGTGGAAGAGCTTTATAAAAATAAAGCATTTGCCTACTCTATTCTTTCTTATGAGGCGAGAGAAAAAGAATTAAAAGAATTTCTAAGAGAGGAAGGATTTCTGGATAAGACAAAAATAGTTCCTATAAAAGATTTTTATGGAATAACTTTAGATCAAGAAAATATAGATGCAATCTTTGTAACAAGGCATGGGGAAAAGGCCGCAAGGCTAATTAATAAGAAAAGACATGGAAAAGGTTTCAGAAAGCTAAGTGTAAATCTTGTAAATTTTGCTCGCGGAAATGATGGGAATGTAATTTCCTCTACCAGAATTAGGGCCGGCCTAATTGATAGAAATGGATTTTCATACAAAAAGTTTTTGAATAAGAATTTCACCCTAAAAGACTCTTTAAGAGAGACGGTTAAATTTATTCCCGAAGGCAAAATCTATGAGGATTACAAGGTCGTTTTAAGGGAGAAAGTTATAATTTCTGTTGGAGATGTTGTTTCTTCCGATCTTGTTGAGCTTGGTAGACAAGCAGACCTATCAATAGTAGATAAAAAAACAAAAAGAATTAAAAATACGGCCTTTAAAAAGCAGCCTGATAAGATAGTAAGAAATCCAAAAGGAACTTTAAAAAGAAGTGCTAGCGAGGCAATTTTTGAGTGTTTAAGGGATGGCAAGAAAGTAATAAAAGTAATTGGTGAAGAAGATTTATTAGCTCTTTCTGCTACTCTTCTTGCGCCTCTTGGATCAATTGTGGTTTATGGTATGCCAGACAAGGGACTTGTGGAAGTGGTAGTTACTGAGGAAAAGAAAAAAGAAGTCTTAGCCTTTTTTAAAAGTTGGTAGTTATTTCTTTTTGCTAGGTACAAAAAGAAGGGTTGCAATAAAAGTTCCAATTATAGTTACAAGCCAGCCGAACATAATTTTGCCTTCTAGGTTGTGAATATTTGCCTCAACTTCCTTCATGTTTCTTCCGGCCAATACAAAGCCAGCAGAATTAGATGATGAATAAGGTGTAATTACTGTTGCAATTCTAATGCCCGGCTCTGGCTGCCAAGTCAGCGTTTCTCCATTGTTTTCCTTTGCGTTGTTGAAAATACCCTTTGGTAAAACAGGATTCTTACCATTTAGTTGGCCTGTTGAAACGATAACTTTTCCAGAAGAATCATAAAAAATCATAAACGGGGCTAGATTTGTTGCGATATCAATTTTTTCTGGACCCTGAAAAAGTGACGCGTTGGTAAAAGCATGAGATGTCATATTCGTAGCATAGTCTCTAGAAATTTGTAACTGTGGATCATTTGCGCCAAGGCGTAGGAGTTGCTGTGTTGTTCCAAGAATTATAAAAGTTACTCCGGTTATAGCAACGGCGAGGGGAATGAAAATGCGAATCTTTTGATTCATAAAAAGATTATATCACTATCTTTTGTTTGCGTTTCCAAGAGCGGCTACTGCTGCTCCAATTCTTCCAGCTTCTTCAATATTTACAAAATGGATGGATTTTTGCGTTAATCTTTTTGCCACTTCTTGAGCTATTTCTTTATAGCCTGGCACCTTCCAGAACAATGACCCCTCAACAGGTATTTGTAATTGCTCTTCTGTAAACGTTTCTGGAAATGCTTTTGTAATTCCAGCGATCATAACTCCAACTAGTTGTGCAGATCTGTTTCTAAGTCTTTCTGCTGCTTCAATAAGCATTGGGTTTCCTTGGGTAGTTATTAAAAGATTTGTGATTGTTTCACTGTCTAGGTTCGAGGGTATATGGGGTATTCCTTCTCTTGAAAGTTCTTGTGCAACTATTTCCATTTGTTGGCCTAGCCAAAGCCCTGAAATCTGTTTTTCGGCTAAATATTTTCCCGTCATACCACTTCTGCCACTTTGTCTGTCAACAATTTTTGCTAACTCGTTTAATGGAAAGCCAGAAAAACTTCCCGATTCTGTATTTATTACGCCATTTGGAGTATCTGCTGCAAGATTGAATCCTGTCCCCACTACTCCCCCAAGTTTTGCCCCATCGGAAAAAACCACTGCAACCGTATCATTCATTACAGAGGTTGGGGTGTTTGCATCTATTCCATAGTTTTGGGAAAGACTTTCTCTAAGCGCCTGGCCGACGGGTAATTTACTTATACCCGGAATTACAAATTCTTTTGTGAGTTGTTCCGGGGAAACAATATCTACTCCACCATCTGTTTTAACTGCTTGACCCGGGAATGAATAAACAATTCCAATAGCATCAATGTTTCCTTGATCTAGCATTGGCGCAACACCGTTTGCTATGTGGGCAAAAAATTCATCAGCGCTTCTAAATTCTCTTCCTGGTAAAGCTGCTCTTTGAGAATCTTGTATTGATGGTTTGCTATTTTCTATGGCAACGCGTGCTCCATACAAATTTGTTCCTCCAATCTCAACTATTAAAGCCTGACTACCTTCTCTTAAATCAGAAAGAGATACTGAGGATAATAAGGATGGATACATAGGAAGTCCTTTTTCACCATGCGTATCTAAGCCATCTTTTAGAGCAGTAATATAATCATCAACCGCTTGTCTTTCTTCCTGTTCATTAAGTGGGCGCAGATTCGTTCTTTCAAAGAATTCAACATCGTTTAGTTTTTCGCGCATATTGTGCATATTCTATACTAATTTAGCCACAAATCAAGCTAAAGTCATTTTATAAGTTTATTTTTATACCTTTTTACAAAGTCGTCCATTTGGGAATGTGTGGGGGTTGGGAGATTTTCTAGTGTAAACCAGCCAAGTTCATCGTGTTTTTCCGGAATCATATTTTTAATTTTATCTCTATCTACCAAAACCTTGTAGTCTAGGGCTATCCAATGAGTCTTTGCACCTGACTCATCAGTTCTATGAACATCTCTTATTCCCAAGAATTCGTGATCAAGAACATCGCCATTGTATTCTTCTTTTATTTCTCGCGCGAGTGCTTCAAGAACTGGCTCGCCCACTTCTACGCCGCCTCCTCCGGGATCCCAGGTGCCAATTTCATCTCGTGATTTTTTACTTCTTTTTGAAAGGATAAAATTGCCTTTTCCGTCATGGCAATAAAAGACTACGGCTACTCCAATGTGGTCAATTCCTGCTCTCACAAATTGATTATAAGTCTTGTGGGGATATATATCCAAGCGCTTTACTAATCTTCATATAGTTATCTACAAAATATTTACCGAAGGCAGGGTCCTCCTCTTTTGCTCCAACTGTTCTTGCGGTCATAACCCAATAGTATGGTTTTCCAAGCCAAACCTTAGAACATGAATTAAGCTTGTTACTTGATTTTTTCTTTCTCCAAATTCATTAAGGGCCTCAATATTTGTTACAGTATCTTCTCTTCCTGGGAGTCTGCTTGGGACCTGGGGAGAAGATTCGTCTATAAACCATCGATTATTTGTATCGGTTACGTGTCTTGCGCTAATGACTTGATCTATTTCTAATGACATAGGTTGGTATTCTAGCAGGAAATGGGCCAATTTAAAACTATAAGACTACTTTACTAATCTTAGAAGAAAAATGAATACTAGGGGGCCAAGAGTGATGGATGCAACATCAAATATTGGCTTTATAAGTTGTCTCTCGCCTACTTTTATACCCTTCTTTCTATCCATTTGAGAGGTAAGAATGATCAAAGATATTGGGGCAGCAAGAGCTGCAATAATAAGATCTGTTTTCAAAATTAGCCAAGTTCCAACTAGGGATAGTGAGGCTAGGAGTCTATCTCTTTTAAATACTTCTGTTGTATGAAAGGTAGCCTCAATTTTTCTAATATCTTCCCATATTTCATTTGTTAGGCCAGTAAAAAACGCCCCCAGTACACCAAATCCAAGGCTAATGTGGAAGTGGCTTTGGAGAAAATAAAATAGAGAACCAGACACAAACATGTGAAATATTGATCTTAAGGACAGATTAAGATAATTATGTTTTGGCATGGGCTGTTATTATACCAGAGTTAGAGCTGATAGTCGCCTCTGGGGTCATCTTCGGTTTCAGTGAGAGCGTAATACATCTGGTTTATCTCGATTGCCGGATCTTCATCAAATTGGTATTCTTTGCGATCTTCATCGTACTCCACGAGATGCGTTTTTATACCCTCATAGAGAATTCTTGCAGCCGTTTCTTTGTGATCTTGATAGGTATAAAAGACCTTAGAACAATATGAGCAAGAATATGAGTAGTACATAACAGTATTATACTAAAATGACCTAACCTTCCTTTTTGCGTCTCTTTTAAAGGCCGATGCGAGTAATTGTGTTGCTTCTTCCTTTTTTAAAACTCCTTCTTTGATTAATTGACCAATTATTTTATATCTGACCAGGTCTGCTTCGGCTCTCAGATTTTCTCTGTGTTCGATTTCTCTAGGAGATCTTGGTCGGGGGTCTTGGTATTTTCTGGGTTCACCATGGCATTCTTTTTTCATTTTATTTAAATTCATGAAGATTATTTTCATCAATATAATTTAGTAATTCATTTCCGGTTCTATATCCTGGTCTAATTCTAAATAAGAAATAAAGATTGGCAGGATTCTGTTCATTTCCAAGAACCGTAGAAACAGCGCTTGTAAAGCCAGCGTCTTTTACTACCTTTATAGCCTGCTCATCAAATCCTCCGCTTGGGTATGCAAACGATACAACTTTTATTCCATAGTTTTTCTCAAGCATGGTTTTGCTTTCATTGACCTCATATTTAACAATTGGTAGAAAGGCGCCTTTTAGATAAACGTGATGAACAGTGTGGGCTCCAATTTCTACAATCTTACTGTTAATTACATCTTTAAGTTGCGCGTCTGTTAAGAAGTCTGAACCACCAATAAATCCCGGAATTATATAGGCAGTAGCCCGAGCATTGTATTTTTTAAGAATTGGAAGAATTACGGTATCAAGATCCCAATGACCATCATCAATTGTTATTACAACAGGCTTTGGAGGTAACACTTTTTTATTCTTGAGCATGTCATTAAGCTGGCCTGCTGTCAAAAAGTGGTAACCGGCATCGTGCAGGGTTTTAATTTGGGAATCAAATACGTCCGGATTAATATTTAGGGATACTCTTGTTTTATCTTTCTTATCTTGTACGTATTCAACATAATGATACATGAGGATTGGAATCTTAAGGCTAGCCGAGGCCGTTGCGTCTTTTGCAAATTTTTCCTTGATATCTTTTGGTAGTTTTTTAACATCATTTCTTGGCGTTTCTACTACGGCATGAGTTTGAAAGCTTAAGAATTGATAAATAAATATCCCAAAGGCTAAAAATAAAAGAAATCTAAGCACACCCACGTGAGTTGCGTGATGACGTGATTTTGTGGTGACCCTTTTTTTGCTAGTTTTTTTGGGTTTTGGCAAAACTTTTTTTTCCTTTGTTTTCTTTCTAGTTTTTATAGCCATAAAATAAGTCTTGCTATATTACCACATGAATTGATCTTGAAAAAGGCTTTCATAATGGGTGTATAATATATTCATGAATGGATTTGTAGGAAATATTGAAAAAGAAACCCTTGAGAACCAAGATTTTAGAAGAGTTCTTTTTACAGGTCAGCATGCTCAAGTAGTTCTTATGAGTCTTAAGCCAAATGAAGATATTGGTATGGAGGTTCACGAGATTGTCGATCAATTTATAAGAATTGAGAAGGGAAATGGAAAAGTGATAATGAATGGAGAAGAACACAAATTAAGTGATGGAGATGCTTTTGTTGTTCCAGCAGGAACTGAGCACAACGTAATCAATGAGTCAGCTGATGCTGAAATGAAACTATACACAGTTTATTCTCCACCCCACCACAAGGATGGAACAGTTCACCAAACAAAAGAAGACGCAGAAAAAGATACCGCAGACCACCTATAAATTATTTAGGTTGGTAATAGAGAAGAATATTTCCGTTTCCAAAAGTCCTTGAGTTAACTAGCTTTAAATCTGTTTTCTTAACTCCTTTAAACAACAACTTCCCTTCACCTAAAACTACCGGGCTAACCATGAGTCTGTATTCATCAATTAGGTCTAGATTTGCAAATTGTTGGACTATTTGCCCGCTTCCAAAAATAGCCATGTCTTTACCCTCTTCTTCTTTAAGTTTTTTAATTGCAGCAGTATCTATTTCATCTATTACAACAGTATTTTGCCAGGTAGCATTTTTAATAGATTTTGAAAAAACAATTTTTGGAGTTTCGTTCATGAGCTTTGCAACGGTTGGATCATCTTTCAAGGCTCCCTCTGTTGGCCAATAGCTTTTCATTAGGTCATAAGTAGTTCGGCCAAACATAAGAGTCCCAAATTCACTGGTCTGTTTAATTGCAAATTCATTAAACTCTTCGTCAACTGTATGCCAGTCAATATTGCCGTCAGGCCCGGCAAAATATCCATCAACCGTCACCATATTAAAAACAATTATCCTTCTCATTAGTTTTGTTTTCCAAATCTTTTCAATGCGCGTAAATGTGCTTTTTCTGCTTCTTTTTCTCTGTTGTGGGGATGGGAATGTGCAGTGAGCGAACCTAATAAATGTTCTGTTGTGTGAGCTATATCTTCAACTGCAGCATTGAATGCCTCTTCATTATCAGTAGAAGGCTTGTTAAATCCTGAGACTTTTCTGACGTATTGAAGAGCTGCTGCATGAACTTCTTCATGTGTTGCTGTGGGTTCAAAATTGAAAAGATGTTTTATGTTGTGACACATATAAATAGCTTATAGCTGATAGGTTTTAGCTCGTAGGGAGATTTTAAGCCTTTGATAAATATGTTTCAAGGGTATTTTTGTTAATTAATTTTTGAGTTCTTCCTCTTCTTCAGCGTTCCAGGGGGTAATTAGCTGAAAGTAATTTCCATCAGGGTCAGCAAAGGTGGCAATCCAGAAATTTCCATCCTCTCCCATTGCGTAAGGTTCTTTTACTACCTCTACTCCTTCTATTTCTTTGATTCTTTCAAATTCACCCTTAACGTCTTTTGTTTCAAAATTAAAGAGTACGCGGTCAGGGTCTTTTGCTTTTCCATGAATCTTGTCATGAAATCCAATGCTTAAGAAGCAGCTCCCTACTAAAAATCCTTTGTAGTTCTCGTCTTCCATATCTGGCTTCTTTTCAAAAACCTTTTCGTAGAAATCAGCAAGTTTTTTAACGTCCTCTGTTGATAATAATATTGAATTAAAATTTAATTTCATTTCATTTATATCCCCCGGTTAGATAGCTTCTCTGAAGCATCGAACGGGGCCACGTTGAATGTGTAAGCTATTCAACTGTGGCTGCTTTTTTAATAGCTTCTAAGTCTAATTTTTTCATTGGCATAAATACTTTTGTTACTGCCTCTGCTCTTGTTGGATCTTTCATGAGCTCATCTAGGATTCTTGGTGTTATTTGCCATGTGATACCAAAGCGATCTGTACACCATCCACATTGTTCTGCTTCTGGAACTGCTGACAGTTTCTCCCAGAAGTGATCAATTTCTTCTTGAGTTTCGCATTCAACTATAAAAGATACTGATCCATTAAGTTTAAATTGTTCTAGTGGCCCACCATTTAGTGCCATGAATTTTGATCCATCAAGGGTGTATTCGAGAGTCATAACTGTTCCCTCTTTGATTTTGGAAATTTCTTCTCCTTCTTTTGTGGCTTTTGTAATGTCTCCGAGTTCTCCGTGGTGAACCCCGCCTGGAGCAGAATTAAAAGTATCTACGTAGTATTTTGCGGCTTCCTCTCCGTCGCTATTTACAAACCAAATACAAGTAGTCATTCTTCTTACATTATAGCGCAAGTTTTGTTAGAAAGAAGTATGAATTTATCAGAGCTTAGGTGTGATTTAGATCATTTATGTCTTTTCAAGCAATTATTAGAATGAAAGCATATGATACCGGAGAAAATACAAAGAATAATTCTTCTAATAGTTCTTGCCTATGAAGGCTTAGGTGGGCTTTTGGGAGGAATACTTTTGGTTTTAGGGCCAGATGGACATTATATGGATATGAATATTGAAATTATGCATGGAGCCTTTCCTGACTTTTTAATCCCAGGAGTAATTCTCACTTGTATGGGAGCGCTTACAACAACAGCATTCTTCGCAGTTCTTAGAAGAAGCAGATATGATTGGCTTCTTGCCGGGTTTTCAATGGGTGGATATATTATTTGGTTTGCAACAGAAATCACGATACTAAGAGAACTTCATTGGCTTCATATTATGTGGGGAGTCCCGGTTTTAATAGGTGCCTCAATGGTTATTCCAATGCTCCCTTGGTTTAGGAGAAATCTAAGCTCTTAAACCCTTGCGGCGAGAAGGTCTTCCACTAGTCTTTGAGATTTTAAGGCAATTGCGAATTCTGCGCCTTGCCCAGTTTTCTTAAGTGCTTCTTCTATATCTTCTTTGATACCACTTTTGCTTAAAGTTTCTACAATGTAAATATTTCCGTGATCACGAGTCCCATTTATTTGAATGTTCATTTTTTCTCCTTCTTTTCCATCAATCGTAATTAGAGGTTTTACTGCCATGTCTGCCCACTCGAAAATCTTAATCATTGTATCTATTGGCCACTCAGAGTTTATACCTGGAAACATAATCACTTGGATTTTGGAATTAGGTTCCTCTTCTGGTTGAGTATTATATATTTGAGCAAAGCCGGTTATTCCCATTTGGGCAAAATATCCCTCGTATATATCCCTAACCTTTGCTGCATTGGGGTCAAAATAGCTTACAAAAAGATTGGGATTTTTTGATTGTTTGTAGAGCTCCTCCACTGTTCCTCTCAATTCATCAGGTTCATCTTGTAAGCCTGGAAAATAATGGCCATGCGCAAGTCTGTGACGCTTAGCCACATAAGGAAGATATATCCCTTGATTTTGTAGTAGGCCTAAGTTATCCGCGAATTCCTCTACGGACCATGCGGAAAGCTGCTCCGGTACGTATGTAAGCGTTTCTGCCATAAGGAGGTATTATAGCATTTTACTAATCCTATAGGAAATTTAGAATGAATTTATTGAAGTTTGGAAAACCAGTCTGTGTATTCTTTATCAACCATATCTCTAAACTTTTCTTCTTGAATACTGTGTGGGGCGCCTTTCAGAAGGTGGTAGGTTAATTTTGAACTGTCCTTTACCGCATTCTTATAGTTTTGAAGAGTTTGGCGTGGGACGGAATTGTCGAATTCTGATTCGAGAATTAAAATATTGCCATCAAAGTTATGTATGGCTTCAAGTGCCATCGTATCAGTGGGTTCTCTTTTTTCCGCTCGCCATTCTAAAACGCCTGGATTCTCAGAGCCAGCAAGTCTTGCAAGTCCTGTAAAGGTTTCTCTTGGATAGTTTGCAGGAACTCTTAAAACTAAATTTTTAACTTTCCTTTTTGATGTAAGAAGCGCAACTAAATATCCTCCAAGACTTGATCCCACAACACTTATGTTGTCCGGATCAACTCCATCTATTTTTGCAAGATGATCATAAGCCTTTAGGGCATCGCTTAGAAGCTCTTCATGGGTTACTGTGTTGATATCGCCTTCGCTATCTCCATGCCCTCTTAGGTCAACCAAAAAACAAATATATCCAAGTTTAGTAAGTGACTCTGCATATTGGATGTTTCTTATTCTTTTGCCTGTCCAGCCAGGAATAAAAAGAATTGCGGGGTTTTTGCTCGTTTTGTTTTTAGGAAGAAAGAGAGTTGTTGCTAATTTAAGACCATCATTTTCTATAAATGAGTTTTCCATGAAGCTATTATAGCATTACTGTTCCATTGCTTTGAGGATGCGGTGGATAGTTTTCCAGGTTCTACTGGTTACCTCTTTTTTGTGATCTCTGTCCATTTTGGCCATAAAGTTGGTTGATTTATCTGTGTTCATGTTAAGAACCGTTGCTATTTCTTTCCTTCTGTCTTTAAAAAAAGTTACGAGTAAATAATTTGGCGCCTTATCTTCTACTCCTTTGAATGGGTCACTTTTTACAAGCTTTTTTAGATCTTCTTCTGATCTGACAATTGTCATTCGAGAGAAATCCAATTTTTTAGGAAGATTTTCTTCAATCTTATCTTCTAGTGCTTTTTCATCCGTTTCTTTTGATTCAAAAACTACATTTCCACTAGCAATAACTGGCTTTACCTTTGTAAATCCTAGGCCTTCAAAGAATTCTGTAAATTTGGGACCACTCATATTGGGGTTTCCTGGTCCAACTCCACGAATTAGCGCAACATACATCATACATTTAGCCGAGTACGCGTGATAGAAGGAGTACAAGAAGGATGATTGTTAGGATTCCAAAAGTAGCAAGAGATTTAAAAGCAAGTTCAATTGCGGCTTTTTTCTTCCCGTTAAAATACATTTGGAAGGGATTAAAAAAGAAAATGTAAGCCATGATAGCTGCTGAGAAGGTGAATAAGGAAAGAACTATTATTGGCATAAATACAGAAGGTTTGTTGTCGATGTGGGGAGCATAAAACATTGTGGATGCAATGATTGATATATAGGCAAGCGCTGCTATTCCGTTAAGTATTGGGTTTTTGCTCATAGCTATTTAAGATACGGTCTTGTTGGCTGCAGAACGCCTACCGCATTTCCTTCTGTATCAAGAATTGAAATGTATTTCCCAATTCCAGGGATGTCCATTACATCATTTTTTATAGTTCCACCAGCGGCTAATATATCTTTTTTAGCTTGCTCTATGTCATCAACGTTTATTACTACATGTACGGTTTTGTCTTCTGGTTTTGGTACGTGGGTTTCATCGTAAAACCCTCCGTTAATTGTTCCTGGGGTTTTTACCATTCCATTTTCATCAGTGTCAGAAGTTAGTGCGATTACATAATTACCCATTTCTTCATTTGTTGGTTCCATTCCCCAACCAAAAGCGCTTTTGTAGAATTCTGAAACGCGTTTTGCGTCTTTGTATGGCATTTCAAAGTGTACAACGGGGTTTTTACTCATAAATTTATTATAGCACAGGGTGTCTATCGTCCAAGAGCCGTATCCATTTCTCTCCAGCTAATCTCTCTGTCTCGAGATGCTTCTAAAAGTAGCTTTACGCTCCTAGAGCTATTGGGGTTAACCTTATCTCTTTTATCTGTTGCGTCAACATTGTGAAGAAATCCAAGCCCAAATCTAATGATTCGTCTTGCCTCTTCTTCATCTGGAACATATTCGCCCCAGGCTTCATTTTTTGGATCAATAGCCTCTTTAGGGGGATAAATCATTGCTTTTAAGACTTCTTCTACTAGAACTTGGGGTGCAGGACAGGAATTAGATTTGGGATTTTTGTTATCCGCAATAAAATGGTTCTTTTTTGCAGTGTTGTTACCATCAGCAAAATTGTAGGTTTGTCTTTGGGTTTTGGGCTTATCGCTTAACTTGGGATCTCTTACCATTTCGTATGCCACGGCTTTTATTCCATCTGCCGCCCTTGATGCATCAATAAAATAAGGGGGTAATATGTCAACCGGATTATTTGCTCGCATTCGAAGATACATGGGCATTGCATGGATTGCGTAGGCAAACTCTTCTAATTGTTTAGGTGTTAGGGGCGTTTCTGAGTAAGTCGATCTGATGTATTTTATTAAGCTTATTGCCTCGTCGTTGGACTGTTGAAATTCTGAAAATGCTACTGTGTCTGTAGGGTGTCCTATTCTTCCTGGTAATCTGTTCGGGACAAAGCTTCGATTTTCCTGTAGTTTTGCAATAATATTTCTACCGCTTGTATCAAAACCCTCTCTTATTGCATCGCCAATGTGCCTTTCTGTGTATGACATAGGGGGATATTCTATAAGAAATCTAGGATTCTTTCAAACTTAAAGAGGTTATTTCTTCTCAGAAATTAACGAGAGTATGTTTCCGGCTGGATCTTTGAACCAGGCTATTGAGCCTCCATCTGGGTTCTTCATAATGCCTTTTTCATCTGTTTTCATTCCTTCTCCCATGTCATAGTGCTCGAAAGTTACACCTTTTGCTACTAGTTTATCTACTGCTTTTTCTACATCATCTACTAAAAAGTTAAGAACTGTAAAAGTTGCTGGTTTGTGGTCAGGCTTTGGATAAATCATTCCCATTGCGCCTTGTCCTAGGTGAAGCTCTAATACTCCCATTTCATTGTCTTTTGTTTCTATTCCAAGGGTTGTGCCATAAAATTCTTTTGCACGTTTTAAGTCATCTGTAGAAAAACTTGAAAAGGTTTTTGTATCTTTAAACATTATTCTTTTGCTGAAACATTTACCATCCAGTGGATTCCAAATTTATCTGTTAACATTCCAAAAGTATCTCCCCATGGAGCTTTTGCTAAGGGATAGTCTGCTTTTCCACCTTCTGCGAGTTTATTAAACCATTCGGTTAACTGTTCCAGGTCTGAGCCAATAAGACTCATGCTAATATTGTCCCCTACATGTACTGGGTGTTCTGAATTTCCGTCAGCAGCCATAAAAGTGAAGTTTTCTGTTTTTAGCTCTGAGTGCATTGTTAAGTCTTTATCCTCTGGTGCACAGTTTGGATTGCCTTCTGCGTAAGTTTGGGTTGTTAGTTCTCCACCAAAAATAGATTTGTAGAATTCCATAGCTTCGCGTGTCTTTCCGGTGAAATTTAGATAAGGAAGAAGAGTTGATTTCATTAGGAAAATTAGTATAACAAGCAGTTCTTACAAAAACAAGCAAATTCTTCTCGCAGCAAAAATCAGACTCCTTACGACATCTGACTTTTGCTAGAATGGTCTACTTTATGCCATTCTCAGTACTTGTAACATTAAAGTTACTATCAAGTTTAACCGTGACCTGTGAGCCGTCTGACTTTGTCATATGAGCTTCGTATTTTGCTCCTTCAGCGTCGGTCTCTACACGTTCTATAGTTGCGCCTGGTACTGCTTTTTGTGCTGCCTTTTTGACCTCATCTGCAGTGTCTCCTGTTAATAATTCTTCTTTTGTCCCGTTGGCTCCTATGTGGCCGCCTTTACTAGGATCAAAAGTAGAATCTTGTGGAGGTTTTGTACTTTGGGTGGTTTGAGTTGTGCTATCTGCTGCATTTGCTGAGCCAATTATATTTGCACCAGCAAACATTCCGATAGTAAGCATTAATACACCCATCCCAATTGCCGCTACTTTATTCCTCATCCTATCACCTCCTTTCATTTTTTCAATTATTGCAGGTGGATCTTAAAAACGCCTTAAGAGGAGCTATTCGTTTTCATTAATGAATTCGCGAATGAAGTTTATGCACTCTTCTCTTTCTGTCCAGAAAGGAAAGTGGGCGCTGTTTTCAAATATTCTCATTCTTGAATCTGGAATAAGAGTTGTAAAGTATTCTGTTGCTTCTGGGGTTGTTTCGTCTATTCTTCCACAAAAAAGAAGCGTTGGAACATTAATATCTTTTAGTTTATTTGAGAGGCTGATATTTGCCGATGGACCATTTGGTTCAAAGAAGTTTGGGCCAAACATTATCTTTTCAACTTCTGGATTCATCTTGTGTTCTGATTTTAGAACCGCTGTGGGAAGATCCTTTACTCCATATAGATATTTTTCAAGGAATTCACCCATCGCATTTTTATATTCCTCTGATTCTTCTGGTTGCTTAAGTCCTTTTTGAACACTTTCCGGGAAAGTGTTAATGATCTCCTTAATTTGTTTTGTCCAAAGAGGTATATCAAGGAATGGATTTGCCAAGATTAACAATTTAAGTCCCGGAGGGTTTTTAATAGCAAAGTTTGCTGCAATTGTTGTTCCCCAGGATTGGCCAAGAATAATATATTCTTTGAACCCAAGGTGTTTTATGAGTGTTTCCAGCTCTCCTGTGTAGTAGTCAAGAGTAAACGCAGACTTATCAGTAGTCCATTCAGAGTTCCCACAGCCTAGTTGATCATAAAAAACAACCTGACGATCGTTTGCTAAATCTCTAAATGGCTCAAGATAATCATGAGGATAAGCTGGCCCGCCGTGAATCACAATAATTGGAGTTTTGTTGCCTTCTCCAACTATTTCATACCAGACTTTTCCCTTGCCTGCATCAATAAATCCTTCTGTTGTTGTCATAAAGCGATTATATCAATTTATCTCTATCTTTTATTTTCTTCATTCCATTTTGCCTGAGCTTTTATTAGCCTTTGGATTAAATCAAAAGGAATAGGCTTATTGAGTGGAAAGCGAATTGTTCCTTTGCTCATTTCATAATCTTTTAACTCATCTTTGAATTGTTTTCTAACGGGTTCAAAAATTGCATAGATTCCAATGTGTGTTTTTGTTTGGGCAAAATAAACTAGTCTACCGTGGTATGAATAAAAAGGCATGCTGTAGCTAATTCTCTCCTCGGCTTCAGGAACTGTGGTTTTTATAATCTCACGGATTTTAGTAAGACTTTCTTGAACGTTTTTTGGAGAAGCGGCAATATACTCGTCTACTGTTTTATAAGATTGCATATATTATTCAAACCACATCGGCGTTTTATCATATGGATTTGCATGATTATAATTAACAGTTATCTCCTCGTCTTTTTTAATATTTTCTATGGCAGTAAATTCAATTACGCCTTCTTTCTCTTTTATTTCATATGTGGCGTTTGGTTTTCTGGTGTGGTTGTATATTGATCCAAAACCTAAAGCAACAGCGGCTTGTTCTTTTTTCTTGCCAAAGTAGTAAAGATAGGTAATGAGAATGTTGTCATTTATTTCACTTGTGTCGTGCTCAGAAAGCTCAATTATTGGACATATCTCAATTAATTCGCCTTTCTTAATATCATCTCTTGCAAATACTCCTCTTTCTGATTTTGCTATATCAGATGGGGCCACATATATTTTATTTGGAGACAAGATCTTATTCATGAAGTGATTATAGTAGTTGGAGATTTGACATTACTCTGCCGGATATCCCGGGAACCAATCACCCTTGATGTGTTCTTTTGGAATTCCCATCTTCTCAAGCATTTCATTTAGTGAATCTACCATTGGTTCGGGACCTGAAACATAGAAAATTGGTCCGCCAGCTGGCGGATTGAAGTCAGGAACTAATTCTTTTACCTTATTCTCATCAATATGTTCTGGAGAAAATACATAATTAATTTTTAGATTCGGATTTCTTGTGGATAGCTCCTCTAGTTCATCTCTGAAAACTACATTTTGATCGCGATTTGCATATATTAAATTTACATTAATTGGTTTTTTGTCATGATCAAGCTGTCTTAATATTGATCTGAATGGCGTTATTCCAATTCCTCCTGCAATGAATACATATTCTAAGTCTGGATTATCCAGGGTAAAGTCGCCTTCCACGTAAGAAATTTCAATCTCATCTCCCTCTTTTAGACTTGCAAGCTTTTTCTTAAATGAACTTCCTTTGTCTTGTGTAATTCTTGTTGTAATCTGTACGTGGTTTTCATATGGAGCAGCTGCATTTGTAAACCAACGATCAGATCCTCTATTATCTGTTGGTTCGTGATGTAATACGTAGTGAAGATATTGTCCTGGAACCCATTCAAGTTTTTCTTGTGGCTCAAAAATAAAAGTGAGGACTCCAGCGGTAGCTTCTTTTTTCTCTTTGAGCTTGAGGATCATGATTTATTATAGCACCATAGATCAATCCCTTTGGTATACTCTGCTTATTATGAATCTTAAAAACGATAGTTATGTGATTCACATGGGGACAAAGAATTTCACAGAGAAGTATTATAAAGATGAAAAGGGTTGGTTGAAGATTTCTGCAAAGGGAAAAGAGTTCAGAATGACAGCAGAACAGGTGCTTAATCATTTATTGCCTGCTGTTGCCGGGGTAAAGCCAGGATTAATACTCAAAGTAGAACACAAAGAAGAATAGAATTACTTAGTTTTCTTTCTTGACCTGGAGGGGATTAAATTACCAATAATGCTTAAGACTGCTCCGAAAACTGCACTTACAACTCCCATCAAAACAAAAAATGGAATTTTGGTTGCTACAGGATCAGCGCCGTTATAGTTTGCTACCATAAAAACAAAACCCAAGAAAAATCCATATGCCAACCCATTTTTAATTGACTCTTTTCTGTTGTTGCTAAGATATCCAATTATTAAAGCAGCCAATCCCCAGGGAATTACGGTTAAAACTTGCAGTGTAAGTACTTTTGTCGCCAAGAAGCCTAAGATTATTCCTAGGATTCCCGTGATAAGTATTCTCTTCATTACTCTATTGTACGACTTTTTCTAAAGCCAACCAATATTGGTAAAAGAAAAGTTAGGGCGTAATAAAGGTAAACATCTGGCTTGTAATAAACGCTAGTTGTTGTGAATGCTCTAACAAGGAAGAAATAGTCACAAATAACTGCAATCAAGGTCCATACGATTGCTATTCCTAGATAATGTTTTATATCTCTGCTCTTTATTTGTTTTATTAGTACCCACAAAGAAACAATAATTCCAATTGGCATTACGAACCAGCCAATAAGATCATGTGGCACTATGGTAAAGAAAACTATTCCAAGTCCATATCCAATTAGCCATACCATAAACCCCCAAAAAAATGCATCTTTTAAAAATTGTTTGTTCATAGTAAATTCCTCTTTTTAATTTCTTCTAAGATTTTCCCGCCAAGAGGACGGCAGCTACAGTTTTTTGCATGTGCCAGATGCCACTCTATTCTTTGGTCAAGCGTTGGATTTTTTGGCATTTTGTTTTTTGTGTGCCACTCAGCATTTATTTTCATACCAAGAGTTTATCCTACAAGAAAGCAAAATGATGTGATCTTAATCACTCAAAGGGGTTGTTGTTTTTCATGAATTGATAGGATTTCTCTACTAACTTGGTAAGTGTATCTAGGTCTACATCTGATAGCTTATTTATATAAAGGCAGCCTCCCATTCCGCCACTGGTTTTGTGCTTGCCCAGTTTTTTCAATAGTGCCTCGCTCTCATTGTTGCCGTGCATAATATATAGAGTTAAATTGGCTTTTCTTGGGGAGAATCCAACGAGCATCCAGTCTCCTTCTTGGGAACTTTTTTTGGATTTGTAATGATATTTACCAAAACCAACAATACTTCCACCCCACATCACTGCTTTTTCGCCAGTAATGTTTTCAAACATTTCTAGCAATTTAAGGGCGTCTTTTCTTTTTTCTTCAGGTTCAATAGTATTTAAAAAATCTTTGGGGTCTTGGGTTGTGACTTTTGTTTTTAACTCTGCCATACGGGAATTATATCAGATATTCTGCTCAAGCTATTTAGCTTTGATTAAGGTATAATAAACACACAATGGCATTTAATAGAGATAGAAATCGTGGCGGTGGACATTTTTCCGGCGGAGGAAGAAGAGATGATAGACGAGAACGTCCACAAATGTTTCCAGCAACCTGCAGTAACTGTGGGAAAGCATGTGAAGTCCCCTTTAGACCAACTGGAGATAAGCCGGTTTTGTGTAGAGATTGTTTTAGACAAAATGGAGGACCAAGAGAAAGAAGAGATGATAGGCCTCGTTTTGAGCCAAGACATGATGGTCCACCTCCTCCACCACCATTCCCACCACATATTAAAGAAGAGCTTGATTCTATAAATCAAAAGGTGGATAAGATCTTGGATATTTTACTTGCTGCAACAGAAATGCCAGAGGAAATAAAAGATGAGGCAATTGATGCTGTTAATGAAGTATTTGAAGACGCTCCGGTAGAAGTAAAAGCAAAAACCCCCAGAAAAAAGACTTCAAAAGCTACTCCTTCAGAAGAAGTATAAGATACCTTGCTCCCCCGCGTGGACTCGGACCACGAACCTTATTCTTAACAGGAATCTGCTCTACCATTGAGCTACAGGGGAATGTCCTGACAATTGACAACTAACAATTGACAATTGACGCTCGTAACATTGAATTATATAAAACCTGAAGCTGATTGTAAATTACTAAGCGGTTAGCCTGTTATGAATACGGGAATCCAGGATGGGTAGTTTGCATGTAGTAAGGCAAAATACAAAATAAAGTCTACCGTGAGATGAATTGCAATTACATAAACAAGATCATTTGTCTTGTTGTAAACCCAGCCTTGCAGGAAACAAAATATAGGAACAATAAGAAACCCCCACTCTCTGAATCCCAGCTCGTAAAGAAAAGACGTAAAGACAATGGTTGTAGCAATATTCGCAGTCATAAAGGGAAAATAACGCTTAAGGATTCCAAGAGTTGTACTTACAAAGAAAAGTTCATCCCAAATTCCTAGAAGATTTGTCCCCAAGAATAAAACAAAAAGGTTCATGAAGCCCGGCATTACTGGCCAATTGTGATAAACCCCAGAAGTTTTTAGATAAAAAGGAATCATAAGATAAGCAAGTACAAAAGCAAAAAGGATATAACCGTAGCGAATAGGCTTCCATTTGTGAGGAATATGAAAGTTGTATTTGATTTTATCTTCTTTGTAGAAAAATCGGGATATAAGAAAAGGTAGAATTAGTGCTAGTCCCAGTGCTCCACCCATGGCTACAATATGCTCCGGGCTGATATTGGTTGAAATTGGGGTCACACCCATAATGGAAATGCTTATAAAAGGAAGAAATAGCTCGCGAGCGGCTGTTCTCTTGTTAAGAATCCAAGTAAGTGCCGTTCCACACACTATGGCAATCCACCCTGCTATATGCTGTTGGAGACCTATTAATAGAACTCCTGAGAGACATATAAAAAATAGACTAATATATTTTGCGTAAGTTTGGTTTTTCATTTGCTTAAGATTCATGAATTATATGAAATTGCGTGCGTAGTTGTAAATTGTTAGGGTGATATAATATGTTTATGGCAAAAAAAACAAAAACAGAAACGTTTGAGATAAAAGGCGAAGAGCTTCTCAAGAAAATAAAGGAATTGATAAAAGAAGGAAACGTAAGAAGAATTATTATCAAAGATAAATTTGGAAAAACAATTATAGAACTTCCCCTAACTGTTGGCGTGGTTGGCGCTGTACTCGCCCCTAGCTTTGCAGCAATCGGAGCAATAGCCGCCCTAATTGCTGAATGTACAATTATTGTTGAAAGAGAATAGTTAACAAATAATTATGGATTCTATTAAAGAAAAAATAGAAGAATTCTTCTCCAAATATAAAATCCAAAAATATAAAAAGGGAGAAATTTTGGTTCGTGCCGGAGATGACCCTGCTGGCATTTTCTATCTTAAATCTGGACTTGTTCGAGAATACGCAATTTCCAAGACCGGGGAAGAGGTTGTTGTAAATATATTTAAGACCGGGGCTTTTTTCCCAATGTCTTTTGCAATTAACAAAACTCCCAACACATATTTTTTTGAGGCCATGGAAGATCTTATTCTAGTACGAGCGCCAAGTGAGGATGTTGTTGAATTCATAAAAACAAATTCAGACGTTTTATTTGACCTTCTTAGACGTGTATATCTGGGAACAGATGGATTATTATCTCGTATGGCTTATCTAATGTCTGGAAGTGCAAGCGAAAGGTTGATTATTGAGCTTATAATTACTGCCAAAAGATTTGGTACCAAAGAAAGTAGCGAAATTATGGTTAGTACTACAGAAAAAGATCTTGCAACTCAAACCGGAATCACGCGCGAGACCGTAAGTAGAGAAATAAAAAAACTTAAAGACAAAGGGCTAATAGATTTTGGAAAGCATAGTCTTGTAATAAAGGATATAGCAAAGCTAGAGGAAGAGATCTATTAATTAATAGATTTAGTTATTACTTCTCCAGTTGGTTGAATTCTTCTCCTTATCCTCCCATCTGGAAGTCCTGTTGGAAGTAAGTATCCTTGCCAATTACCCTCCCCAATAAATAATTCTAAGTGTTTGAGGTCTACAAAATCCGGTTCATTTTTTACTTCATAAAGCCTATAGGGGCCAGCAGAAACTGTGAGTCTTGGATTAAACTTTTTTTTGGTTGCAACCAAAATATCTCCAATCTCTTCTGCTTCTATCCATGCGAATCTATCCTTTTCATCTAGTGTAAGTATTTTTGTTTTATCAAAGGTTTCTATCAGAGAATATTTTCCTTGTTTTATTAGTCTTATCATAGAGTCAAATATATACTTCTTGTAGATAGAAATATGTGATTTTAATCACTCTAATTTATTGATTTATTTCATCGATTCAATCTCTTAATAGTTTTAATATTGGTTTATGAGAAAGATGAGAAAAGAAAGTAGAAATTTTTTAAGAGAAATTTTAGAAGAAATTGAACTAACAATTGCACCGTTTATCAGAATTTTAATGATAAATCCAAATAAGAAATATGTTTAACAAAATATATACATTTTTAAATAAAGTTCAAGCCCTCACTCTTTTTATGGGACTATTTATAGTTTTTGCTGTAATTCACAATTTGTTTTATGGATTTTTAAGTTTTGAGGAGCCCGTATTTTTTGTTTTAGCTCTATTTTTCTTATTCATGTCATTTATATGTTTAATTTTTCAGGTTAGAACAAAGAAGGTTTTCTAGGCAGAGATTGGAGGTGAATCATATGGTTTATGAAATAACAGTTCCAGATTATCAGAGAATAATTAAGAAAGAACAAAAGAAAACATTGCTTGAGCAGCTTAAGGCAATACTTTGGGGAAGGAACAAGACTCCAGATTTTGAAGATGGGGAACCAACGGATGAGCCTGACGAAGAAGGTTATAGGGTAAATTACCCAGCATATAACAGGGTTCATTAACGGGTCTATTGTTATGGTTAAAATTTGGCTATACTTTTTGTATGGGTAAAATCGCGGGAGTTTTATTTGCTTTAGCTGGCTTTGTAATCTTAATGGGTATCACAACTGCTGAATCTTTTTATCCAGGCTATAATCTTCACAGTAGTTATATTAGTTGGCTTGGAGCCACGCCTCCGCCAAACATTATTATTAAGCAGCCTTCTGCAACCATCTTTGATTTATCTATGGTTTTTGCAGGGATTTTAATTCTTGCCGGAGGAATATTCTTTTATCGTAGATATGGAAACAAGATCCTTTTTGCTCCGATTCTTTTTATGGGCTTAGGAACTCTTGGAGTTGGTTTGTTTCCAGCTTCTCATGCATCTATTCATCCCTTGATTGCTGGGATCGCTTTTGCTGCAGGAGGAATTGCAGGGATTCTCTCTTATAGAAAAACCACTGCTCCATTTAGGTATTTGGCTCTGGTTCTTGGATTGGTGACTCTCGGCTTTTTAATACTTGGGATCCTTGATCCAAAAATCCTCTCTCCGCTTGGTATTGGGGGAGCTGAACGTTGGGTTGCTTACCCAATAACTATTTGGCTAATTTTATTTGGAGGATATCTCATGGGTCCAAGACCTACCTCAAAAGCTTCTAAAATCAAAAGTAAAAGATAGGGCTTGATAGCGCCCAAAACCCTCATTTGTAAGAGCAATTTAGACCTATAGCATGCCACTTTACAGTAGGATTCACTTATGATATATTCCACCTATAGGAAAGATGTTTAGCCGCTATTTTGCATGGCGGTAATGAACGCTTTCTTTTTTTTGGTTTTGCAGAATTCGTGCCTAAAATTGCATTTAGGTTTTGAGCTTTGCATTCGCACTTTGAAAACTAGATTTTTGGAAAGAAAATAATTTTAATTTTTAATATATGTAACGCAGAATTTTGACTGCGGCGCTCTAGAAATAAAACGCATTGTTTTTAGAAGGCCGTGGTCAAAGTGGCTAATTGACTAAATATAAGGCATAGAAAGGATATAGCCAACCAAAAGGGACATGTAGACAGCAATATCGTTACGTGAATAGTTCTTTAAGGACCGAACATTGAATAGGACAGATCGTTCCGACCCGCCAGTCAACGAGACCTTCAAGACCTTCGTTACGCCTTATGTTGCTCCCTTCGAGCGATTCGGGCAGAACGACGGCAGAGAGGTCGGCGGCAAGGTAGCCAACATCGGTGAGATGATTCGGGCAGAAATACCCGTACCCGATGGGTTCGCCATCAAGGTGAGCGCATGGGATCGTTTCATCGAGTACAACAACCTGATGCCGCGCATCCTCGAACTTCACGAGGGTCTCGACTTCAGGAACGAAGGCGAGCGTCATGAGCGCTCAAATCACCTCATGGCACTCATTAAGGGTGCTAGTATGCCTCCGGATGTCGCTCAAGACATCAGGCAGGCGTACCGTCTGCTCTCTGGTTCGACCGACGTACGAGTGGCGGTAAGATCTTCGGCTACGGCTGAGGACCTTGCTAAAGCTTCGAGCGCCGGCGAGTACGACTCCAAGCTCAACGTTTACGGAGAGGTGGACGTCGTAGTTGCAGTACAGGCGGTATTCGCGTCAGTGTTCACTGCTCGCGCGATGCTCTATCGCGATCAAAACGGCATTCCCTTCACGGGAGTTAAGATGGCCGTTGCGGTTATGAGGATGGTTCAGTCCGTAAGGTCTGCCATCGTTTTCACCGCGGACCGCATTTCCGGCAACCGAAACGTTATGTCGATGACAATCGGCATGGGTCTCGGCGAGACGCTGGTCCAGAGCACGGTTACTGCCGACTTCATCAAGGTCGACAGGGCGAGGCGCACGATCATTTCCAGGATAATCGGTAGTCAAACTCACCAGATGGTGTGGTCCGATGACCTGCGAAAGAACATCGACGTTGAGATCGAACCCGAACTCCGGGACGCTCCCAAGGCCGATGAGGTGCAGACCCTGGATTTGGCCGACATCTGCGAAATGGTGGAACGACACTACGGGCGTCCCCGCGACATCGAAGCCGCGATGGCCCCCAATGGTCGTTGGTACATCGTTCAGTCACGTGACTGTACGACTCCCCTGATCGAGGACGAGCCCGAACCGGCAGTCGCGCTCAGGCCGTTTGTTACTGGTATCGAAGCTTCCGCAGGGATTGCTTCGGGCCCAGTTCGAATCATCCGGACGCTGCAAGATCTTCACGCGTTCAGCGAGGGAGATATTCTCGTCACCGAGATGACCACTCCCGACATGCTTGACGAGATGGAGCTGGCCGCCGCCGTTGTTGCGGAAATCGGTACCTCCAACTCGCATGCTGCAATCGTTTGCGGAGAGATGGAAACCCCATGTGTTGTGGGAGCGGACGGAGTTATGTCTCTCCTTCGCGATGGGGACATCATCACCGTGGATGGTAGCCATGGCAAGGTGTATAGGGGAGAAATTCCTGAGCTCTTGGCCTGGCACGATCGGCGTGAAGCTCGGCTGACCAAGCTGGCAGAAGAAGGTGAGAAGGTAAAAACCCGCACAAAGATTGGGTTGATCGCCGCCACGCCTCGAGCTGCTGTCAAGCTGGCCCGCCGAAACGTCGACATGGTATGTCTCTATCGTACGGAGCTAGCGGTTAGCCGCCTCAAGTTGCACCCTCGCGTCTTCGACGCTCAGGGCCGACGAGAGGTGTTCATTCGAAGCCTGGTTGACTCCATGTCTGCCTACTGCGAGGCATTTTTTCCCCGTTACCTTGCAGATAACAGCAAGGGCCTCGTGGTCGTTCGGACTCTCGACTACAAAGATGACGAGATGGCTCGACTCGAAGGCTCGGAGCTGTACGAAAAGCCCGGCAAGAACTTTATGCTGGGTAAGCGGGGACTTTTCCGTTACGAATGGGATCATGTTACACACGAGATGGAGACTGAGGCACTCAAACGAGTCGCCCAGAAGTATCCTAACCTCGTCGTGATGGTGCCGTTCCCGCGGACGCCCGAAGAACTCGGACGTGTCACCGCCAAGTTGGTTGAGCGAGGCCTCAATGTCCCTCTGTGGGCTATGGCTGAGGTACCGCTAACCATTATGTATCTCGAGGAGTTTGTTGATGCTTGCCAAGGCCGACTCAAGGGTCTGTCGATCGGTAGCAACGATGCGCTTCAGGGACTCATGATGGTTGACCGCGAAGATCCAATTCTCGCCGCCCACGCTGAGTACTCGGAGAACCATCCGCTCATGCGTCGGACTTTCGTCGACATCGTTCGTCGAGGTAAGGCAAGGGGTCTCACGGTCAGTCTGTGTGGTAATGCTGTCAGCAAATTCCCGGAAATCGCCGCGGATTTGGTGGAAGCAGGAATTGATTCCATTGGGGTTGATCCGCGCAAGGCTGACATCGTTCGCAACATCGTCAAGGAGACTGAGGAGAGGCTCGGCATTACGCTCGAAGCATAACTCTGATGTCTGTTCAGTGAGCCCGCCCGAGTTTCAGGACGAGATAAGCTCACAGCTTCCTGATCACGGTGTGACGCGTTACGTAGGTGTCTCACCTGCAGGAAGAGATCTTTGGCATAAGCCAGATCAATCCGAGGCCTTAGGTCTCACTCCGGCGTCTCGCCAAGTTCGCGCAAGGCGCCACCATCGGGTCCCCAAAAGGACAAGCCCGACTCTTTCCAGAGTCTAGATCATCCCCTGCCGTTTGGTAGACCGCTTGCGTATGCGAGTTGTTGCCATTCGGCGGGGGATTTTTTTGGGGAAAATTGAAAAAATAAAAATCTTCTATATAATCCACAATATGCCAAAAGAAACACAGCAAGAAATAAAGCTTAGGTTATTCCATGAGAATGCAGATAGATTTTATAGACCTCCCCTGATGATGGATATTGCCTTAGAAGAAGCTAGAAGAAGAAGGTTACAGTCGAGATTTACGAATAAAGATCTTTTTGAGGCAGCACTAGGTACTTATGCAGTTATTAAGCAACAAGATATTCATGACATGTTAGAACCTCAAGAACATGTATATCCTTGGACAGAATCTACTTCTCCTGTTGAGTCGGATGATATAGAGGCAGGTCCGGTAATTCTTTTTGCAGAGCAAGAGCCGTCTGTTCCACATCTTCCAAGACTTGAACATGTAACTCTTGATATTGGAGAGGCGAGTTATAATTTTGATAGGAATATTAGTGGTGTAGTTACATCATATGTTAATCAGAGGGAACAAAGTCTTGCCCCAGAAGAAGCAAGGGATATTGTTGAAATTCTTTACAGAATGCTTGTAGTCAACGCTAGATAGATTTAAAAAGTGGGATCTAATTTTACACTTTGAACTAAAGTCTTTGCATCTGCTTCATATTGTCCCCAGTTTTTAACTAGAGTTTCAAAGTTTACTATATATAATTTATCTGTCCTCTCATTTCCAGTTACTTCCATGTAGTTCATTTTTGGTTTAAAGGCAACATTTCCCATTGGTGTTCCTCCTGTCTCGAATAGTCCTCCAACGGTGAATAAAAATCTATTATTAGTATCACGCCTTCTTATAAGAGGCCCTCGGAGTTTCATAAATGGAGATTTCATTAAATTTTCTGCATAGTCAAAGACGCCAGCCTTATAAAGTGCGCTGAGATTATCTATTGCGCCAACTTGAAAAAGCGTTTTGTTAGCGTCTTTACTTGATGTTATTATCGTTCGTTTATCTAGGATTACAGTAGGCGTTTTTGCTAATTGATCAGGACTCATTGTAAAGGCATAAGAGTTATTAGCCTCTGATTCGCGCGCATTCCATGTGTCAGGAACTAAAATTTCCGCATGAATACTGGGTAGTGATTTGGGCACAAGTCTAAGAGCTGTTTCTTTCTGATCTATGGTCATAAGGTAAATTATATTATAGGTTTAGACTAATATCAAACAATTCAATTAGTAGTGGGAGATGTAGATTATTCGAGGTAGTCGCGGAGTTTATTACCTCTACTTGGATGACGAAGTTTTCTGAGTGCTTTTGCTTCAATTTGTCTTATACGTTCACGTGTAACCGCAAACATTTTTCCTACTTCTTCCAAAGTCTTTGGTTTTCCGTCCCTAAGCCCAAATCTTTCTTCTAATACGCGTCTCTCACGATCAGAAAGAGTCGAAAGAACTGCGTTGAGCTGCTCTTTTAGAAGTCCACGAGATGCTGTATCAAACAAAGTTGGAGCTGTAATATCATAAATAAAGTCACCAAGATATGAATCTTCCTCGTCTCCTACTGGAGTATCAAGAGATGCTGGCTGTTGGCTAATTTTGATGATCTCACGAGCTTTATCTGGCTCTATTTCAAGAATTTCTGATATTTCTTCTGGACTTGGTTGACGGCCAAGCTCTTGCATGAGTTTTCTTTGAACTCTCATAAATCTATTGATGTTTTCAACCATGTGAACAGGAATACGAATTGTTCTTGCCTGGTCTGCAATTGCACGAGTTATAGCCTGTCTAATCCACCAAGTAGCATAGGTTGAGAATTTAAATCCTTTTTTCCAGTCATACTTTTCAACAGCACGGATCAATCCCTGGTTTCCTTCTTGAATGAGATCGAGTAATGTCATTCCACGTCCCACATATTTCTTAGCAATAGAAACAACAAGTCTAAGATTACTTTCAACAAGCTTCTTGCGAGCTTTTTGATCTCCTTTTTCAATACGTTTTGCAAGTTCTACCTCTTCTGGGAAGGTAAGAAGTGGAATTCTTCCAATTTCTTTGAGATACATGCGGACTGGATCAGTAACTGCTCCACCCTGGATGATATTAAGTGCTTCTAATTCACGTTCAAGATCTTCAATTGATCTTTGTGAATCTTTTTCTTCTTCTACTGTTTCAAATATATCTATACCCTTTTTGAGTAATTGATCATAAAGATAATCAAGATCAGCTATATGATCTTCTGGTTTTTGAAATGCATTTAATATTTCCTCTTGGGATATATAGCCACGTTTCTTTGCAAGAGCTAGTAGATCTTCAATTTTGGAGTGTTTTGGAGTATTGGTTCCTCCCTTTTCTTTTGTAGCTTTTGTTTTTACAACAACTTCTTCCTCAACCTTTTTAGCAGCTGTTTTTTTGGCGGCCTTTTCTTTAGTTGATGGGGATTTTTTGGTTTTTACCACAGAATTAGAAACCTTAGGCATAAGTTATACCTATTCTACTCTCAATTTGTGCTTAAAGCAAGGGTACGATTGGGTGTTGGGTCTTAGTTCTTGATTTTTGGTTTTTCCTAAGATCTAGGATCTAATAACCAAGATCTAGCTTAGGAGTTTGGAGTATTTATTAAATTCTGTTTCTAGCTCTTCTACTTTTTGGCTGTCCTTTTCTTTTTCTGCTTCACCAATTAACGTTCCAAGTTTTTTAAGTTTTGCTCGGACGCTTGTAGTTTTGGCTTGCTTTGCAATCTTTTCAATTTCTGTTTTTAGTTTCTCATCACTGTTAAAATCAGCAATCGGTGCAATTGAAGCTGTATCAAAAGCCATTTTGAGTTCACTTGGTAAATATGAGGCAAAATGGCTTGCATCAAATGTAGTGCTAGTTTGCGTATAGTCTTCAAGTTTTTTTAAAACCTTCTCGTATGAGGGGTTTGTGAGGCCAATCCCATCCAATACTGTTTTTGCGGTTACTAAAAATTCTTTAGGACGGGGCGATTGAAAAATCAAAGATAAAAGATATGTTTCAATTTTCTCCTCTTTTGTTAGTTGGCGATTAATATCTGATACTACTTTTTTGGGTTCTGGTTTTGTGCTCTTTTGAGCCTGACGTGTAACTGAGTCAAGAGAAACGTCAAGTTTTTCTGCCAATTTTTTAAGATAATGCTCTTTTATAACCTCGTTTTCTATTGCGGCAAGATATGGTAGAGTTCTGTCTAGTATCTTTTTCATTCCCTCAGCGCTCGCCTTATCTGATTCTTTTATCGCTGAGTCAATAATGAAGTCATAAACATTTATGTCATCTCTCATTGCCTTCTTAAAAGCTGGCGCGTTTTCATTTAGTAGTTCATCTGGATCTTTACCTAGAGGAGGAATAATAACTGTGGCTGTAATTCCCTCATGTTCAATTAATTGAATTGATCTACGCTGTGCTTCTGTTCCGGCCTTATCTGTGTCAAAACAAAATACAAATTTTGGAGCAAAACGTTTTAGAAGTTTTATTTGATTTTCTGTTAAGGCAGTTCCTTTGACTGCGACTATATTTGTAATTCCTTCCTTGTGAGCCGTTATTACATCAAACTCTCCTTCAACAATTATTACTTTCCCCTCTTTTTTAATTCCATCACGAGCAAGATTTATTCCAAAAAGAGTGTCACCCTTTACATAAACCGGAGTTTCACGAGTGTTTACATATTTTGGTTGGGTTTCAGCATTTAACCCACGGCCCGAGAAGGCAATAACATTTCCACGGGCATCAATTATTGGAAAGATTATTCTACTTCTAAAAAAGTCTGATACGTAGCGTCCACGCCTAAAACCAAGACCCGCATTAAGAACTTCATCCTCTGTGTATTTTTTCTTGCCAATAAGATATTTGACTAACGCATCATTGTCTGGTGCAAACCCAAGATTGAAAGTTTTTATAAGCGGAATAGACATTTTTCTTTCATTCAATAAATAATCTAGTGCTTTTTTTCCAACCGGATGGCTAAGCAATAGATAGTTATAAAATTGGGAGGTAAGATGATTTAGGGAGTAAATTGACTCTTGTTTCTTCTCTCTTTCTGTTCTGGCTGCTGGGGCGCTAAGCTTTATTCCAGCCCGCATTGCAAGTTCTTTCAGAGCTTCTCCAAATCCAATATTTTCGTACTCTTCTACAAAAGTAAAAACATCTCCTCCTTTTTGACACCCAAAACAGTGCCAAATTTGACGATCCGGAGATACTACAAAAGAAGCGCTTTTTTCATCATGGAATGGACAATTGGATTTAAAGTTACGTCCTGCTTTCTTAAGCTGAATATAGCTTCCAATTACATCAACTATATCTAGTTTTTGTTTTACTTTTTCTATATCGTCCATGGGTATAACAAACAACTGACAATTGACCACTGACAATTGACCACTGACAATTGACGGTTTGCAAGGCTATTGTAGCACAGAAGATATATTCGCTTGCTCTCTACAATTATTCATATGCTTAACCAATTATTGCTATTAGCTATAAGCTCGAAGTATGTTTTTTCTTTGATTTATGTTTCCTGTCTTGAAAACTATTAGCTATTTGCTATTAACTATTAACTAGAATATGTTTGCCAAGGTTTTTTCAGGCGCTGTCATTGGGCTTGATGGGGTTTTGGTTGAGGTTGAAACAGATATTCTGTCTGGACTACCGGCTTTTAATATTGTGGGCTTAGCAGACCGCGCTGTAGAAGAATCTCGTGAACGAGTTAGGTCTGCTCTAAAAAATATTTCAGCAGATTTACCTGCCAAAAGAATCACTGTAAATTTAGCACCCGGCGATCTACCAAAAGAAGGTTCATCCTTTGATCTTCCGATTGCCATTTCAATACTTCTTGCAACGGGACAATTATCAGCAGATGTTTCGCGCTCCATGTTCTTGGGAGAATTGTCTTTGGATGGTTCGGTTCGTAATACCAACGGGGTTTTGCCGGTGGTGTTGCTAGCCAAAGAGCTTGGAATGGAGAATATTTTTGTCCCTGAGCAAAATATATTAGAAGCTGCCGTTGTATCGGGTGTTAATATCTATCCGGTAAAAACTTTAAAAGAAATTTTTCTTCATTTGTCTGGTCAAAAAATCTTAGAGGTTTTTCCGCAAGCCTCTTATGAGAGTTATCTAAAGGATGAAGAGTACGATTTTGATATGAGAGATATTAAGGGACAGGAATTTGTAAAGCGCGCAATAGAGATTGCAGTTGCCGGAGGACACAATATCTTACTTAAAGGGCCACCCGGAAGTGGAAAAACCTTAATATCAAAAACCGTCCCATCAATTCTTCCGCCACTTACTTTTGATGAAGCAATTGAGGTAACAAAGATTTATAGTATCTCGGGTCTTCTTGGTAAAAATGCTCTCATGGTTGTCCGCCCTTTTAGGAACCCCCATCATACTACGTCTCATATCGGGCTAATTGGTGGATCAGCTGTTCCCAAGCCAGGAGAAGTGTCACTTGCACATCGCGGAGTTCTATTCTTAGATGAATTTCCTGAATTCCCAAGACAAGTTCTTGAAGCTCTTCGTCAGCCCTTAGAGGATGGTCATGTAGTTGTTTCTCGTGCTCGCCAAAGAGTAACTTTTCCAAGCCGCTTTATGCTAGTTGCTGCTCTTAATCCATGTCCTTGTGGGTTTTATGGAGATCCAAATAATGAATGTAAATGTACTTATTCTCAGGTTCTTCGTTACCAAAAAAGGGTTTCAGGGCCAATGCTAGATAGAATTGATATTCATATTGATGTTCCAGCAGTTAAAGCTTCAAAGATAGTAAATGATGATGAAGAAGAGGGAGAGTCTTCTAAAAAGATAAGAGGGCGCGTTGTAAAAGCTCGTAAAGTTCAAGAGAATCGTTTTAAGGGCAAAAAAGTTATTACAAATAGCGAAATGAGTACGCGAGACATAAAGCAATTGTGTAAAATAGATGAAGAAGCAAAGGAAGTCTTAAAGCAAGCACTTCTTAAGCTCTCTTTATCTGCTCGGGCGTATCATAAGGTCATAAAAATTGCCCAGACTATTTCTGATCTAGATAATTCTGACACTATTTCTCGAAATCATGTCCTTGAGGCCCTGCAATATAGACCCAAATTGGCAGAGAGCTGATAGGTGTTAGCTCATAGGTTTTAGGGAATAGGGATTAGAGAAATTCAATTATCAAATTCCAATTAATCAAACCAATTAATAAATAACAAAAGATAGCGAGTTTGAAAATTGATCAATTGATTTAATTGGTAATTAATTAAAAATGGATAAAAATATCTTTACAAAAATATTTACAGTTTTTCTCATTTACTCTCTTCTACTTCTTTTTATTGGAAGACAAATTGGTTTTATTCCAGAACTTCATTTTGGAAATAAAAAAGTAGTAACAGCTACCCAAGATACAAGAAAACAGGTTTTAGATCAGTTTTTAAGAAATGAAAAAGGAGAATACAGTATTTATTATAAGAATCTAAAAACCGGAGAAGAGTTTGGGATAGATGAGAACAAAGTTCAGACAGCTGCTTCTTTGAATAAGCTCCCCTATGTTGCCTATTTATACAACCAAGCAGGCAAAGGAAAAATAAGTCTTTCTGATCAAATTACAATTCAGAAAGATGATATACAAGATTACGGTACGGGATCGTTACGGTATGCGGATCCTGGAGGATCATACTCTCTTAAGACATTAACAAAACTTGCTATGGAGCAATCTGATAATACAGCGGCTCATGTTCTTGGCGTAAGGCTTGGTGCGGACAATGTGCAGGATTATGTTAATTCTCTTGGGATGCTAGCAACAAATCTTGATAACAATACAACCTCAGCCAAGGATATGGGAACAATTCTAGGAGATCTCTATATGGGTAAAGTTGTAAATTCTGCCTTAAAGCTTGAGCTTCTTGATTTTATGAAAGATACGGATTTTGAAGATAGACTTGCCCGCAACATTCCCAAAAGCGTTTCCGTTTATCATAAGGCCGGGGATGGAGTTGGTTTTGTGCATGACGCTGGAATAATTGATGATGGTAAGAATCCGTTTATTCTAGTAGTCATGACAAGTGAGGTTCCAGATATAGAACATGCAAAATCAACAATTGGAAAGATCGCAAAGTTTGTCTACGATAAACAGGTTTCAGCGAATTAGTTTCACTAAGTTGTGATAACTCTCTGCTGGATTCGGTGCGGTCCAGATGCAGCTGGTTGAAACGAATCGCGTTGCTCCGGATTCATGTGCTTTAGCAATAGTTTTGTCGTTTATTCCCCCATCTGCTCCTATTGGAATATTAGTCAGTTTTCTAAGATGACGGATTTTATCAAGCCTGTCTTCCATAAGGGGTGGGCCAGAAAATCCAACTCTATCTGATGTGTAGATAAGTAGAGAATCTAATTCTTCGAAAGGAACTTTTATAGAAGAAATATGAGTTGGTCCATCCAGCGCTAGTCCTACTTCTCCAAATCTTTTTGCTTCTTTTATAAATTCATTCTGGGAGCTCATGTGTTCAATATGTCCTAAAAATCTTTTAAACCCCGCTTTGCCCCAATTATTAAGCAAATTTATAGGGTCTTGGACCATCATGTGAAGTTCTAAAAATAAATCTTGTGAATATTTACTAAATGGTTCCGGGTCAAGAAAAGTTAGATTATTTACAAATTTTCCATCAATGATATCTACATGGACGGTGTTGGTGAATGTTTTGATTTGGTTTAGTTTTTTTTCGATTGAATCCCAATCTTTTTCAAGTACGCCGGGGATAACTTGCATGAATCTAGTATAAGATATCAGGTGTTAAGTATTAAAGAGTTAACGAGTTAAAGAGTTTAAAATTTATCTGTGATCCAAGATCTAAGAACTAAGATCTATTTTCGATTGCTGTAATCTTATCTATTCTTCTCTGGTGTCTTGCTTCTCCAGAAAATGGAGTTTCAATAAATACTTTAGATGCCTTCTCGGCATCCTCTTTTGTAACAAAGCGAACTCCAAAAGAAAGCATATTTGCATTGTTATGAATCCTTGCGAGTTTCACTATCTCAAAGGGATCAGAACTTTTTGTGCCATTTATGTCAATGGAATCTATTGGAGCTGCTGCTGTATAAAATAATGCGCAACGAATTCCTGGATATTTATTAGCAGCCATTTGTTCTCCTTGTCCCGATCCTCCTATTACGATTCCAAAACTTCCAGGATTTTGACTGACTTTTTGTGCGGCTAGTCCAATAAAGTCTGGATAGTCGTCATCTGGATCATATTTCTCTGGTCCGCAGTCTTCTACATCATAGTTGTCATCAACCAGATATCTTCTAATGGCTGCTTTTAGATCTAATCCTGTATGATCTGCTGCTATATAAATTTTCATAATTAACCTAAAACCTAATCTCTAAATTATTGCCTTATTGCTTGATCCGAATACGTCTATCTTTTCTTCTACCACTTTTTGTACATCATCTTCAACTGTTTTCATTAGTTTTACTACTGCATATTCATCTGGATTATCCTTAAGTTGTTCTTCTAGCTCATTTCTAAAAGCAACTCTCATATCAGAATTTATGTTGATTTTACTTACGCCCACCTCAATAGCTTGCTTAAAATATTCAGGAGGAGTCCCTGATCCGCCGTGGAGTGATATAGCACAAGGTAAAACTGCCCTAATTCTTTTTAGAAGCTCTATGTCGAGGATTTTGGGCACGGGATATTTGCCATGAAGATTTCCTATTGCTGCAGCAAATGTATCAATTCCTGTTGCTTCTACAAAAGCTTTTGCTCCCTCTGGTGTTGAGAAAGTCTTTTTAATCTCTTCGTAATCTATTTCCTCTTTGTGTAGGTTTGAACTTCCTCCAAAATAGTGAGGTTCTGATTCAACGAGTGCTCCTGTTTTTTTAGCATACTCTACAACCTCTTTTGTTGCTTGAATTATTTCTTCTTCTGTTGCATCTTTTTTTGCTTGGGATAGATCTATGTGGATAAATTCAAATCCTGCATCAATACCCGCCTTTGCTGCTTCAACGCTTGGCGAATGATCTAGGTTTATATACATTTCAACACCAAACTCTTGCTTGTAGTTATCAACCATGTCGCGAACATTAGCAAGTCCCATTGCTTCTACTTCTCCGTGCGATACTTCTACCAAGACGGGTGCGTTTTTATTTTTTGCTGCTCTGACGATTGCTATGAGGGTTTCTTGATTGTCTATGTTGAAGGCACCTACTGCGAATTTTTCTTTCTTAGTTCTCTCCCATAATTCTCTTGCCTTGTCTTGATTTGTCATATCTGTTTTGCACTTAAATTATTATTGCTTTTTATTCTTTCGTCAAGCTCTTTTTTGGATAGTAAGCCGTTTTCTGCACCAATTTGTTGCATTTTGTATTCAGCATTTGTTGCTCCCCAAAGCATTGAGGTGGGAATATCTTGTTCGTTGAGTATTCCGGCAAAGAAACCCGAGGCATATGCATCTCCTGCGCCGGTTTTTTCTTTCCCTACACCTGGAGCTGGGTCAATATGATACATGGTTCTTGTTTTGTCAGCAGCATAGGCTCCATTTGCCCCGTCTGTTATTGAGATAGTTTCTACTCCTAAATCAAGAAGAGTCGCTAGCTGCTCTTTTATATCAGATTTATCTGTTATCTTTTCTGCTTCTTCCTTGTTTGAGAAATATGCCTTTGAATTTTTTACTACGTCTAGAGTTAATTCATTTTTCTCTTCAATTTGGCGTGTTCCAGGAGAGAAAGCTAGGGGAATATTGTTTTCTCGGGCATAAGATAGAACTTTCTTATAGGCGTCTTCCCACATTTCTGGAATTGAAGTTAGAAATATATAGTCATACTTTTCTTCTTTTGGAGCAAAACCGTAAGAAGCCCTGCCATAATTGGAAACAATAATACGATCTTCTGGGAAATCTAGGATCAGGTGTATTGGGGAGGCAAGATCAGGCACCCTCTCGATATCAAGTCCTACTCCTTGGCTCGAAAGGCCATTTTCTATTTCGCGGGAGAAAAAATCTGATCCTAAATATGTGTAGAATGTGGTTGGAGTTTCCAATTTTGTCAGACCAACTGAAACATTCGCGCCATTTCCCCCAATAGAATGACCCTGGATTTGGGATGGAATTTTATCCCCCAGAGATAGCTCTACTTTCTTATCGTTGAGATTAAAATGATCTTTATCAAGAGTTAAAAAGAGGTCAATAACAGAGGATCCAATTACAAGAACATGCATAGATTAATTGTAGAACAATTTAGCAGCTACTGACAACCCTTCGACAGGCTCAGGCCAGGTCTTATCTCAGAATGAACAAAAGGCTGATTCCTCTTCCAAATAAGGCTAATTCTTGGTATAATTTGGATTGATTTCAAGGCCTTTTTGTTAAGTGGTCTGATTCTGCCTGTCCTAAGAATTTATACCTCTGCGTGATTTTTGGTTAACGTAGATCTCTTAAGTATTTATTATGCGTATTATCATGGCTGTCCTAAACTTTATTGTTAACCTACTTGTGAGGATTGGTGATTTTGTGCTTGATATGTTTTATCTTCCGGTAAAGGCTACTAAGAGCGCAGTTCCCTCTGTAAAAAATATTACAAAACCTAGAAGTGGCACATTTAACCTTAAGAAAAAAGAACCCATAAAGTTGCCAAAAATAAAAGTAAAAAGTCCAATACCTTTAGTTAGTTCATTTTTTTTAAAAGTATTCCAGGTAGTAAAAAAAGCATTTTTGATTGTTGTAAAAATCTTAAAACTTCCTTTTGTTTTTATTGCTTTCGTTTTTGGTTTTATTGTGGGTGGAATCAAGAAAATTCATCTTCCAAGGTTCAAGAAACCAAGCATTACGCTTTCCGCAAGAACATCAACGTCTAGGAAAATGGCTGTGAAAAAGCCAATCAAGAAGGCAAAGTTTACTTACCATAAGCCAAGCTTTACCTACAAGCTAAAGTACGTTTTTATAGGTTTTATGTTTTCTTTTGTTTTTCTATTCATGCCTCTTGTCTCGTTTCTTTTTGTGTCCGATCTTCCAAATCCATCTGATCTATCTGTAAATTACATTCCAAAAACCACAAAGATTTATGATAGAAACGGAACGCTTCTTTATGAGATCTATGCAAATCAAAACAGAACTATAGTAAGTCTTAATGACATACCAAAAAACCTTACAAATGCTACTGTTGCAATTGAAGATAAAGATTTCTATAACCATCCAGGATTTGATATTAGAGGAATAATAAGAGCACTTATTACAAACGTTAGAAATCAAGGTTTTCAGGGAGGATCAACTATTACTCAGCAGCTTATTAAATCTGCTTTTTTAACGCCTGATCCAACCATTGTCAGAAAAGTAAAAGAAATAGCTCTGGCCTTCTGGGCAGAAAGAGTTTATTCAAAAAATCAGATACTCGAGCTTTATTTGAATTATGTTCCTTATGGTGGAACTGCTTGGGGAGCACAAGCTGCTTCTGATGTCTATTTTGGCAAAGATGTAAAAGATTTAGATCTTGCTCAGTCTGCTTTTCTTGCCGGTCTTCCCCAGTCTCCATCTGTTTATTCACCTTTTTCTGGAAATAAAGATCTTTGGAAACAAAGACAGCGTGAAGTTCTTAATGCGATGGTTAAATCAAATTACATTACAAAAGATCAGGCAAAGAAAGCCTACGATGAAAAGCTAACGTTTAATACTCCCGATGTTTCTATTAAGGCTCCACATTTTGTTATGTATGTAAGGCGTTTACTAGAAGAAAAATATGGTCTTACAGAGGTTGAGCGTGGAGGGTTATCGGTTTATACCAGTCTTGACCTTGGGGTCCAGAATAAGGCTGAGCAAATAGTAAGTGATGAAGTTGATTCTGATTCATATCTTAACATTGGAAATGGAGCGGCTTTAATTACTGATCCAAGGAATGGAGATATACTCGCTATGGTAGGAAGTAAAAACTATTTTGATACGGCAAACGATGGAAATGTTAATCTTACGACTTCACTTAGACAGCCCGGATCATCAATAAAACTAATTACCTATTCCCTTGCTTTGTCACAAGGTTATACGGAGGCATCTATTATGGATGATACCCCTCTTACAATTAGTGTTGCAGGTGGTCCATCTTATAGCCCTGTAAACTATGATGGTAATTTCCATGGAAAAGTTCCTTTAAGAACGGCTTTTGCAAATTCATTTAACATTCCACCGGTTAGGCTTGCTCAAAAATTTGGAGCGGATAAGGTAAAAGACTTTGGGGTAAAAATGGGAATTAGTTCTTGGACTAATGTTCAAAATTATGGCGTTTCAATTACTCTTGGAGGAGTTGAGGTTAAGATGACAGATCTTGCAACAGCCTACGGAGTTATTGCAAATAGCGGACAAAGAGTTGATCTTAATCCAATTCTTAAAGTTCAGGATTCTCATGGTCAAACAATCTATTCAAAGAGCATTAATGAGACTCCAATTCTTGATCCTGGAGTAGCTTTCATAATTTCTGATATCCTAGCTGACAACAATGCGAGAAGTATTGAATTTGGACTTAACACACCACTTAACGTTCCTGGTGCTCGTGTTTCTGTAAAAACTGGAACAACAGATAATAAGCGTGATAATTGGACAATTGGTTTTACCCCAAATGTAGTTGTGGCAACTTGGGTTGGAAATAATGACAATTCCCCTCTAAACCCCGCTCTTGCCTCTGGAATAACTGGTGCTGCTCCTATGTGGAATAAGATTATGACTATGATGCTTGATAAAATTGGAACCCCATCAGCCGTTGTAATACCGGGAGATGTTGTTAAGAAATATTGCCTTGGGCAGGATAGATATTTTGTGCAAGGAACAGAAAATTCTGTAAGTTGTAGCGGACCGGCAACCTCTACTACTCCCACTCCACAACGTTAAGGATTAGGATTTAGGGAATAGGGATTAGAGATTTAATCTGCTATTCGCTATTCGCTATTCGCTATTCGCTATTCGCTATGTATAATGATTAAGGAATGGTTAAAAGTATTGCTTCTTTAGGTTCACTCAATGGTAAAACAGTTCTTCTAAGAGTTGATAGTGATGTTGATATTGAAAACGGAAAAATAGTAGACGATACAAGGCTTCTTGCTTCTCTTGATACGCTTCATCATCTTCTTAAAAAAAGAGCAGATGTAAATATTATAGGGCATCTTGGTCGTCCAGATCCCAAGGATCCAGAATCCAATAGTAAAAACTTCACCTTAGAGCCAGTAGCACAATGGTTCGCTGATAAGTTAAAGGGGAAAGTTAAGCCTATAACTATAGGACGCCTTAAAGCTTTTGAAATTACTAATCATATTAATTTAATAGAAAATCTTAGATTTTTCCCTGAAGAGGAGAAAAATGATCCTGAATTTGCGCGAGAATTGGCACTTCTTGGAGATATTTATGTGGATGATGCGTTTGCGGTAAGTCACCGAGCACATGCAAGTATTGTAGGTGTCACAAAGTATCTACCCTCCTACGCAGGCCTTCATATGCAAAATGAAATTGAAGAACTATCAAAAATCTTAGTAAATCCAAAAAGACCTTTGGCGATTCTTATTGGTGGTGCGAAAATCGAGACAAAACTTCCAATGGTTGAAAAGATGCATCATGTTGCAGATTACGTCTTAGTAGGTGGGGAAATTGCCGAGCAAGACAAGGTAATCATAAAAGTTCAGCACGAAAAGATTGTGGGTCAAAAATCTGCAGTAGTTGTTTCCGAATCGACTGAAGATGGAAAAGATATTGACCAAAAATCAGTTGAGAATTTCTGCCAAATTTTAGGACTTGCCAATACAATTGTTTGGAATGGGCCGGTTGGATTTACTGACCATGGAGAAAAGACGGAAAGAGGTACAAAAGCACTGGCTGAATTTATAGTTTCAACAAATGCCTATAAGGTTGTAGGTGGCGGAGATACACTTGCCTATTTAAGTCGATTAAATCTTTTGGATAAGTTCGACTTCGTCTCAACAGGCGGCGGCGCAATGCTTGAGTTTTTGTCAGGAAAAGAATTGCCAGGAATTAAAGCCCTTGAGAAGTAGACTGATCTTGTCCGCTCGACTCATTTGGAATAAAAGTCCAAACCCTATCACTTTCGATTTTGTGGTAATCGATTTTATATTTGCCACCGCTAACTTCAGCTTCAAATACTCCAGCATCTTGCCAAGTTTTATAGATATCAAACGTTTTTCTCATAAAACCCAAAGTCTGTGCATCAGTTAGAGTAGTAGTTTGCTCCCATGGATAATCTATCTCAACAGGTTTGTCTTCAGTTAGCGCCTTAAAATACTGTGGGACTACTCTGTTGTTATCTAAATAATATGTCGCTTCAGTGAAATACTCTGGTGAAAAAGATGGGGATCCCATGTTTAATCTGACTTCTTCGCCTTTTGTGTGGAGAGGTTTGGTTTCATCCATACATTCATTACGTGTGCGAATAGAATACTTTCTGTCTTCTCCTTGCTCAAACCAAATTCCAATAGAATGTCCGTCGGAAAATCCTTGAATCATATTTGACGTTGCTTGTCGGGGAGAATTTTCTGTGCATCCAAGAATCTGGACCATAGAATCAACATAAATGTCAAAATCTTGTGGTGTAATTTTTTCTTTTGCAAGAATTCTTTCGCAATCTACCTCAAGTCTTTGTTTTTCCCACTCATTGATAGGGTCAATAATAGATGGATATTTTGGAGGTTCTTGTGAGGGTGTTTCTGTAGCTTTTCGAAAGGCAAATGGTCTGAGTTTTCTGAATCTTTCTAGCTGTTGCATTGGCTTATTTTTAACAAACAGATTTTACATTGTCAATATTTGATATATTAAATTTATGAAGATTGCAAATAAAACTGGAGTTTTAGGAGAAGATATAGCAGTTGACTACTTAAAAAAGAAAGGCTACAAGATAATTGAGAGAAACTTCCGCAAAAAATACGAGGAGATAGATATTATTTCTATTAAAGATAAGACTTTGGTTTTTATAGAAGTAAAAACCCGTAAATCAACTGCTTTTGGTACCCCATTTGAAGCTATTGCTCCCTGGAAATTAAAACATCTTGTGCAACTAGCTCAATTCTATAAGATTACACATAAAAATCTGCCTGAGGATATGAGAATAGATGCAATTGGAGTTAAGTTTAATGGTGAGAGTCTTGAGTCGATTGAGCACTTAGAAAATATTATGGATATCGATTTTACTTGAGGATTTCGCTCCTTTTTGCTTCCATTATTCCCTTAATTTTTGATAGAGTTCCTTCTAGGTCTCCTTCTTCATTTATTACCAAATAATCACAATCATCATATTGTTCCATTTCCCACTTAACAAGAGAGGGGTTCCAGCGATGTTTGTGTTTTCCTTCTCCCTCGTCTCTTTTTACCCTTGTCTCTAAAACCTCAATATCTGGAGCAGTTAAAAATACAAAAACTGATCTATCAGTCATGCTTTTAACTTTTTGTTTTATATTCTTAACTCCCTTTGCATCAATGTGCCAGATAATGTCTTTTCCAGTCTTTAGAGCTTCTTCTAGTGTCCTTTTCTCAGTTCCATACAAATGTTCACGAAACTCTACCCATTCAAAGAAGTCATGGCTAGCAATTTTATCCTCAAAAGCACCTCTTTCTATAAAGTAGTACGGATTTCCTTCTGATTCACCTTCACGTGGTATGCGGCTTGTTGTTGTAATAATTCTAACGAGATTTGGATCATCTACCTGAAGTTTTGCGAAAAGCGCATCTTTTCCTGCAGCGGTTGGTCCGGTTAATACTAGGAGTGTTCCTCTTTTTTGCTGGAGCTCTATTTCCTCATCAATGGGTTTTCCCATAGCCTATTATATCAAACTATTGATGATTGATTATTGATTAATGATTAAAGTTTAAAATCAACTGAAAATTAAAACATATAAAATCATTAAGAATTAGGAATTAAAAATTGCTTTGATCTAGGATCTGATAACTAAGAACTAGCTTGTGGAGTTGTTTGAGCCTGTGTTCCGAGCAATATTGTTTCTTCAATGAGTCTGTTTGAGTATCCAAATTCATTGTCATACCAAGCAATGACTTTTACCATGTTCCCACCAACAACTTGAGTAAGGGATAGATCTGCAATTGATGAGTGATAGTTGCCAATAATATCAGAAGAAACTATTGGATCATGCGTTGTTGCAAGAATTCCTTCAAATTGTGGTTGTTTTGATGCATTCTCAAGAGCCTGATTTACTTCTTCTACCGTTGTGTCACGTTTTACCAAAAAGGTAAAGTCTGATAAGGATCCTGTTGGGACAGGAACACGGACTGCTAATCCATTAAATTTACCCTCTAAGCTTGGAATAGCTTTTGCTGCTGCTTTTGTAGCACCAGTTGAAGTTGGAATAATGTTTGCTGCTGCGGCTCTTGCTCTCCTGTAATCTTTGTGCCCTCCGTCTTGAAGTCTTTGATCGGAAGTATATCCATGAATTGTAGTCATCATGGCCTTTTCTATCCCAAAAGTTGTTTCCATTACATGTGCAACTGGAGTTATGCAGTTTGTTGTGCAACTTGCGTTACTTATGATGTTTTCTGTTTTTGAACTTCCATCTTGGTTCATGTTGACTCCAAGTACATACGTAGATCCACTCGCCTCGTCTTTAAAAGGAGCAGAAAGGATTGCGGCTTTGGCTCCGGCCTGAAGATGTTTTTGGAGTCCTTCTTGGGTTGTAAATGCTCCGGTTGATTCAATAACTATATCTACGTTTAAATCTTTCCATGGAAGTTTTTCTGGTTCACGACCCGAGAAAACTGGGATTTCTTTTCCATTTATAACAAGTGCTCCAATGAGTGGGGTTTGGCTTTGAAAAGGAAGACTTACTTCTTCCGCTTTTTTAACTGATAGCTCAATTCCTTGAAGTGGTCCATAAACTGTATCGTATTTAAGAAGATACATCCAGCCAGTAATATCGGTTGATGACCCGGCATTAATTCCAACAACGTCTACTTCATCCATGTGGGATAGAAGAATTACTCGATGAGCAACACGCCCTATTCTTCCATAACCATTGATTCCAACCCTTACCATATATTTAGAATAAAGAATTATGAATAAAGAATCAAGCCTTCATGTTTTTGATTCTAATTTCTGATAGAATGTCTCCCTATGAATGAGAAAATGTTGATTGCAGCTCATAAAGCGTGGAAAAAAGGCGAGGCGGCAGAAAATCTTCAAAGAAGCACGTTGAGATCGGCATACCATAGAGGACTTGATGATCGGGATACTTCTCTAAGTGGAGTTAATTTTCTCGCAGGTCGAGCAAGGGAGTTGGCGAATTTAGCTTTAACATCTGAAGAAGAAATTTACTGGGCAACAGCGTCACACGACTTTTACATAGAGAGTGCAAGTTTATACGCGACTAGGGGCGATAAAGCTCGCCAGTTAAATGTCTTGTCTAGAGCCTCTGAGTTATCTGAGTCTTTATTCAGTTTTACACGAGATTTCAAATGGGCCAATTCAGCAATCGATGAGAAGGTAGCCGATGCAGAGCTTTATCTTGAGTTGGGTAAAAAAGATGCGGCCGCTTTCTCTCTTGCCATAGCTGCTAATATTGCAGGTAAATTTGCTAGTAGAGCCGGTAGGGAGGGCTCTGTGCCCTTTAGAGAAAAGATTTGTGAGTTCAATATTAGATCTGGTCAGTTATTTTTGGAAGTAGGAGATAGAAGAAGAGCCATTACTTCTCATCATATTCTGCGCGAAACAGCCTATTCCTTGATGGAACTGACAGGAGATCCCAAATATTCTTCATGGATTGAAATCGGAGACCGTTTTTTTGAATCACTCAATAAATAGGAGATGAATTGTTGCCTTCTTGTTGTGATTTGGGCACGTATTCGGTATAATATGCTTTATGCCAGAGTTATTACCAAAAAGGAAAAAATTAAAAGGTAAGAGAAAGCACGGCTTTTTAGGAAGACTAAAGACCAGAACCGGCAAGCAAGTTATTAAAAGAAGAAGGCTTAAGGGTCGAAAGCGCGTCTAAGAATGTTTCCTAAGAAATCTCGTTATTCTTTTAAAGAAGGATTGCCGAGAAAAGTCATTTCTTTCCCATCTTTTTCATTAAGATTCGAAAAAAATGATATTGGCGCAAGAATAGCGGTAGTTGTGAGTAAGAAAGTAGATAAAAGCGCAGTTGCGAGGAACAGCATTAAGAGAAAATTCCTCGATCTATTAAAAGAAAACGGCGCTCAAGATCTATCTTACAGCCTTGTTTTCTATTTAAGGAGAAATGCTCTTGAAAATGATATGCTTTCAGGAGAAATAAAAGAAGCATTAAACAAACTTAACAATGTTCCAAATCTTTAACGTCATATTCACTTACCCAATAACTAACCTCTTAGTAGCTTTTTATCAATTATTTACCCATTTTGGTGTGCCCTACGCTTTTGGTTTTTCAATTATTCTTTTAACCGCTGTAGTTAAATTATTTCTTTTTCCTTTCATGTCTGCTCAGATTAAGTCTACCTATAAAATGCAAAAAGTTGCGCCTCTTATAAATTCACTCAAAGAAAAGCACAAGGGAGACAACAAGCGTCAACAGGAAGAAATAATGAAGCTCTATAAGGAACATGGAGTAAATCCAGCCGGTGGATGCATACCATTACTTGTTCAAATTCCTATCATTTATAGCCTTTATCACGTATTAATAACTGCAGTTAATGCAAACACAACCCAAGAGATAAATGCTATCAATAAAGTACTTTACTTTGATTGGCTAAAAATCCAATCTATCTGGAACCTGACATTTTTTGGTCTGCCATTGGGAGCAAATCCTTGGGAGCTTGCTAAGCATGGTAGTTATCTAATGCTTTTGATCCCATTAATTACAGGTCTTGGTCAGTTTGTTCTTTCTAAGATGATGATGCCAGAAGAGGTTGTTGATGCAAAAATAAAACTTGCAAAGCAAACTCCTCAAAAAGAAGATGATTTCCAAGCTGCTTTTCAAAAGCAATCTATGTTTATTTTTCCAGCAATGATTGGTTTGTTTTCAGCAACATTACCAATTGGACTCTCTTTGTACTGGAATACGTTCACAGTTTTTGGTATACTCCAGCAATACATTTTAGTTGGAGCCGGATCTTTGACTCCACATGTTAATAAATTGAAAGGAAAAGTAAATGGAAATAAATAAAGTTATTCAAGAAGAAGCAGAAAACCTACTTGATCAAGTTGGTATAAAAGCAACAGTTAAAGTTGAAGTTGACGGAGAAGGATTCAAGCTCCATTTAGACGGTGAGGAGAACGCTCTTCTTATTGGAAAGCATGGCAATACTCTATCTTCTTTAGAATTAGTTTTGGCTTTGATAGTTGCTAAAAAGGTTGGAGAATTCAAAAGAATTGTAATTGAGGTTGGTGGATACAGACAAGAAAGAGAAGAATATCTTCGTGATTTAGCAGGAAGATTAAGGCAAGAAGTGCTTGAAAGCGGAAATGACAAGATTGTTCGTGGTCTAAAACCTTGGGAAAGAAGAGTTATTCATATGTATCTTTCAGAAAATGATGATGTCATAACAGAATCAGAAGGTGAAGATCGCGATAGAATCCTCGTAATTAAGAAGAAATAGATTCTTGTTGAATTGATTGCCCCCTCTTGTTAAACTTAGCCCGTGTTTCAGAAAGCCTCTAGGGTCTTATTTTTCTTAATAGTTTTTTGTCTTCCGTTTCAGGTCGGTTATCACTTCTGGCCAGATTTTTCTTATGTCTATGGAGTTAGAGTTGATTATCTATCCCCCACGCTTTATTTGTTGGACTTATTCATAATTCTTTTGTTCGTATTTTTTATTCTTGGATTATTTTTTGATAAAGAAAGAATAAAAATTTATCCCAAAAATAAATATACGCTAATTCTCATATTCCTTTTGGGAGCTAGTCTTTTAATTAATTACATTTCTGCTCACGCACCTCAAGCTCATATGTTTGGAATAGTAAAATTGTTTGAGTTTTCATTCTTAGGGCTCTGGATAGCAAATTACTTTGAAAGACGCGATATTCCATATTTTATAGACTCACTCGCCCTATCATCAATTGTGTCATCAGTACTTGCGATTTGGCAGTTTAATAATCAGAGTTCGGTTGGAGGCTTATGGTATTATCTTGGTGAGAGAACATATAATCCGCTCACAATAGGAATAGCAAAGTTTAGCATAGATGGAGACGTCTTAAGATCTTATGGGGCTTTTCCGCACCCAAACTTATTAGCATTCTTTCTTTTGATTTCAATAGTTTTTATATTTTTGAATCTTGGCCAAGAAAAGAATAGATATGAAAAGCTACTTTTAATATTTGCATCAATAGTATCTTCCGTTGCGCTTCTTCTAACCTTTTCAAGGGTGATCATAGTCTTGTATTTAGCTTTTACAATACTATTGATATGTAAAAAGTTTAAAAAATATATCCTGTACTTTTTTCCTATATTAATAATCTTAACTTTGTATATGACGATCTATCATGCTCGTTTTATGACTCCTGAGTTCTTATTACGAGACTCAGACTTTAGGCTGGAATTAATCTCAGAGTCTTTTACTATATTAAAAAACAATCTATATTTTGGAACAGGACTTAATAATTACTTCTATTATCAGGTTCCTCTTGTTAAGACTATTACACCCACTCTTTATCAACCAGTTCATAACATATTTCTCTATTGGTTCTTGGAAACTGGCATCTTTGGCTTTCTTTTATTACCTCTAGTTTTTTTCAAGGCAATAAAGGAATTAGTTTTAAAACTTAAGAAAAAATTAGAGGTAGGTTTTAATCAAGGAATTTTATTTTTACTTATCGCAATAATTGTTACTGGTATGACAGATCATTTCTTCTTAACTCTTGAACAGGGGCAAATAATGCTAGTTCTAATCTTTGGCTTATCTTTTGTAATTTTTTTCCCAAAGAGACTTAGCAAAAGAAAGAGTAAGCGTTGAAAGTAAAAATCCAACAGCTGGAACAATAGCATTTATCCAGGGATCAATACCTACAACAAACTTTAAGTAAGCGGCCACAACTAAGTAGGTTAAGACAGTGATGAGAATCTTTCTTGCAAGACTTGTCTCCCAAGCTTTATCTATCTCAACTTTCTTATTTCTTTTCTCAATCAATTCGACTCTTTCTTCAAGATTTGCCATAAAGCAATTATAGCACTAGCTAATAGCTTGTAGGTGATAGGTATAAAAAATCTCAAGGCTGATAGCTATAAGCTAAAACCTATAACCTACCTACGGTGTGGGTGTTGGGGTGAGTTGGTCTGGATGCGGACAATCAATGCAGTACTGATCCCCAACTACATCCTTTACTACTATGTGGGGTTGGAATTCAACATTATCCGTTTGTCCTGGTTTTGCGAGGTCTCCCGTTCCCTTATCAATTAAAACATTTTGTTTTCCTGGATCTACCGATTTTGGTTCGCCGCTACCTTTTATAAAGTATTCAAAACGAGTAGGGCATCTGTCTGGTGTTCCATCTGGAGGTGGAATAAGTCCTGATGTTGAACAAACCGTTTTCCCAATAACGTTATCTGGTTTTTGAGGAAACTCCGGTTTTGTTCCTTTGAGAAGCTCAGCAATAATATCATGCCAAATTGGGGCAGCCCCTGTAATACCTGAAACTATTCCTGTCATAGGCTTATTATTATTGTTTCCAACCCAAACTACCGCAACATAAGACGGAGTATATCCAATGGTCCAATTATCACGAAAGTCATTGGTGGTACCTGTTTTAACAGAAACCGGGTAATTCCCTACTTTAAGTGGCGAATTTGCACCAAATTCTATTTCACGAGCTCCATTATCAAGAAGTATGTGAGAAATAATAAAAGCAACTCCATCTGGTAGTACTTTCTTTCCAAAAATAGGACTTTGCGGTGGGGTGTATTCTTGAAGAACTTTTCCTTTTGCATTAGTTACTTTTAATATCGCTTGAAGTGGAACTTTGTATCCTCCGTTGGCAAAAACTCCGTAAGCCTGAGCCATTTGGAGCATTGTTGTTTCTCCACCTCCTAGTGTTAGAGATAACCCATAGCGATCAGGATCCGTAAATGTGTTAATTCCCATGGCGCTAGCTGTTGCTATCATTGACTCTAGTCCGTTTGCCTTAAGCATTTTTACTGCAGGAATGTTAAAAGAGTTTGCAAGTGCGAATCTCATCTGCACTACCCCATGAAATTTATTGTCATAGTTGACTGGGCAATAAGCAGGTTTTCCTCCAGGATTTGGAAAACACGTTTTTTCATCTATGAAAGGGCTTGCGGCATTGAATCCATTTATAAGACCAGCGGCATAATTAATTGGCTTAATTGATGATCCTGGTTGGCGTAGGGCTATTGTTACGTTAACATTTCCATCATTCGTGGTATCAAAGTAGTCACGTGATCCAACCATTGCCAATATTTCTCCAGTTGCCGGCTGTGTCACAACGGCTGCTCCGTTTGTAACTGTTGAATTATTTAATTTATCAAGTTCTGCTGAGAGTGAGGCTTGGGCCATATCTTGAACCTGAAGATTAAGAGTGGTGATAACAGATAATCCACCCTGCTCAACTTCGCGTACACCGTATTGTTGTTCAAGTAGATCTTTTACGTAGAAAACAAAATGAGGAGCCAAAATCTTGTTTTGAATCTTTGAAAATTTAAGATCATAATTTTTTGCCTGTTCTTCTTGTTGTTTTGTAATGTATCCTTGTTGCTCCATTTGATTTAGAACTTCAATCTGTCTTTCTTTTCCAAGTTCCGGATGTGAACCAAATGGAGAGTAAACGCTAGGCGCTTGAGGGAGACCGGCAAGAAATGCTGCTTCAGCAAGATTTAACTTATCAACAGATTTATCAAAGTAGACAGTGCTCGCGGCTTGTGCTCCCCAAGCAGTTCCCCCATAAGATACCTGATTAAGATACATCTCAAGGATTTTATCTTTCGAATAGATTGATTCAACTAAGAAGGAGAGGATTATTTCTTTTACTTTTCTTGTTATTGTTTGTTCAGGCGTTAGAAGACTTGCTCTCACTAGTTGCTGAGTGATTGTTGATCCTCCTTGGACTTGTTTTTTAAATACGGTTGATACGAATGCACGCGTTATTCCTCTTATGTCAATTGCGCCATGTTTGTAGAAATCCTTGTCTTCAATCGCAATAGTTGCGTTTTTAAGATTTTTCGGCATCTTGTCAAAAGGAACAAATGTTTGGTTGCGTGATGCAAAGATTGTATATAGAAGCTTGCCATTCCTATCATAGATTTTGGTTGATTGGGGATAGTTTGTGCTCCCAATGGTTGCAGTGGAGGGAATGTCTTTTAGAACAAAAAAATAAGCAGCTCCAATAATGGCTATTATTAAGATTATTGCCAAGAAGGACTTAATACCAAATTTTCCAATTTTGAGTTTTAATATGCGTTTTAGAGGCTTCATTATGGGTAAAATAGCTTCTTTTTGAATGAAATTTATTATATCATATATCAAGAATGTTTCAGGATTACATAGATTTTATTAAAAGACTTCTCTCTTTTATTCCGCTTCATTTGTTTGATTATCTCCTATTTATAATAATGCTTTTCTATGTATTTGAGGATGCCGCTTTTGGTCTTATTCCAGCGGGAATTGGATTTATTTCTACAATTAGTGCTTTTTTTGTAGGGCTTGCTATTTATCATCCCGTATCTCAAATTATGGTAAACGAACTACATTTACCAAAAGGAATATCCGATGCCATCGGATTTCTTCTCGTTACAGCATTTGCATTCATATTAATTTCGGCAATCCTTTCTTATTTAAGAAAAAAGTACTTATCTTTTGTTGTTCCACCAACCTTGGATAGAATAGGCGGTGCAATCTTTGGATTTCTCTCCTTTTTCTTTATAGCCTCCTTTGTTGTGGCTTTAATGCTTTCTTTTCCAGTATCGGCAGTCATAAAGGATGCTATCAGAAATTCTGTGAGTGGAAGATTCTTAGTTGCGCGGACCCAAGGTGTAGAGGGATACGTAAGACAAATTTTTGGTGGAGCCATTGATGATACTATAAACTTCTTAACTGTTAAGCCAGATTCTAACGAATCATTAGTTTTAAACTTCAAAGATTCTAATGCAAAAGTTGATCAAAAGTCCGAACAAGAGATGTTAAGATTATTAAATATCCAAAGACAAAAATCAGGCCTTACGTCTTTAGTTGCTGATCCTGACCTCACGGATCTAGCGCGTGCTCATGCAAAGGATATGTTGGCAAGAGGATATTTCTCCCACTATACCCCAGAAGGCTTATCCCCATTTGACAGGATGGCTCAATACGAAATAAGGTATCAATATGCTGGTGAGAATCTTGCATTTGCCCCAGAAACAGAACTTGCTATGGATGGTTTAATGAAGAGCCCAGGGCATAGGGCAAATATTTTGTCTCCAAACTTTCATAAGGTTGGAATAGGTGTTCTAGATGCTGGAATTTATGGAAAGATGTTTGTTCAGGAGTTTACAGATTAATTCTTTATAAGCTTTGCCTCAAAGAGCTTATCGGTGTCCATTTTTTTATCAATAATAACTTGACCATCTTCTAGTTTTGCATTCTGTACTTCTTGAGGCGAATAGTTATTGCCATATGTTAGATCAAGTTCAAATGGATAGGCCTCTACCCCCGGTTGTTTAATTGCAAATAGTGAATAACTGAGAATGTCCTCATTTGGTATGGTAAGTCCATTTAGATATGAAATTTCTATCGTTTGTTTATCACCTTTATTTACGTAGATTGTAAAAGCGAAGAAATCCTTGTCATATTTTGTAAAGCTCTCTACCTCAAGACCGCTTGGCGCCTTAAAGTTCTTCGCTGAATAAATCTTTGGATTAGTGATGGCAGAGATTATTTTTTGATCGATTCCATTAATTTTAATGCTCGTGAGCTTGCTTCCTTTAGGAACAGCAATGCTGAGATAGGCCTTATAATCTAGTGCTTTGATGTTTGAATTATCTATATTATAGGTAAGTTTAGATGCGAGACCACTGTTTGTTAGGGTTGGCTTATAGATAGCATTTCTAGTAATTGTTATGTTTGCTTTGTTAACACCAATGTTTGCTTCGTTTATCGCAATAAAATCATTTAGGGAGCTTGAATCTTCTACTCTTCTATCAGTATATTCTCCCCCATATCCCTCACTAGAAAAAATTGATTGAACTGAGTTTTGGTTAAATGAGAAAATAATATCTTTATCATCCATAAGGCTTGGAATAATACGAGCGACTTTTGCTGCGTTATTTGAGTTGCCTTCTGTTTTTAGAATAATCTGATTGTAGAGGGCATTTAAGACATCTTTTTTTTCTGTGGATCCTGGAAAGAAATTGTTATCAATGGTGCTTTGAAGAAAATCAAATGCATTTTTGTCGTCGATCGTTTTGTTGTAGCCTGTCAATTTGATTGGTCCAATTTCTCCAATAATCCTTCTTACAGCGTTAAAATCTACAGCTATAACTCCATCTACTTTCTTGTTGGTCTCAAGATTGTAGAGAAGAGCTGCTGTACTAGCGGTTTCTTGGAAGTCAGGAGCAAAGTTGCTGTCTCGTAGGTATAGATTTTCTTGCAGGTTCCTTCTTACCGGAAAGGGCGGTTCAATATGAGATTTTAATTGTCCATCAAGATCATAAACGTCTTTTATGTCAAAAGATTCAATTTTTCCGTTAGAAAGTTTTAGCTCTCCTATAGATCCAATAAATCCACCAGTTGGTCTTAGTTCTCCATTGTTTTGGAACAAGATTAAATAATTTTTCTCTCCATCAAAACCAAGCACTTTATCTGCCACGCGTGATAAGCTTATTGCTTTTGTGAGATCGGTATTAAGAAAAGAAGCTAGCTGTGGGTTATTCTGCTTCATGTTCTCGGAGGCAAAATACAGATAATATGCATCGGAAACCAGATTGTCTAATGATCTTCTATCTATACCTTGAGGAATTCTTTGAATTGTCTCAATGTCTTTGGCTGCTATATCAAGAAAAGTTGTTGCGTTAGAAAAATTATCCAGGGTTTTGTTAATTCCCGCAATCCCAAATAGTCTTGCGCCATATCCCAAAACTTCAACGCTTGGAGAAATTGTATTTATAAAAAAATTTGCGTCTTTAATACTTTCAGAAGCCTGTCTGTAATCGTTCTGTTTAAATGATGCCATGGCATTTTTTAGATGAAGTGCAGCGAGTAGAGAAAATACAATAATTATTGCAACATATAAAAATCCAGCAATAAAGATTGATTTAATAAAAACTCCGGAAGATTTTTTGCGTTCCTTTTTTTCTTTTGGTGGGGAAGTTGGCACAACTTCCCTCTTCTCTTCTTTCTTAATCTCTATATAAGGTTGAGGTGTATAGTTTGTGAAGTTATCAATACTTTTTTCAAACCCATCGAAATATTTATCTAAATAAACCGGTTCAGTATTAACCTTAGACTTAATGAGCGATTCTATTTCATCATGTGAGAGAGTTTTATTTGGGTTTGTATCCTCATCCCTAAATTGGATTTCAAGGTCAGGCTCTACCCTTTTTAATATATGAATTGCAGATATTAAAGTTTGGGGGTGGCTATAGAAAAGATAATAGAATTTCTGACTCTTATGAGGACCTAGTATTACATGGAAGATTCCTTCAATTGCATCTTTGTAATAAATAGGAAATATAGCAAGTAAATCATTGCCGGTCATGACAACTGTATGGTTTGTGAGCGAGTTACCTATTAATCCAGCTACGTCAAAGCCTAAGCTTAAGTTTTTCTCTTCGCTGTAGACATCTCCTAAGAATAGAAAATGAAAATTACTTACCTTTTTGTAGGTAAGCATGATGTCGGTAAGTTCATCTGTTGTTTGAGTAGGTATAATAACCGCAGTCTTTGTATTGTCACTTTCAAGCTTGTCTAATATGTCTACTATATAATCTTTATCTCCTGCGTTGTCCAAAAATATAACCGCATAATCAATTTTTTCTTCGAGGCTTTTAACTAGATGGGCAGAGTCTCTTCTAATATGATAAAGATCACTTCCTTGATAGTCTTTTGCAAAGTCGGCTTCTGATACTAAGGCGATTTTAAAATCCGGTTGTGAGCTTTTAATCAAATATGAAATAAGCGGATTTGTTCCCGCAATTAAAAGTATTGGTTTTTCTCGAGTACCAGACTCAACAATTAACGTGGGCATGAATTTAGTTTAGAAGATAGGGGTGAAATTGTCCAGGAAGCCTATGTTTTGTTGTCTAGAGCTAGGTTTACCATTCTGTCAGCATCTTTGTTTTGTTCGCGCGGAACATGTGTATAGACTACGTCTATCCCAATTCTATCTATTAAAGTTTTGATTGTGAAAAACAAGCTTCTTATATTTTCGTTTTTAACTCTGTAGATGCCCGAGAGTTGTCTTGCTGCGAGTTGGGAATCCATTCTAATATTGATTCGGGCCTTCTCTATTTTCGAATTTTCTTCTATCCATTTTAGGGCAGATATTATCGCTGTGTATTCTGCATAGTTGTTGGTTTGTATCCCGAGGGTCTCACCCTTCTCTATTAGGAGTTTTTCATTGCCATCATAAATTACAAATCCATAAGCTGAGGGGCCTGGGTTTCCGCGTGAGCCCCCGTCTGTGTAGATAGTGAAGTCAAATTCTTCTTTCATTTCAAGTATTTTTCATGTAACGAATCACTAATAGATTAAAGATTAAAGATTAAAGATTAAAGATTAAAGATTAAAGATTAAAGATTAAAGATTAAAGATATCATCGATAATGGTCAATGG
>DASZYA010000005.1:0-7910 GCA_035545675.1 Patescibacteria group bacterium
AGCAGCGGGTAATAAAAAGTTTAAGCCTTCAGATAGATTTGGAATCATAAGAGATGCATTTGCCTTATCAGAAGTAGGTCAAACTAAGACGAGCAGCGCATTGAAGCTTACTCTTTCTTACACTCGTGAAGAGAGTTATAACGTCTGGACAGAGATAGCAAGTGATTTATCAAAGGTTTCAAATCTTATTATCGGACAAAGTTATTATCCTTCGTTTGAAAGGTATGCTGTCAAGATATTTTCAAGAGTAGCCAAGCATCTTTCCTGGGAAAAGAAGAAAGGGGAGAGCCACTCACACACGCTTCTGAGAAGTCTTGCTTTGTATAACCTTGGTACCTATGGTGATAGAGATACTATAGAAAAAGCTATGGACTACTTTAACCAAGAAATATCTGGCAAAAAACAAATTCCTTCGGATCTGCGCGGTGTGGTTTTCAACTTGGTTGCAGAAAATGGAGGAGAGCGTGAGTATGAGGCAATTTTGAAGCTTTTTCTTAATACTAACCTAGAAGAAGAAAGAGATAGATTATTACGCGCACTTTGTTTTTTCAAAGACAAAAAACTAACATCACAAACTCTTAGAATGGCTTTTGGGGATAAAATGCATGGCCAAGATCCTCTAAAGGCGATCGCCTACATTATGAGTAATCGTTATTGCAAAGATCTATCGTGGGATTATATTCAGTCATCTTGGGAAGGAATAGTTAAGAGATTTGCCGGAGGACACCTTTACAATAGATTTATACAGCCATTAGGAGTTTTCATAGATGAGAAATACGCAAAAGGAATAGAGTTATTCTTTGCAAAAAAGGATAAAACAGGTCTTGAAAGAACAATCAATCAAGTTGTTGAACAAATTCAATCCAATGCTTCCTGGCTCGCAAGAGATAACCAGGACTTAGAGAAATTTCTCTCCCAATTCTAAATTTTAATAGCCATTTACGGCTAAGCTATTTTTTGGTAAAATTATAACTATGATTTCAGTTAATGAATTACGGGCAGGTACTACCTATGAAGAAGATGGAAACATCTTCAAAGTTCTATCTTTTGAGCATATCAAAATGGGTAGGGGATCGGCCAATATTAAAGTAAAGGTTAAAAATCTTAGAAGCGGAGCTTCAACAGAAAAGGGTTATATTAATAACGCAAACGTAAAGGATATAAATCTTGAGAAAAGAGATTACCAATTTCTCTATAAAGATGGAGAGCTTGCTTATTTCATGGATCCAAGAACTTTTGAACAAAAGGAAGTAAATCTCAAAACCTTATTTGGAGTAGAGTTCTTAAAAGAAGGAGAAACCGTTACTCTTCAGTTCTATGGCGATGAGGCACTAGATCTGATTCTTCCACCAAAAATTACTCTTAAAGTTACTGATACAACTCCAAATCTTAAGGGTAATTCAGCATCTAATGTTTATAAAGATGCTACGCTTGAAAATGGTATGACAACTCGTGTCCCTCTTTTTATAAATGTGGGAGATAGTGTTGTTATAGATACAAGAGACGGAAGTTACACAAAGCGCGCTTAATACTGGCGGCAAAATGGATAAAGCACTTCAACAAATAAAGTCAAATCAGATCCTGTCTTTATTGACATACCCCCCTTATCTTTTCTTTTCTATATCTGTATTTTCGTCACAAGTCGCATTTAATGCGTTGAATGCAATCTTAATTTTTCTTGTTTTTTATCTTACTTCATCAAGTTTTGCTGTTGCTATTCTACTGTTTGCAGTATTAATTCCGCAAATATTTATAAGCTTCTTTGGTGGAGTGATGGCTGATAATTTCAACAAAAAAACAATTTTGATAATAGGCAATCTATTAAGAGCAGTAGTTATACTTATGCTTTTCTTTAACTATAGATCGTTGTATTTAGTTTACTTTGTAACATTTTTAATATCCGCCATAACCCAACTATATGTTCCAGCAGAAGCGCCCATGATCCCATCATTAGTTAATAAAGATAAATTAGTTGCAGCAAATTCTATATTTGGAATTAGTCTTTTTGGATCAATATTAATTGGTTATGTGTTGGCGGGTCCTGCAATTCAGACGATTGGACGAGGCAATATATTTGCAGTGGTTTCTTTTGCATTTTTTGTGGCAGCGCTTTTCGCAGCTCTTATCCCAAATAGTGGAATTGAAGATCATATAAAGAGAGAGGAAATCGCTATTAAATCCGTTGCCAGAGAATTTTCTAAAAGTTTTTCCTTGATAAAGAAAACAAAAATAGTAGGAGAAGCATTTTTCTTGTTAATTTGTTCTCAAGTTATCATTTTTATCTTAGCAACCCTTTTACCGGATTATGCTAAAAGCATCTTAGATACAAAGCCAGAAGATCTATCTTTGGTTTTGTTTGGACCAGCAGCGATAGGAATGGTAATAGCAGCATTGGCTACGGGTAGCATATTTAACAAAACATCAAAAAATAAACTTATGAATGTTGGAATAATTATGTCTGGTGTCGCTCTATTTTTACTTCCATTTGCATCAAAAATATTCTCGCAAAGCATTATAGGAACAATAAATGTATTTTTGCCAAAGTATCTAAAATTGAATGTGTTTAATTTTGTTCTGCTGTTGGCATTTATTGCTGGGTTTGCAAATGCATTAATATTTATTCCTTCACAGGCAGCTATTCAAGAAATAATTCCGGAAAATTTTAGAGCAAAGATTTATGGATTGTTGTTCGCTTTAATTGGAGTATTTTCTTTGGTGCCAATTATGATTGCTGGTGGGGTAGCAGACGTTGTTGGTGTAGGTGCAGTATTCCTGTTCTTAGGCTTATCAATTTTGCTCGTTGGAATATGGAGAGGCGGGTGGCTTAAGAGATGATTGCTATCACGATTGGTGCATTGGTTATAACCATTTTTCTCTGTTTTTTTCTTTTGTTTCTAACTTCAAAACAAGATTTTGTTCTTTTGAGACAAAATATCTCACTTAGCGAAATATTTGATTTAGCAGCAATCTCATTCTTAATCGCCTTCTTCTTCGGTCGAGCACTTTTTATAATAAGTAATTTTAGATTTGAGTTAGTTGGTGTAGCAAAATTTTTCCATTTGCTTAAATTTCCCGGCTTGTCACCGCTTGGATTTTTCTTAGGGGCAGCATTATCAATTTATCTTCTCTTTAGAAATAAAAAAGGTCTGGGAAGAATTTATGATATTTTCTCTATCTCTTTTATGCCGTTGTTTGTACTATTTATTGTGGATAGATTATATCCCCAGAAACTTTTCTATTTATCTCCTGTTTTGTTTATCATATCTCTCTTAATTTTTGCATTTTTTGTTAAATCACATCAGAAATATATATTAAAAGATGGAAGCATATCCTTTATCTTCCTCTTTTTAATAGCGCTTGATACGCTTATATCACAATTTTTTCTTGATTCTCATAGAATTATCTTTAATCTTTCAATCCTTCAATTGCTTAGTATTCCACTCATTTCAGCTGCGGTTGTATTATTTATTGTAAATCAAAAATCTACTAAGAAATGATAGATCCACAAATAATTTTCCAAGATCAAGATGTGCTTGTTATCAATAAGCCATTTGGTGTCGTTGTAAATAATGCAGAAACAGTTAGGGATGAGAAGACTATTCAGGATTGGGCAAAGGGTTCAATTCAAGCATTAGAAAATGAAGATTTGGAATCAGAATTTGTAAAAAGGGGGGGTATAGTACACAGACTTGATCGTGAAACTAGCGGAGTTATGGTTTTGGCAAAAAACAAAAATTCTTTTGAGAATCTCCAGTCTCAATTTAAGGAGAGAAAAGTTGAAAAAATATATCTTGCCTTAGTTCACGGACACCTTAAGGAAAAAGAGGGTAGGATAACGGGTAAAATTGGAAGAGTCGGTAGTTTTGGTAAGTTTGGAATGAATGAGAATGGGCGAGAATCAGAGACAAACTTCAAAGTTAATGATTTTTATACGATTAATGAAGATAAATTTAATGACATGGTTTCTAAAAATGAAATCAAGTTAAATAAGAATCAGATGAATTATATTAAAAGCAATGCTTGGAATTATACATATGTAACTGTAATGCCAAAAACTGGGCGTACTCATCAAATTCGAGTACACATGAAAAGTCTCGGGCATCCGTTAGTTTCAGATCAAATATATGATCCTAGAAAACTTTTAAAACTAGATTTGCTTTGGTGTCCTAGATTATTTCTTCACGCAAGAGAACTATCCTTTTACCATCCAGCGAGTAACGAAAGGCTCAAATTTGAAGCGAGGTTGCCAGCGGAACTAGATGAATATTTATCCTTTCTTGACAACTCAAAATAACTTCAATTGTGATTGATTTTACGCACTTTTTTACCTAAACTTAATAGAGGTAATGAATAATGTATTTCTTGATTTCACGATAATCCTTATCTTGGCCTCGGTTCTAGCAGTAGTTTTTAGATTGATAAAGCAGCCACCCATTCTTGCATATATTCTGGCGGGAATTATTATTGGTCCGTTGGGTTTGATTCATATTCAAAATGCAGATCTAATCAAATCTATGGCAGAAATTGGAGTAGCATTGTTGTTATTTATACTAGGGTTAGAGCTCAGGTTTGATGATTTAAAATCAGTTGGAAGAGTTGCTTTTATCACTGGGGTAGGGCAAATTATATTAACTTCCGTATTAGGTTTTTTAATACTTATTGCACTTGGATTTCCAACGCTTTCATCTATTTATATTGCTATAGCTCTTACTTTCTCGAGCACGATTCTAATAGTAAAGTTATTGTCTGACAAAAAAGATATTAACAGTCTTTATGGAAAAATAAGTGTAGGATTTCTACTGGTTCAGGATTTATTTGCAATCTTGGCGCTTATTATTCTATCGAGTCTATCAAAGACTAATGGTTCTTTTTCAGCAGAATCTATAGGAATAGTTTTTGTTAAGGGGTTACTGCTATTTGGAATAATAATTTTGTTAAGCAAGACTGTCTTCCCAAAGCTTTTGGCTCGACTAGCACATTCGCCGGAGGGTTTATTTTTATTTAGTATTGCATGGGCTTTTGGTTTGTCTGCTTTTGTTAGTTCATCGCTTGTAGGATTTTCTGTTGAAATTGGAGGTTTCTTGGCTGGACTTGCTCTTGCTAACAGCCCCGAGAATTTCCACATAATAAGTAGAATCAGATCGCTTAGAGATTTTTTCGTAATTATATTTTTTGTGACTCTTGGAATGGGAATGGTTCTTAATGGAGCATTAAGAATACTACCACAAGCCATTCTTCTTTCTATTTTTGTTTTGATTGGGAATCCTCTAATTGTTATGGTAATTCTTGGTTTAATTGGTTTTAGAAAGAGAACGTCTTTTCTTGCTGGTTTAACTGTTGCTCAGGTATCTGAATTTTCTTTAATTCTAATTTTTCTTGGAAGTAAAATTGGTCACGTGTCCAATGACATAATTTCTCTGATAACGCTTGTTGCTGTAATCACCTTTGCAATATCAACATATATGATTATGAATGGTAATTATCTTTATAGAAAGCTAAATAAATATTTAGATATATTTGAAAGAAAGAATGTAACAGGGGAAAGTCGAATTGATCTAGGACAAATAAAAGACCACATAGTTCTTGCTGGTGTAAATAGAGCAGGAGAGAGTATATTGGCTTCTATTTCTAAAGATCCAGACCAAAAAATTGTTGCAATAGATTTTAATCCTGACGTGGTCAGAAAATTATTAGAAGAGAATAAGCTTGCTGTTTTTGGTGATGTTTCGGATGATGATATTCTTGATCATGTTCAAATTAAAACAGCCAAAACAATTATTTCAACTATTTCAGATCCGGAGGATAATCTTAATTTGATAAAAGAAGTTAAAAGATCCGGGAGTGATGCAAAAATCATTACGCTTGCTCGTGACAATCATGACGCTCATTTATTTTATAAGGCTGGAGCCGATTATGTTGTAATTCCTCACATAACTAGCGGAAAACACATCGCAAAAATCATCAAAGAGGATAAGTTAGATGATTTGGACGATTTACGAGAAAAAGATCTCAAGAAAGCACTCTTCTAAAATCCCATGAAAGAATCTTCAAATGTTAATTCCTATATTAAGTATTTTTTATTGATAATTATTTTTGCGGCTATCATCTCTGTTGGTTATAGAGTGGCAGCAAACGTTCGCAACAGCAATTTTAAATATAATACATTTAATATTCTTGTTCTAAGTCACGATTCTTATTTAATTCATTTGGATAAAGAAAATGAAAAAATATATGTTTATGACTTTAAAAACTCTACAAAATTCTTAGAAGGTAAACCTAGGAGCGTACAGGGAATAATAGTGGGTGTGCCTATAGATGCTGTAATAGAATCAAAAAGTAAAACACTCACAATTGATCAAAATTTTTTAACATCTAGTAATTTTTCCAGGCTATTTTTTAATAAAGGAGACAATAAATTAGATGGGATAAATAAAACTGATCTTATTAAGGTTTTTATGTTGTCAAGTAAAATTTCCGATAATGATAGAGAGGAAAGAAATATAAGCATCAAAAAAGTTGCAGACTTTGACAATGTAGATTATGGTAATAGTCTTTATGACAATGATATTTTTGCTGATAAAACGAGTATTCAGATAATGAATGATACAGGAATAAATGGATTGGGGGGTAGAGTTGCTCAAATGTTAAAAAACATGGGATACAACGTGGTTTCAATAGATACAAATAGTGATACCAAATCTTCGATCAAAACTGAAAATGGTGATACAATATCTTTTAGAAGGCTTGTAAAAGTTTTTGATTTTCCAAAAACAGGTGAAGTGGGCAATCAAATTGCAGATATTACATTGGTAATCGCGCAAGATAGAGAAAAGATGTTTGAGGGGTTATGATATTTGTTTATATTTTAATTATTTTGATAGTTTCTTTTGTTTGGGCTTTTTTAACTACAAAAAAAGACTTTGGAAAACCCCGTGAAATTAAAAAAGCGAAAGCATCTTTGGCAAGAGAAAAGATTTTGTTTAAGAGGTAGCTATCTATCTGAAAATGCCATGCTAGGCGTACTTATAAAAGAAGGTTGATTTTTAAACTTTGCCATTTTTTTTGTCTCTTTAATAAAAACTGTAACGCTATTATCTCCCACAGCCTTTATGCAGGCAGAATATTCATTTCCACCATTTATAAAACTTATCATCCTCATTCCAATATTATCGGGTAGAGCACCTATGTAAGTCTTCTCGGGAGTTTGTACAAATATCTTTGATCTTTTAACAGATAGGCCAACGCTATCTCCGGGTTGCAAAATAGAAAGAGTTTTTCTGTCTGCAACGTTTTTTAGTTCCAATGTCTTTGTTTTTCCGGCTTCTTCAATAAAAACATCTTGGAGGTTAACATGATTTTGATTAGCTGCTTCTAGGTCTTTTGGCGAACTTTTGGATATAGTATCAATTCTTCTTACGTTTTTAATTGCTATTGGGTTTGTTTTATCAAGCTTTAATACCTGCTGATAAAATTCTTTTGCTTTCTTAAACTTGTTAAGTTTTACAAGTGTATAGGCAATTCTATTTAGGGTATCTATGCTGTCTGGATCTTCTTCTAAGAGCCGTTTATTTTCTTCATAGGCTTCTTGCCATTTATTCTCTAAAGCGTATTTTACAGCGAGGTCTCTTGAGGGAGAATTAGTCATTTTTTGCACATTATGTGTGAAAAATATCTTAACCAAATTGTATGGATTTGTCAAGCGAGTTTAGGTATAATAATAGCCTATGTCAGGGCATTCCAAATGGGCAACAATTAAAAGACAAAAGGGTGCAACGGATGCAAAACGTGGCCAACTTTTTACTAAACTATCAATGGCAATATCAATTGCTGTGAGACAGGGTGGGGGAGTAACAGATCCGAATAGTAATTTTAAATTAAGGCTTGCCGTTGACAAGGCTAGGGCTGCAAAT
>DASZYA010000006.1:0-14742 GCA_035545675.1 Patescibacteria group bacterium
ATCAATACTTACTTTAAGACCTGCTATCTCCAAGTTTTTAGCTGCTATCGCCGCAGCATCTTGCTTAATGTCATGATCAAATCCCTTTCTCAAATAATATGCCCCACCAAGACTCAAGGCAGCAGCAACTCCTAAGCCCAAAGCAGCGCTTCCTGGAGAAAAATCATATCTAACCCAATCTCTCAAATCTTCTAATTCTTGCCTAACACCCATGGAGAAAATATAATTCCTTACGAATTGCTTGTCAATTAGGAATTATTTTTATGGAGAATATCTTTAACTACGCTACTTACCTTATTAATACAGCTTCCAATTATTTGCAGGTGGCTAGCCTTGGGATAAGATAAAAAGTCTTGGAGAGGTATTGCACCAGGAGGAGCAAGATCAACGCTTTCTCCAAGCTTAACTGTATATTGCCTAGCGTCATTATCTTTATGCCTTGAATCACTATTATCTATAGTAACTACTGTTGAGGTAAAACCCTTATCACCAGGTAAACTTGGAACAACAACTAGGCTCTCATTCCGAACATTGTATGCAAAAGGTATTCCCCCAATAGCAATTTTATTTTCCACCCCATCCTGAAGAATTATATTATCATCCTCTACCGTAGAACTTGAATCAGTAGAACACCTACCCCCTAACGGGTCTACTCCATAGGATAATTCTGGCTTAGGGACTGGAGCTGGCTGAGGTTTTCTTTCGTATACACCCGGTAAATCAGGCTTGCTATTAGTAGGTGTAGTAGCTGCATATAAAACACCTGCCTCAACTGCTAAAAGAGCCGTACTAGCTATTGCTGCCTTTTTAAGAAATTTTTCTGCTTCCATGAAGCGATAATACCATATTAATTTTTAATTTAAAATTTTTAATTTTTATTTAAATCTTAATCTTTAAAATTAGTAATTAGAAATTATTTTCTAAAAGTTATAAGCTAATAGCTACAAGCTACTTTGTGAGGTTTTCAAGCTTATCAGCTGTATTTTTGGAGCCTATTACTATGATGTATGTACCTACAACAAAACAAAGACCTTTTATGAGGAATATCATGGCTGAATAGATATTGTTATATGAAAGAAGAAAGTATGTAGTTAGGGCATCTATTATTATTCCGAGAGCAATAAACAAAACTCCAGTTGAAATACTTCTAAATCCTGAAGCTAATATACCTGTACCAAACTTCTTTGTAACCTGGTACATAATCCCAGCAGCAGCTACCGCTGCAAAAGCAGCAACAAAGGAAACTCCTTCTACTATTATTGTTACAAAACGGGCAGTATCTATCATAAATTAGTTTTTAGGTATTAGGTTATAGGTGTTAGTTAGAAAGCTACAAGCTATCAGTTAAAACCTGTTTCCCTACTTACTAATAGTATTTAGCATTTTGTTTAAATCTTCAAGATCCTTATTTGCACTCAAAATATTATTATCAGTATCTTTATGCATAGGCATCTCGGGAGCAGGCGTAGGATTTGGTGCAGCAACTGGAGAAACTTGCGGTTGAGGCTGAGTTTGTGCTGGAACACCATTGATTTGTCCCACCAAGGCTACCCCGTTTGGACTACTCATAAGAATTGATTCCATTGTCTTTTTAACAATAAGGCCTGACAACTCAACAAATTGATTTATGAGTTGTTGGAGTAGTTCTTGAGGGTTTCCACTAATAGCGGTTACTTCCCCATTTTGATCAACCGTAATTCCAGGAACATTTTTTACTTTGGCGAGTGTAATATCTGGCCCTAAAATTGCCATCTGCTTCTTAATGATCTCAGAAAAAACTCTCTTGTCGTTATCCATAGACTAATTTCCCTGGGTGGTATCTGCTGGGGGGTTATCTTCACCTGTTAATCTTTTAATTTTCAAGACTAAATCTTTTGGCTCTACCCTATACTTGAGAATGTAATCATTTGCTCCAAGATTTAGAGCTTCTTTTACCATTTCGTCGTGTCCAAAGTTGGTAAGCATAGCTATTGGAATATTTTTGGTTGCATCATCTTGCTTTATTGTTCTTAGAACTTCATTTCCAGACATATCTGGCATCATCTGATCAAGAAGAATTACATCTATTCCGCCTTGCTTTGCTTTATCAAGAGCTCCTGCTCCATTCTCTGCTAAGATTACGTTGTATCCAGCTGCTTTTAGACCTGTTTCAAAGACTTGCGAGGTTTCTCTTTCATCATCTACTAGGAGAACTGTTTTCATATCTATTTTAAAGTTAACACACGGAGAAATTTGAATCAAGCAGTAATTGGATTAATTCTCAAGCTGAGTAGCTTCACCATCCGTTACAAAATCTATATCACCCACCTCATCTGTCCGCTCGTACTTAACTCCGTATTTCTTAAGGAGAGATAAAACAGATGGATTTGGATGATGATATGGATTGTTTTTTCCATCAGAAATAGCTACAAAACTAGCCTTAATTTCTTGAAAAGTTGTGTCATCTACGCCCGTCTTTGAACCATGATGAGGAATTTTAAACACCTCAATACTCTTCTCGTCTGGAATCGCGAGACTATCAAGAATTGTATATGGGATATCTCCCGTTAAAAGAAGGTCAAAATCTTTGTATTTAAGGAGCTGAACAAGAGAATAATCATTAGTCTCAGTAGAGGTAAAGCCAGGCTTGGGCCAAAGAGTATCAAGTTCCACTCCATCCCCTAACTTAAAGCGTGATCCGGAAGTTAAAACTCTTATTGGAACGCTTTCACTTTTTGCTTCATTAATCATTGTGTCAAACGTTTGTGTATTGTTGAGATTGTTAAGAGTTGAAACATTAAATGAATCTACTTTATAGCTTTTTAAAACGCTAATTAGTCCTGTTATATGATCTGAATCAGGATGTGTGGCAAAGACCAAATCAATCTCTCTATCGTATAAGGGCATATGGCGAGCAAGACAGTCTAGAACTTTATTGTCACGGCCTCCATCAACCAAGATATCAACCCCACCTGGAGTTCTAATATATATAGAGTCTCCCTGCCCTACATCACAAACCACAACATGAAGCTTATTATCGGAAAGTTTTGTTGACTGATAAGAAAATAGGATAAGAATAATAATTGCAGATGCAATAATAATGGCAATTATTTTTTTCATTTCAACCTAAACCATAAACTAGATAACAATACCCTTCTTTTTGTAGACTGCAAGAATAATAGCAAGAAGTATCAGGTAATATCCAGCTATTATTTCCCAGGGAATAGATTTAAGTTGAACTTGAAAAGCAAAACTAGAAGTTAGGATTGTTATGTATTTAAAGTATAGAAGCAAAGGCAAAGATAGCCACAAAAATGGGGTTGCAATAATTGGTGAAATGAGCGCCAAAATTGAGGCTGCTCCACCCAGAATCATAAGAGGTGGTATTGTCCAGAATATTAGGAGGTTTGCTATTACAGAAACAGGTGAATAGCTCCCAAAATAGAAAAGTAGAATTGGAGTTGTTGCAATCTGAGCTGCAAGAGTTGTCCTAGCGTCTTCAAAGATTACATTTTTTCCCATAACCTTAAGAACTGGATCAATAAGAACTATTCCAAGCGTTGCTGCAAAAGATAATTGGAAGCCAATATTAGTAAGTAACGGAGGAGAGATAAAGAGCATTAAAAATGCTGCAAAGAAAAGTGCTAGAAGGGATGTGTTTTGCCGACCAATTACTCCTGCTCCAAGAGCAAAAATAGCCATGATTGAGGCCCTAACTATGGAAGCCTGAAAGCCAGCTAAGCCTGCATAGAAAATAATAAATATAGCCGTGATTACTAATGCGTACTGACGCTTGAGAAAACCACTAAATAATAAAAGCAAAAAGGCTGTTACCATGGTTACGTTCATTCCAGAAGCTGCTATTACATGCAAAAGCCCTGTCCTCTGAATCGCGTTAAGATACTGCTTACTAAAGTCTCCTTTTTGTCCCAAAACTACCCCTAGAAGAAGTGCTGCCTCATCTTTTGGAATAGTTCTATAGAAAACATCGTCAATCCTATTATCAATATTCTTAAAGAATGGAATTTCTATACCAGCTTGATTAGTAGGTATGGAATTTGAAATAAAGTAAGTGTAGACGCGGACTAACAAAAGAAGTGCCAGAAGAAACAGAACAGTTTTCATAATTATTTGATTCAAAATGCAAAATTCAAAACTCAAAATTGAAACTTGAAAGTTAAAAGCTACAATTTTTAATTTTTACTTTAACTTTTGACCTTTGATTTTTTAATTTTTGACTTAGAGTGTAATCTGATCCTTTATTTTCTCAAATGTCGCTTTACCAACAGCTTATTTAGAGACTAACTCATCTAAAGCTGAATATGTCCTATTATCAATAATCTTTCCTGCTGTTACTGTTCCTATTCCAGGAAGATCTTCTAGCTCTGATTCGCTAGCAGTATTGACGGAAGTCAATCCATTTGAGGTAGTTGATGCCCCCGCCACTTGGGTTGAATTCGAATTTACAACTGGCGCCTCCCCTACTTTTGGTATATAAATCTTTGCCCCATCAGTAACAACTTGAGCAAGATTCATATTTTTAGAAACATAGTCTCGGTCAGCACTAGATGCTAACCCACCAGCAGCACTTATTGCATCTTGAACTCGAGAGTTAGAATTTAATGAGTATACTCCAGGCTTTAGCACTTCCCCAGAAACATCAACCTTTATCTTTGTAGCAGAGTCGCTAGCAGGAGAAGTAGTATTGGAATCCTCAAATTTTACTGCGGTCTTCTTTGGAACAGACATCTGTATCAAACCATAACCTAAAAACATCATTCCAAGAAGAAGCAAGGCCAAAATAATTATATTCGACCTGATGAAATTCAATACACCGCTATCAGATGAATCGGAAGCATATTCTTCCATAGGGTTAGTATTATGTATTTAGTAGAAAGTATCAAGTATTTATTTTAAGAGGACAAGCTAAACGACGAAGTTGATTATTTTACCGGGAACATAGATTGCTTTTTTAACTTCTTTACCCTCGAGTTGAGCGCTAACTATTTCTTTTGCCTTTTCCTCAACTTTTGCCTGATCTTTTATGTCTTTACTTGAAACCGTTATCTCCCCACGTCTCTTACCATTAATCTGGATTGGAACAATAACCTCATTAGTCTCTAAGTATTTCTCCTGATGCTCTGGCCATGAAGAAAAGTGAATTGATCCTTCTCCTAGTTCCATATTTTTCCAGAGTTCCTCAGTCATGTGTGGAGCAAATGGTGCAAAGAGCTTGAGATATGAAGTAGCAGTTTCCTTTGACCACTTCTTATCATCTGATATGTGATTATAGAACTCCATTAGCTTTGCAATAGCCGTGTTATATGAGAAGCTTTCAATGTCATTTGTTACTTCTTTTATGGTTTTATTAATCATTCTTAGAGTTTCTTCACTATCTGGACCAAATTCAACTGTATTAAATAGATTCCAAACACGCTTAACAAATCTATTTGTACCTTCAATTCCTGAATCACGGAAGTCTCCCCCATCTTTGAACTGACCAATAAACATGAGGTAAAGCCTTAATGTATCCGCACCAAACTTATTAATATAGGCGTCGGGTACAACAACATTACCCTTGGACTTACTCATCTTGGCTCCATCTTTTACTATTAATCCGTGGGCAAAAAACCTTGGAAAAGGCTCTTCAAATTCAAGCGCAAGATTTTGAGGCTGATTTTTCAAATCGTGCAGTACCATTGCGATAAACCTCACATACAAAAGGTGTAGCACTGAGTGTTCTGCACCGCCAATATATATTGCTACAGGACACCAACGCTTAATTATGCCAGGCACGTAGGGCACCTTTGAACCGTCATTTTCCTCCTGACCATTTTTATCTGTTTTGATATCTTTAGACATATTTTTGGTGTCACCAATGCTCAAATACCTAAGGTAATACCAGGCTGAATCAAGGAAAGTATCGCTTACATCTGTCTCTCTTCTTGCTACACTACTACAGGATGGACATGTGGTATTGTAGAATTCCGGGTGACTAGCAAGAGGTGACTCTCCGCTACCCATAGGTTTCCAGTCTGTTACATCCGGTAAAAGTACTGGAAGTTGATCCAGTGGGGCACTATACCATCCCGGCATATCTTCCCTTTCTCCTTTTCCTTCCTCTTCACACTTTTTACAATAAATCATTGGTATTGGAGGACCCCAGTAGCGTTGTCTTGAAATAAGCCAATCGCGAAGATGATAGTTTGATTCTTCTTTTCCAATTTTGTTTTCTTTGAGCCACTCAATTACCTTATCAATTGACTCTGGCATTTCCCAACCATTCCAACTTTCTGAGTTAATAATCCTACCCTCACCAACAAAAGGAAGATTAGGGGTGGCGCGATTGGGGGACCCCCGACGAGCAACCGCATCCGAATCCTTGAGGGAGGATGTCGGTCGGGGGTGATGAGCGACAGAACCCCCTTTAGGCTCAATAACTTCTGTGATTGGAAGATTGTATTTCTTGGCAAACGCAAAGTCGCGCTCATCATGTGCCGGAACAGCCATAATAGCTCCAGTTCCATAACCCATGAGTACATAGTCTGCAATCCATATAGGAATTTTTGCCCCATTTACGGGATTGGTCGCCAATAAGCCACTTTCTACACCTGTCTTTTCCTTATCAGTTGCAGTCCTATCCTGCTCAGTCTTGTTCTTAGCCTCAACTACATATTGCTTAATATTCTCTATGATTCTTTTTGATATATTAGCGTCAGCACCGCTTAATATTTCTTCTACCAAGGGATGCTCTGGAGAGATTACCATGAAAGTTGCGCCGTATAGAGTATCAGGTCTTGTTGTAAAAACCTCTAATTCGCGATTCTGGCTGTCAACTTTGAATTTGAGCCTGGCACCCTTGCTTTTTCCTATCCAAAGCTTTTGGGCAATCTTAACTTTCTCTGGCCAATCAATCTTGTCAAGGCCAGCTAGCAACCTATCCGAATAATCTGTAATCTTGAAAAACCATTGCTCAAGATCGCGCTTCTCAACTACTGCTCCATCACGTTCACATTTTCCATCTATTACCTGCTCATCCGCCAGAACCGTCTTGTCACTTGGGCACCAATTGACCTTTGCCTTCTTGCGGTAAGCCAAGCCTGACTTAAACATCTGGATAAAGAGCCACTGTGTCCATCTATAATAATCTGGATCATATGTCTCCAAAGTCCTTGTCCAGTCATATCCATTACCAGTTGAGGCAAGTTGGCGGTAAAAATTCTTCTGAGAAATCTTGGCTTGCTCTGCAGGGTGACGGCCAACCTTAAGAGCATAGTTTTCTGAGTGAATTCCAAAGCCGTCAAGGCCAATAGGCTCAAATACTTGGTAACCATTCATCCTCTTGAACCTACCGTGAACGTCTGCACCAGTGAATGCATACATGTTCCCTACGTGGAGTCCTTCTGCTGATGGGTATGGAAACATCATCAAATTAAAATAGGGCTTTGGATCGGTCCAAAGTGATGGTGTAAATGTCTTATCATCTGACCATTTTTTCTGCCAAAATGCCTCAATTTCTTGCGGTTTGTACTCTTTGGTTGAGCTCGCGTCTTTATTCATATAGCTTCAATTATAGCTCAAATTGTTAAAGGGTTAAAGAGTTAACGAGTTACGAGATCAAAACACTCTAATCCATTAACCCGAAACTCGTTAATAATAAAAAGTCTTATAGTATCTCCAACTTTTTGGACATTTTCTATCTTATAATATTTTACAGCCTCGTGATATAATCTTTTTCACTTAGATTTTCTCTATAAACACGTAGCTGATTTCGCTTCTAGCGAGACTATGTGGGTCATCCTCATGGAAGACTATTTGGAGACTATCTGCACATTAACATCAACACGAAAGGGGAGAAATTATGCAAACTCCGGAACTATTATTAATATGTTTCCTGCTGGGTCTATTGGCTGGTTTTCTACGTTTGCCCTCGATAGTGATCATACCCGTAGCATTGCTATTCGGGATAATGATTATATTTCTGGGATAAACAGGATGACTCAACCAATTGATCCACAAACCAAAAAGGTTGAAGACGATCCTAGAAAACAGCTTAAAGAGGATGCTATCAAGCTTACTCTTGTGCTCTGGGTAGCAATCACAGTCTCTATTGCACTGGGATGGCTATTTGGTCTAATCACCTTCTGCCTCTACGGACTCCTACTCGCACATTATATATCGAGCATCATGGAGAAACCTACAGGAAGCAGAAAGTCACAAAGATGACAATCGAAGACCTAAGGGCGCTACCCTCACTTGTGAGAATGATTCTTGGAATGATCGGCCTCATACTGTTATTCGCAGGAATCGTAGCCGATTCCCTAAGAAAAGCAGGATTGATCAAGCTCGAGGAGAATTCCGACTGGAATTACGTAAAGGTAAAGAACGCTCTGGTGTTTCTTTTCCTAACACTCCTGTATAGCTTCATGGCATATCAGCTAATCAACAATGTGATCGCATTCCACGATCTAACTTAGCGGCAGAGGGCATCAAGTCTAACTTGATGAGTCCACCCTTTGAGGAGAAACAACAATGACCGAGCAGATTCTGGTTTTCGTCAAGCCTCACGCGGTGAAGGATGCAAAAGCCTTTGAGATTCTAGGAAGAATCGAATCCTACTTCCCTATCGTTGGGGTAAAGATCATGGAGGCAACAAACCTTCTGGTCAGAGCTCATTACAGCGAGCATCAAGATAAGCCTTTCTTCCTGGACTTGATCGACCAACTCGTAGGACAACTCGTTGTTGCCGCAGTCTTTGAAGGCCCAGAAGGAATGATCAAAATGATCAGAGAGGACTTGGTCGGCGCAACGAATCCGGCAGAAGCCAAACAGGGTACGATCCGCCACGACTTTGGGGAAGGAACCCCAGACAATGCGATTCACGCAAGTGACTCGCCGGAATCCGCCAGGCGCGAAATCTCATTCTGGTTTGGGTCAGATAGACTCGTCCCATACAGACCAAGAGTGATTGATCACGTGATCTAATTCGTGTTGATGCGGAAGCGCTTTGCTTTTTTGCTAACCCCATAAAGGTTAACACCATAGGCAGAGCGCTTCCACTTCACACTTCGGCTCCGCCAGCTGGCGGACTCAGTGCAAGCATCTCAAAATTGATTAATGAATATGATTAACGAATAATGAATGCATCTTTAATCTTTAATCTTTAATCTTTAATCTTTAATCTTTAATCTTTAATCTTTAATCTTTAATCTTTAATCTTTAATCTTTAATCTTTAATCTTTAATCTTTAATCTTTAATCTAAATAATCTATACTGAAGTTATGAAATTAATCACACAATCAATTTCTTTATTGCTTGCCTGCTTCCTAGTACTTGTGATAACAAACACTCCATTAGCAGACTATACAGCCCCAATCTTAGGGTTTCTAATAATAGTTTCGGTAATCTTTATCATCGTCAAACAAAGAACTACAAAGAATAAGGGAGATGATATTTTTGTAGGCTCAAACAAGGAAGTCTTCATGGTTACAACAGCACTACTTCTTGCAGTATTTATGACAGGCGGTCTCAATTCAAGTCTCTACTTCCTTCTCTATTTCCTACTCTTTGGTATAGTTTTTCTTTTTGAACCTCCAACTGTATTTGTACTTCTACTTGGACTCGTAATTGTATTCTTCCAGCAAATGTCAGATGGAGATCTCTTCTCAAACGTAATTAAGCTTGGGTCATTAGCCTTCCTATCTCCAATCTCATACTTCTTTGGAAGAGAGTTTCAGAGAAGAGCAAAACTAGAACAAGAAATAGAAGACAAGGCTGGTCAAATAATAGAGAATGCAGAGACTCTCAAAGAACACACGCAAAACGAGAATGCAATAGATGAGATAAATGATATTATCGACAAATCAAAAGAGCTTCAAAAAGAAGCTGAAACAGATGAATAAAGCTGCCCTGCAAAAAGCTACTACCATTGGCTCCGCCATATCCTTTCTACTCTTTCTATTAAGCTTTGCCTTCCAAGCTCAAGCATATGACATGACAAACAATATCTATAAGATTCAGGCTGGTAACTTCAATTCCTTCTCAGGTAAGGCTTCTGGCAGCGGAAAAAATATTACGTTTACTTCTGGCCAAACAGCCGTTGGTCTATATAGTAAGGTTGGGGTTAATTACAAGGTAAGAGCCGGATTTCAATATATATACTCTATCATTCCCTTCAGCTTCTCAATATCAAGCGTATCTATAAACTTTGGTAGCCTCAATCCAGGAGAACCTATCAGTAGAACTAACACTCTGACAGTTTCAAACGGTTCCGCCTTTGGCTATCAGGTAACAGCCGCAGAAAACCATGAGCTACTAGCGCCACCTAGTGGCCAGCTGATCCCTAATACAACCTGTGATGCTGGAACATGTACAAATGTAACTGCTTCTGCTTGGACTAGTCCACTCACGTATGGATTTGGCTATCGCTGCGACAACATATCTGGAACTGATTGCTCCACAGACTTTTCTAACTCAACCTTTTATAAGCAGTTCTCAAATCTAGCACACAATCAGACTCCACAGGTTGTTATGAGTAGCGCAAATGTAGGAAGAGGAAGAACAACCCAGATAACCTACAAGGTGAATATATCAGCAACACAGGCAGCTGGTGGTTATCAAAATGCTATCATCTACGTCGCAACTCCTTCAATATAAGTGGGTATCAAAAGGTAATAATCTATATCATTAGCCTCGATAAAAATGGTTTACTTTGCTTGGTTAAGCTAAAAATTTAAAATGCAAAATTCAAAATTAAAATTTAGAAGTAAAAACCTTTGAATTACACACTTTAATTTTTGACCTTTAACTTTTGATTTTGAATTATTGTTGCTTTAACAATCTAAATTGAACTATCTATTTGTTAACACCCAAAAGTTTACTCTGCTATTTACTAACTTTTATTAACGCAAGGATTTTGTGATCATTTTGATATAGTCCATTTCTCGCTGGAACTATTTAACTATTATTGCCGCTTTTACCGCAAATGAGGCTATTATTTAAAGTGCGTTCTAGTAAAATTCATATTTTTAGAAGCTAGGTAATTGTGGAAATTCTCCGCATGAAGCTAAAACCATAAATTCACGTATGTGAAAAGCAAATGATTTCGTGAAACGCAAGCGTGACTGATTACCGCATGAAGCCAAATGCGGTAAATACTTGCTACACTTGGCAATGTGATTCATGAACAATGGTTGATTCTTCTATTCTGATTTAACATACTATACGTATGAAGAAACTAATCCCTGTCCTATTACTGTTAATTGTTAGTTGTCAATTGTTATTTGCTGAGAATGCCTTCGCCCAAGAAAAAGCATTCTCCTTAGGTATCTACCCTCCCATTAGTGAGATCAGCACGAACCCTCCTGGACCAATAGATTCAACTATCACGATTCAAAATCAATCAGATAACGATCAGAAGATAAATGTGCAATATAAACCGTTTGAAGCGAATAACGACGGAAGCATAAAGTATATTCCAGACGATCAAATACAGGCTCCTTATAAACAAATATTCAGCAGCATTAAGATCCTAGATGGCGAGGATGAGGTAAGCCAAATTTCACTTAAACCTTTTGAAGCAAAAAATCTTACAGCCCATTTTGACCTAAACAAAGATACTCCTCGTGGAGAATACTACTTCTCAATAATCTTTATGTCTTCAAACTCAGAACAACTTAGTAATTCAGGATCAGCAATTCCAGGTGGAATAGCCACCAATATTCTCCTTACTGTGGGCGAAAAGGGACCATCAACTGCCAAGATAGTTAAACTTGTGACACCTAGCTTCTTGAGCCACGGGCCTGTGCCTATAACTCTACTTGTTGAGAATACGAGTAAGCACTTTATTACACCCACGGGAAGAATAAGTATATATGACATGTTTGGGAAGGAAATAGGAAGAGAGGAAGTTCTGCCCCAGTATATTCTTCCAGACGCTTCTCGGTACCTTATCGACGAAAATCAAGCATCTCCAAGTGCAAGTCTGATAGAAGATTTGGGGAAGGTAAATTACCACAATCCTATCATAATGTGGCCTGAGAAATTCTTATTTGGAATATATACAATCAAAGCCGTAATTAGAACCTCAACCACAGGTCAAACTCTACAGGCACAAACTACACTTATTGCTCTTCCTGTATATATCTTTTTTGCATTATCATTCTTCATTTTTATTCTTGCTGGTATATATTTGAGGCTAAGAAAGAAGATCTAGCGGTAATAAAACTCATCATATTTCATCCTATAAACAATCCACTCTGCACAAAAACATAAAATTATTTAGGTTCATTGCATATTTGTAAGAATTGAACCCAAAACTTTTTAAGTTAATTTTTACCCAATTCTCATATTTTAATTTTGTCAATAATAATGTGCTAAAACATCTATCTTTATTTGTTATCAATTTAATTGCTTGATTGATAACACGCTTTTCAACTGGCAATTGTAAGAAATATCAATTGCTTAACAAGAGATCATATAGTAATTCTTTATAAATGGGAATAAATTTGGATAAGAGTATCAGTTTTTTAAAAAAGTAATATCATCAACTCCATTTTTTGAGTAGATCAAAAGAGAACATCTACGCATTTCAATAAAGATGAGGTCTATTAATATGTTTTGATATAGAAACGTAAATAAAAATGGAGCTAAGTAAAGGGCGTGAAAAACAGCTCAGTAAATTCCCCGCATGGGTTTCACGCACAAATAGAGTCTTTATAGACTATATATAAATATATCATTTTGCTTCAGGGAAAATATTATGGGTTATTGACACCCCCTTTATATATATATTAAGCTTTTACTATGCCCTATATAAACCGTATAATCCGTATAATTTCGAGGCTAAACGCATTACCGCAAGCGGTAATCAACTCTGTAAATATATTTTCATTTTTTTTACTTTCAGTACTTAGATTTTATTAACCGTCTGCCCTGATGGATTTATTGGAATTATTCAAGAAAAGCCTTTTAGACAAAAAAGCCTCTGGCTCCACTGTCAAGAATTATCTTGCCGACATCAGAAAGTTTTTGAGATGGTTTGAGGCTAGTTTTGGAAGAGAGTTTCTGCCATCTGACCTAAATCGTGATACGATTACACTCTTTGAACAAACACAAGGAGGATCAATTAGCCTTGAAGAAGGGGATCTAGCAGCTCAAGAAAGCGAGACCTCTGCCCGATCTTTTGAAAGATACCTTTCAACTCTTAGAAAATTTGCTTCATTTCTTAAAAGCCAGAATCTAATAGCCTCTAATCCTTTTGATGAAATTAAGGCTGTAAGTGCACAAATTGAAGCTGAAAGTGATCCCTGGAAAGTAAAAGAATTCAAAAATTACCTCTATCTAGGTGGCGCTTCAAAGGTAACCATCAAGAACTACATGGTAGATATAAATGCATTTTGTGCCTGGGCTAGCCACGTTTTATCAGTTGAAAACTTGAGTGATAACGTATTCAGTGGTATAGATCAGAGCCTTATATCAAGCTATAAAGAAAGATTAGCTTCAGTTCTACACCTCTCACCCACAAGTATTAATAGAAAATTGTCCTCTATCAGAAAATATCTTGCTTTTGCTTCAGAAAAAGGTCTAATAGATAGCAAAAAGCTTCAAGTAAGTAGCTATGAAGATATCAAAATAGTAGAAAGTATATCAAGCGGTAGTCTTAGCCTACAAGATTTTAAAGAGGAAGAAGAAAAGAGTCAACCTGAAGTCTCTAAAACCCAATGGTCAAAAATTCCTCCGGTAAGACTTTTGCAAAAACTTCTCCTTCCTTATGCACTACTAGAAGAATTAATTGCCGCAAAGCTTGCATTTATCATTCGCGGTAAAAGACTAGCTCAAAAGGCAAGCCAAACAACTGCACCACTTGCTATCTCATCAAGGAAACATTCGGTAAGAGCAACTACTTCTCCTGTTCTGGGAATTACACCACCAAACCTTCCAAAGGAAATGTATGCTCCTCACAAGATTTCTTTAACCAATTTACCATTTCACAAAAAGCTCATACATCATGCAAGGTTCACAAGACCCAACTGGTATAAAAAGTATCACAGCACATCATTCTCTCACTACTTCCATTTTGCTATTCTTATCATATATGCATCAGTTGTGGGTATTATTATCTACACCAACCTTTTTCAAGATGCGAGCAGCAAGAAGGCACTGGCCGCTCCCGCGTCTCCTCCTAGGATACTTTCTTTCCAAGGAAGACTAACAGACAACAACGATAATCCAATAACAACAGGAACCCAAATAAGGTTCCAAATTTATTCTGACCCAACAGCAACGGGAGCCGGTAATCTCCTATGGCAGGAGGTTGATTATGTTAGCCCAGATCAAGATGGGATATTTAGCCAGTTACTTGGAAATGGGTCAACTTGTTCCGGACAACCCCTCACCCCACAAAGTACGCCCTGTGCTATTCCGTCAAGCGTATTTACAGACAACTCCAGCCTTTATCTTGGTATAACAATTGAATCAACTCCAGAGCTTACCCCAAGGCAACGCCTAGCAACTGTAGCCTTTGCAGAAAACTCTGAAAGCCTTCAGGGCATGCTTCCTATTACAGATGTATCAGCTGGACAAACTAATGTTGTTCTAGCACTAGATACTGGTGGAGATCTAACTATTGGAGGATCTGCTTCTCCAACCTTTGCTGCAACTGGAGGACAATTTGAGCTCTCTGGTCAAACACTGCTCCTATCTACCACCCCCGGCTCTAACGGCAACGTGAATGTTGTTCCGGATGGTCTTGGGAAAATAGAT
>DASZYA010000007.1:0-46960 GCA_035545675.1 Patescibacteria group bacterium
TGTCAAAACGCGATCACCTGAATGAATATGGTTAGCAAAATAATTATCAGTATCATAAAAATCTCCAAACTTATAGTTTAGATTTTTAACAAGAAATGCACTTCTTGATTCTTGTCCTAAAAGAAAAGGCAAATACTTAGCGTTTGCCCCAAATCTATAAACCGTACTTATTGTTCCTATTATAAATATGATGAAAACCAAGAATACTGCTAGTTTTTTATTTACATAATATAAGAGAGCTGCAACTAAGACCGAGTATGCAGGTAGATATGCCATAATAAATCTTCCTCCTCCGGTTTGAGGAAAAATCCACCAAATGATAAAACTAAGCATTGAATAAACGAAAAGATATTTTATTTTTATGTTAAATTTTTTATAATAAAAGAAAATTAACGGTAAACAAATGAAATAAATTGGGGATATGGGATCGGGACTTCTTAAAAGCTTAATGGGAGCAAGCAAATCAATGCCGGGAGCGCTAGGAAAATATGAGCTGAAGAAAGGATAAAAGGGGTACCCGGTATAAATATAAGAAAAAACTAACCAAGGGAAAGGAATTAGTATTGATATAAATATAACTTTAATTATTTTCTTGAGGTTAACTCCATCCACAAACAACACCACACTAACTGGGAATAGACTACCAATGGCCAATATTTTTGTTGCAACTGCTAATCCAAGCGAAACACCAATTTTTGTTAAATCTTGTTCTCTCTTTTCGACTATAAATTTTATTAAATAGTACACGCTTAAACATTCAAAGAATGTTCTAGCAGAATCTATAAATGATACAGTTGCTTGCCAATCTACCACTAAATTAGAGGCATAAATTAGAACTGCCAATATTGAAAACCATTTTGGTAGTAATAGTCTTGCAGTTATATAAATTAAAATTAGTGTGAGTATGTAAAAACTAAAACTCAATAACCTAGTTGCAAAATCTACATGGAAATATAAAGCCGGAATATATAAAATATCTACTAACTTAGGCATAGTTGAATAATAAAGAAGCCCACCAGGAATAAAAAATATCTTGTTGTATAGAATAAAGATTTTTGGAATCGTCAAGTGATACCACAATGCATCAAAAGACGTTTCAGGCCCTAAAGCTCCAATGAAATTCACAATAGATAGTACAATTATCAACAACGCGCCAAGCTTTTCCTGAATATTAAGCTTTTGGACCGATTTAAAACTAGGTAGTCTGTGAACTGCTCTCAGCGATAAATAAAGGCAGGAGAACAAAAAAAGAATCGATACAATACTGAGAGAAAAAGCATTCAGAAAATGTATTAATCCAAGCAAGAAGATAGCATAGGAATAAATCCCAATTAATATGGAAAATTCAAACATAATTTTGCTCTACATAAAATAAAAACAATGTAGTCAATGAGAATTATAAGAGCATAAATTACAAATAGTCCCGCCCAGATTCTATCTTTCATTTGTTATTGAGCAGATAAAGCTTTGACCTTACTAAAAATGAATGTAGGCTCATTATCATTGCGTGAATGAATCCATATATTCCATCTAGAAATCCCAATTTTAATACGTAGTTGACTATAAATTTAGCTTTAGTGTAGGCAACAATGTCAAATAGGTTAACCTTAGTATTTTTATCAAATAATTCTTTTGCGCGAAGGGTCGAATAATAGTCTATCTCTCTTATAAATTCTCCGAGTGTTTGATGTGGAAAATGATCTAGTGAATTAATTAGGTTATCGACTTCTCCATTAATATTCCACACCTCATGAACTTTTCCTTTCCATTCACCTGAATTAACTCTACCAAGCCTTATCAAATTCACATTGCCTACGTCTCCATATCTATACTTGTGTCCCCAAATTTCGTCAACTCTTCTTATTCTAAAACCTGAATTGCTTTCTACATTCAGATTGATAATTTCTGTTAGTAATCTTTTGGATACTCTTTCGTCAGCATCAACAAACAAAACCCATTCATTTTTTGCTTTCATAAGTCCAAAGTTTCTTTGTTCAGAGAAATTACCATCGAGCTTACGTTTGAATATCTTGATATTCAAACCTTTAATAGCTTTTACAACCTCTATTGTTCGGTCTGATGAGTAGTCATCAATCAATATTACCTCATCAAATTCCCTAACCGATTCGATACAGTCTAGAATATTTTTTTCTTCATTCTTTGTAAGAATAACAACAGATATTTTATTCATTATTTAATTCTACCACTCAAAGGCGCAACAATTATATTGTGCTCTCCCTCATAAACTATAATTTTATTGTCTACAACCTGCTTAGATGGAGGATAACCTAACCAAGCCGTTAAATAATCATAATTTTCAGTTGAATATTTTATTTGCTTACCATCTGACCTATATATTAAGTTGTAAGGCAAGTTATTAGATAACTTAATAACCTCACGTGCAGCATTTACTCTCTTGTCCAATGGCAATCCATAGCCGAAAGGCTTCTCAATTAAATAATTCATAGAATAAACAGAATACATATTAAGAATAACGATAACAAAGAGTAAAACAAACCCAATTTTAGAGAGCTTGAGCTGAATACTGTAGATGAGATACGCAAAAGACAAAATTAAACCCGGAAAAAGCATAGGAAGATATGCTTCAGACGAAGTTTTACCAGCTAAAAATCCCAGCAGAGGGAAAATGGTGGAAAGAAATAAAATTCCAAGAGATGAATCAATTTTCTTAATTCCGTCTTCTACTATTAAAGCTAGAGCCATAACTAACAAAATAATTGAAATCAAAACACTCGGCATAAATATTAATCTCTGAAGATGCAAATAGGAGAAGAAAACAAAATCTGTTTGAGAAGAGCTACTGCTTTGATGCACAAAGCTAATTATTGGGTTATAAGCTAACCATGCAGCATATTTAATAGTCTGAACGAAACCGTGGCTTGAATCATATATAATTATAGGTATCATAGGCACAATAAAGAACGAAACTGATAGTAAAATATAGAATGGGTTAAGCAATTTTTTTACCCATCTTTTGTTTTTAATGTAACCCAAAGTAAAGAGGACTACTATAACAGGCCAAAATACCACAGTCGCAAGTTCTAGATTGTAAAGACAAGACATAATAAACAAACAAATCGGGAAAAAAATCCTCTCTCCCCTAACCCACCTTCCCAAGGAATAGATTAACAATAAACAAAAGAAAGATATTGGTGCTGTATGATAGGCCATTCTTTCATGTATAACAATAAGTGGTGATGCTGAGTATAAAAATGTGGAAACCATAGCAAACCGTTCGTTTATAAATCTTTTTCCTATTTTGTAAACTAAAATCATTGACGCAAAGCCAAAAGCTACCGCCAAATAAAAGCCGGCGTAGGGATTAAAATTAAATGTAGATAAAAACGGAGCCAATAAATAAGTCCAAAAAGCTCCCTGATGAAGCCAAGTATGGCTGGAAGTAATACCCACCAAAGGAATTACACCTGTTAAGACCATACTTCTCGCTGAAAGAAAAAACCATCCCTGATCCGGAATAAACATAGACAGATTTGGTCTATCAATTCTCAAAAATAATCCAAACGCAAGAGCTATTATAAATAGCAACTTATTAAGATTAATATCCATAAGTTGAGTTGTAAAAAAAGCGGGAATAAGTCCAAAATGTTTCCTAAAATAATAAAACCTGCTTTTAATAAAATACTCATCTGTTTTCTTATTTTTTTTGGTACTCTCTCCCCAAAAATGTTTTATCTTTAAATCTGGGGTAATATAGTTAATATAACCAAGATTATTTAAGCGTAAGCATAGATCACTTTCTTCAAAATAAAGAAACATGTTTTCATCAAACATTCCGATTTTTTCAAATAAATCTCTTTTAATTAGGAATGCAGTACCTGGAACTACGCTAACCTTGTGTATTTTGTTTCTATCTGTGTTTCTTAACCAAAATTTTTGTGATATAGGGTTATTTGACCAAACTTTATTAATAATTGATAATGCAAATATTGCTTTGAGAGGTGTTAAGGTTTCTGTTCCCTGAAGTTTATATACTCTGCTTTTTTTATCAGTCAATAAAGGCGCTATGACTCCTGTTTTTTTGTCCTTAAGTTTCTTTATAATTTTACTGATGCTTCCACCAATAATTTCAGTATCTGGGTTTAAAATAAAGATAAATTCACCACTGCTTTTTTTAACCCCTAAATTATTTCCTCTTCCATATCCCAAATTTGCTTCTGGTTTAATGTATTTGACGAAATCGAATCGTTTTAACCTATTTGATAGATCAGCTTCTGGATTATTTTCAACAACAACTACCTCGTAGTTTATTTCTTTTATGTTATTTTTAATTGAAGATACACATCTTATTAAAAAATCATCAACTCTATAATTTACTATAATTATTGATAAACTAATTCTTTTATTCATATACAGCAAAATCTTTGGTCTCAAATGTTTTTTTGTAATTTTGAATTATATAATTTTTAAGAATACCAAATCTTTTATCTTCAAAATTTGCTTCCAATTCCAGCTTCCCGACTTTTTGAACAACAATTATTGGATTAGATTTCTTAATATCACTTATAACACCTTCTTGATCGCTCTTAAGAAATGCCTCGGGGTAGAAGAAATTGAAATATGACGGACTCTCTCTTTGCGTGATTACATTCATAAGTGGACAGTATGGAAAACAAAGCAACTTTCTTTCTGATGGATATACATTTATTTTTTCAACGAGGTAATTGAGCTCATTTCTATCTTCATATGACACCATAATATAACTTCCATAACTTCCTAAATTAGCATTTAGCTCATCTTTCTTATATGCTACATATACCCTCCCATTGGGATTAATAGAGTTTAAAGAGAAATAGACACCTTGAATCAAAACCAAAAACGTTGAAATAATTAAAACACCAATACCTATCTTTTTATATTTACTAGCCGTGTATGCTCCTATCTCTATAATTAAGGGGAAGAAAACTGGGGAAACCCACATAACTGTCCCGAGCTCTCTCCCGGATGATGCATTCGCAAGAAATAAGGTTAATAAAAAAATAGAATCTCTAATTATCTGATTTGTCCTATTGTTAACTCTTACTAGTGCTATACAAAAGATTGGAAAAATTATAAATATTCCATAATAAATTCTTGACAACTCAAAATAATGAATTTTGAATATAAAATTAACTGTTAAAATTACCAATAAAGAAATTAAACCTAAATAACCAATTAATCTAATCGATATTTTAGGCAAAATATATTTAAATCCTATAAACAATAACGGTACGGATATTAAACTTTTAATGATGAAGGGATTCCTATGAGACTTAACCATTCTAGAAAATGTCCCAGAATAATATATGAATTGTGCCAAAGCCTCGTGGATATACAAGTAAACAACAAAAGGAAGTATAGAGATTAATCCGCCAAATATGTATAGTATTGGAAAACTATCTCTATACCCAAATTCTTTATACCTTTCATAGTATATTGTAAGTAGAAAGCCTAAACCAACCCAAATTCCATAACTTTGTTTAAACAAGAATACTAATGCCATAAATAATCCTGAAATAAACATATTAATTAGTATTTTTTGTTCTAAGCCTTTACATAAAAAATAAAACGAAATTATAGCAAAAACTAAAGCACCAATATTATATGAAGCTATTGCACTCGGCCCTAAAAAAATTAATCCAACAGAAACAAGAAGAACATATTTATAAATATTTTTGAATTTATAGATTAAATTAACAAAAAAAAGCAAAATTATTACAAAAATAATGTAAAGTATTCGTGCAATTATTAATTGCAGTCCAAATAATTTGACTAATCCAGCGATTAAGTAAAAACTACCTGGAGTTGTTGTCATAAAGAAATCTTTGTATGGTATGTCACCACTTAAAATTCTTACCGCATTTAGGAAAAGGAAACCTTCATCTCTAAAGTTAATACCTAAATTAAATATTCTAGATTGGAAGAAAACAAAAATTAATGCAGCTAATATAAACGGGGCATACACACTATTAGTTATTTTTTTAATCATTATCTAATATGAGAAAATATCTTCTCTAACTCCTTAATCCTAAATTTCCATGACCACTTTTTTTGAGCAATCATTCTACCTCTCTTACCCAATGCAGTTATCCTATCGCTATGCTTAAATAAATATTCAATTTTACCGGCAATAATTCTTGGGTCACGGGGCACGAGATATCCAGTTTTATTGTTTAATACAGTTTCTCTATAACCACCTTCATTGAGAGCAATAACCGGCACACCACTAGCCATTGCTTCAATGGCAATAAGACCAAATGGCTCATTTATTCCAAAACAAACCACCATTTTGGATTTTCGGTATAAATCTCTGATTTTTATCCTATCGACCCATTCATCTTCTTTAAAGATTGTTTTTATTTTGATTGGAGACTTAACCAAATCCAAGGAGTCACTCAACAACCTAAAACCATCTAGAACATCCCTTGATCCAATGTATAAAAGATCGATTGATCTTTTTTTAAACGCAGGTTTAAAAAAATTTGTATCAACACCTAAGTACCCTGTGACACTTTTTTTGCCATAACTTTTTAAAGCGGTTCTTCTTGTATATTCAGAATTAGCAATTAATAAATCTGCGTTCAATATATTTTGCTTATCTAGCACTTTTAGTATTAATCTATTAAGTTTTTCATATACATATCTAGGAGAATCCAGATTTTGTGGTACATCAAGTATTGGTTCATAAATAATTCTAAAATGTGGATCATGCATATAAAAAACTGTATAGGTTTTTAAAAATCTCAATATAAATGGTGATTCAATATATTTTGAAGCATTAACAAATACAAAATCATAATTTCTTGAATCTATTTTTTCTGCAATTACTTTGTGCAATTTATACAGATTAACTCTTTCTAAGGTGTCTTTGTAAAGCCTGGTACCCCAATCTTTTCCCATCCATGTTTTTTCTTTAAATTTACTAAAATATATTTTATTAAAACTTTTTCTTTCTTGTTTTGTTGGACCCACACTGTCTACAAGATACAAATCAACAGTATGTTTTTTGCTTAATTTTTGGGCAATTTCATTTACGGCGATTCTCGCTCCACCTTGGGGCAGTTCATGAAAAAATGCTATTTTCATAACTGTGCAATTATATCAATTTGTGCGTAATTTGTTAATTACTCAGTGCCCTTCTCAAATATAGATATTCTGATGGGTACTCCACTCATCCCAGTCATTACAAATGATATATCATCGACCAAAATTGGCTTGCTAAGAGGCGAAAAGCCTATTTTTTCCCTGTATCCTTCTTTATACATTCTTTCCACCAAAAGTTTTTTTGGTGAGATAGTTCTATATTTGTCTTCAAACTGAGCATTTGAAAGTATCACAATTGGGGGTAATTTTTTTGTCTTGTAATCTACGATCTCGTATTGAAAATTGTATCTCACATGCGTTTTATATTGACTATTATAAAATTCTTTTACAACAAGATCCGGCAACATCTCATAAACTGGAATATTTTCTATTCCAATAAGGGTACCCTTCTTTATATTTCCGGCCATCCAATTTGATGCCTGCTCCTGAGGTGTAGGATTAAATTTTATAAAGATCCAAGTTACTACGGTAAGGAGTTGCATTAAAAAAACAAAAAATAGAACAACAGCAAATACAGTTCTGAATAACTGTGATTTTTTGTTCTCATATATCTCCTTGACCAACAGACCAACAGATATAATCATGAAAGGTAAAAGTATCAATGCCCTATTTGCCGCAACTATCACCAGAGGAGTTAAACTAACTGAAAAAACGACTAAAAAAATAAGTGTTAAAAATATTTCTGGGTATTTTTTATATTTTCCATTTCTAATTATTAGAATAAACCTAAAAATTAGATACATGACCGCAATTAGTGAAAGAAAGAAAGTGAAATATCCAAATATTGCGGGAAACATAAAAAATATTTTGTAAAGTGAATATGAAGTACCAAAAATTAATGTCTTGTCTGTTTGAGGGTTAGTTATAACATTGTAATACAAATATTCAGACATACTTCTCCCAGAAAAGATAATATCTGGAATTCCAAAGAATGTAACTGCAAGGAGATAAGCGAACAGACCCAAGATTAATACTTTTATTTTTGAAAATACGTTTTTACTGTATAAAACAAACGTAACTAAATAGATTGCCAGAAGTGAAATACCCGTAATCTTGGTGGCAAGTGATAATCCAGCCGTAAGACCAGCCAAGATAAAATATTCATCTTTATTTTCCTTTGCATAAAGCAAGAGTAGGAAAAAAGTCAGAAGCGTCCAGAATAAAAAAGGTACATCGTATTTAAAATATACACTAACGGCAAACCAAACTGGATTTAAAACAAACAATAATATAGATATAGTAGAATTAATTTTTGCTTTTCTGCTTATTAATATAAAAACTATCATGGAAAGCACAGAAAAAAACAGTATTTCCAATCTTAGGATTGAATAAATCTGCGCCTGAATATCCGGTGATGAGATAGCAGATTTTATTGCAAATGGATTGACTATTTTTAGTAATATAAAAGGGGTTATAAAAATTCCCGAAATAATATAATGCAACATTGGTCCATTTTCTTGATGAGGATAATTAGATGTTCCATACTTTGCAACCGTTTTGACTGCTTGTAATTGATGCGATTCGTCCATGAAGTATGGAAATGGATGAGTAGAACTAGGTAAACCCCATTTAATTACAGATAGCATTGCTAAAACAAAACATACAATAACTATTAACTCCCAGGTATTGCTTTGAACCAGATTAAGGGCCAATTTTAACAACAGTAACTTATTTCTGCTAATTTTAGTAATTATGAATTTAATATCTAAAATAATATCTTTTAGAGATATTAGTAGTAAACCTACTACCAATAATCTTAGATAATTTAGAATGGGTGAATGAATAAGAAATCCTATAAACAACAAGTACAAAAAGAAAAAATATTTTGATAAACGAGGTAGTAAATTTGGCCTTTTAATTTTAGTTTCACCCTTTATTTTCATTGGTTGTATATCCTTCCTTGAATATTTACAATATTACCAAAATATGGTGGTCAAAAATAGCTATGAAAGCAAAAATCTGAAGAACAAACAAAAACAATTATTTGTTATCTGTTTTATAACATTTCTTTTTTGCTTAGCGATTGCAACAAATATAAGCCCGCTGCTCAGAGGACCATACGACTCATTACTTAAATCCCAATGGCCATATTATTTTGTAAATACCTTTTCAAAGATTTGGGTTTTTATACCAATATATTTATTTTATTTATTCCTTGTTAGATTTATTTATAAAAAAACAAGTGTAGACCAAAAAACAGAAGGGCTAATGCTTTTTATCTTAGTAACCCTAACGTTTTTATTTCAGATTGGGCTTGTTTATTTTAGTCGGTTTGGTATAGGAGTTCTGTTTAGGAGACTTGTAGATCCGGGTATTAATGGTTACTTTACAACTGCTGTTAATATACATGATATTAACTTTTTCATTGACAATTTCCCCCTAATCATCAACTCTAGGACTCTTGCTCAACATGCTAGCGGCCATACACCAGGCGCGATTATAATGTTAAAAACTATAATTGAAATAATTTCACTTTTACCCTCTACCCTGTACAACTCTATAATTCAAAATGTCCATGTTGGTGATGCTAACAACTTATGGATCACTCTTTCTTCCAGTAATAAATTTGCCGCACTAATTATTCCATTTATCCTTCACCTTTTTGCGTCTGCTACCATTGTTCCCTTTTATTTCTTAGCTAATTCTTTCTATCAAGATAGAAAACATGCTCTTTTGATTACAATAATTTATTCCATAATCCCGAGCCTGTCTTTTTTCGCAATGGTATTTGATCCGATATACTCCCTTTTTCCAATCGTGCTTAGCTTACTTATGTATATAGGCGTAAAAAGAAATGAACCTATGTACTTTTTTTGGAGTGGAGTTATAACGGTTTTAGGATTATTTTTTAGTGCATTCCTATTAACATTTATTTTTGGACTAATTGTATTTTGTGCTTTATCCATAAAAAGAAGTGAAATTAAAATTAGAATAAATAATATTCTTTTTTTTATTACTGGAGTATTTACTACCCTAATTGGATTCACATTGATAGGTTTTGATTTTCCATCTTCGCTTATAGCCGTTATACACAATCAAGCTAGTCGTGAATATTTACCATGGCTTTTGTTTAACCCTTATGACTTTTTTGTTTTTATGGGTATACCTGTCAGCATCACTTTTATTTCATTATCAATACATGAATTGAAAAACAAAACGAACATCAGTAGTCTTACAAAAAGATTAACCTATACTTTCTGGATAACATTTATTATATTGATTCTATCAGGAGCAAGCCGTGGTGAAGTTGGAAGAATATGGTTGGGATTTATGTTTTTGCCAGTTATATTGGTAGGCAACTACACCATGAATGATCTGAAGTTTACCAACAGAGATCTCGTCATACTCTTTACTTTCTTATTTATTCAAGTAATAATAATGGAAGAATTTTGGGTACCTATTTGGTAAGACGTGTTTTACTCGAAAAAACCTTTGCAACTAAAAATACAATTATGGGTATTTCTATCAGAACTGAAAATATTACAGAATAAGCGGCTCCAACTAAGCCGTAAATTCCAATTAAGGGAACAATGGTTATTGCAAGACCAAATACCCTAAAAAATGTCATAATGGTAACATAATTTTGTTTTTCCACTGCTAGAAAAAGTGAGGATGCCGAACCAAATATTGCCCTAAGGACCCCGTATATCGCAATTAACTTTAATACTGGAATAATTGTGAGCCAGTTGTCACCTAAGAAAATCTGGACTATTGGATGGGTAAATATGTATATAAAGAGAGAAATTAATCCGGTACCCAGGGTTAATATAAGAGTCGTTTTTGCAAAAGCATCAAATAATCTTTTTCTATCATGTGCTATCTTTGTATAAACTGGAAAAACAACCTGATTCACAACATCTGAGGCTTCTATAGGTAGTGTCCCAACTGTATAAGCCATATTATATTGACCAAGAGCAACCGTACTCATAAGCCTTCCGACAGCAATCGTATCACCCTCTTGCGCTAAATAGCTAAAAATTCCAAAGAGAGTAACCCACTTCCCTCTGTGAAATATGAGACTTAAATAATTTTTATCGAATGACAATTTTGGACGAGGAGTTGCGAACTTAAACGATATAAGTATTTCGAACACTACAGAAACTATTGCCCCGATTACCATGCTATATGCGGAATGAGTCAAAATTGCGAGAATTATAGTAAAGATTGTATCAATAGCAAAAAGCACAACTCTATAAGCGAATTCTTTATGAAATTCAATTTCTTTTTGGAAATAAACAATTGATGGATTGATAAATCCACGAAGAAGAGGAACCAAAGAGATTAATAAAAGAATTCCAAGAGCTGCACTGTTTTTGAAAAATGCAGCTATAAGTGGGCTAGTCAAAACCAAAACTGAAAACATTAGCAAACCCCTAACTATTGAAACGACCCATGCTGAATCAATATATTTTCTGATATCTGATTTCTCCTGAATAAGAAAGACATTCACACCGGTTTCCAAAAAAACCTCAAGTAAAGCTAGAGCAATTGTAGCAATTCCAAACAATCCAAACTGATCTGGACTGAGGAAATGTGCAAGTATAGCAACCCTTAGGACAGATATTGCTCTTATTGACACCCTTAGAGCTCCTGACCAACTGATACCCTTTATTGCATGTGTTTTATAGCCCATAAAGTAATTGTAACGCTTACCAAAACTCGCTTCCAGGAGGAATATAAACGTATTGGATACTTTTGATATCTCCCACATCTTTCATACTAACTTCAGATATTGGTCTATTTTTATAAAAATAAGGCAATTTTGAAATATCTATTATGCACTTAGAATCTTCACTACAATTATCAAAGCTTACATTTACTATCGCTCCATTAGCGGTGATTAAAATTCTACGACCCAATTTTTCTTCAGAATTTTTATATGAAACGACTAAAAATAAGTTTATTGAAGGTAATGCCTTATTAAACTTAGCTCCCACAGATACCTGTTTTAGCTTAAATTCATTTAATTTATTAAACTTATAATATCCTTCACTCCTTGGAATATCTGCCAAATCTACATTGAACAGATATTTTTCGAAAGCAGGTATTTGATTAAGTAGTTTTTTGTTATCAAAGAAATCTTCTTTCTTCTTTTTTAAAATTAAAAACCTATTAACTATCTTGTATGGAACGTAGTTAGTTAAAATATATGTATGAAGATAAGATGATCTAATGTAATTTGGTACTCCATCCTGGATAGCCTGATTTTCATAGTTATATATAACATAGTCTATATTTGAATATTTTATATATCTTATTAATTTTTGTTGCGCATTATAAGATCCGGCTTCAAAACTCGTTGGATAATATGGTGGTTTTTGCTTAAAAAGAACATAAAACATAGTATCGCCTGGATAACTAAATATCTTTCCATTAAAGCCGGGTTCTTTTTGTAAAATATTTTTAACTGATAAATAGTCTTGATCCTGTATTTCAAATCTACTTACGCATGTGTACGGTCCCTGATTAATATTTATCTTTGTAAACGGGAACACAAATAATATAGATAGTGTGATTAGAATATAGATAGAAATTATGATGTATTTAAAAGTTTTATTGGAATTTGCAGCCTCAATTGTAAGAACCGAACCCAAAATAAAACCAATAAATGTTAACTGACTATCTATATGTCTCCATATGCTTTTCTGCTCTAAAATAATTAAGACAAACATCAAGGCAATCTCTATGTAATTAATTAACTTGAGCTTTATTCCTTTGTAGAGTAAATAACAAACCCAAGAAATAGATATAAATAAAATAGATATTGTGAATAAATTATCTACGCTTACAAATCCGTGAAGAAAAGGAGTTTTAGCCAATTGCTGCAGCTCTGACAGTTCTAATAACGAATGAATAAAAATACCTAGAGAACCATTAAGAAAGAGGTAAAGACAATATGGAATAATTCCCATCAAAAATCCCACACCGTAGGTAATTAACTTCTTAACAGTTGTTTTTCCCAAACACGTTTTAATGGCATCATCGATTATAAAAAGTCCTATTGTAGCAACAAAAGCATATATCCCTGTGTCATTCATTAAGCTAAAAACAAGACCGTTTAAAACGGCAACAATAAATAGCTTTCTAAAGAATAGCCTATGCTTATAATTCCAAATCAGCTCTGTCGAAATTAACACGAGAACCACAAAAGACCCGTACCTAATAAAAATCTCAAATCCGGTAATTAAATTCACAAACAAGAATAAAGAAAACGTAAGCACATATGAATAAATTTTATTTAAAGATAGCTTATTAAATAAATTGAAGAAATATAACAATAATAATGGAGCTAAGAAATAATATAGATATGAAAAAAACCAATTATGACCTTTATAAAAGAATAAAATTCCGTATTGATAATATATATCTCTGTAAGGAATTAAATTTTGGTTTGCCCAGTACTGCCACGACAGAAGTATTTGGTTATCAAACAATAAAGGATAATATCCTCTGCACAAGGAGTATAAATTTCCTATAGATAGGATTGAAAAAACTATAAATAAAATGGGATATTCCTTTTTCATTAAAGTCCTATTTCTTAAATAACTTTGCAAAGCTGAAAAATATTACTGGAAGTAGAATAAGAACTAGAAAGAATAAGCTGTCAAAGTATAATGGATAATCAAAATACTGACTGTATCCAACTATTTGATTAGCAACAATAGGAGTAGGCGGAAATGAATTCCTAATATCTTTAAACGTAAAGCTAATAATAGAAAAACAAATTATCAAATAAATAATGTAGATAATTAATATTTCGTTTTTCTTGATCATATTTGCGGGGTTTTTAATATATCTCTAACTTTTCTATAATATCTGGTTATAAATCCATCATTATTCTTTGGTGTTTTAACAAAATAAGTTTTCATATTATTTTTACTCACAATATTACTTTGTTTTTTCTTTAGATAAAATAAGTATGCTTCTGCACTATTTTCTTTGAAAACAATATACTGATACCTATCTTTTAAATTTTTGATTTGACCTCCATATATATAACATCCTGGAGAACAAGAATAAACATAATAATTGTACTTTGACAAAAAATTAGCGCTGTCATTTTTGTCTTGGATTCTAGGATTGATAAGAAGTGGAAATCTCCAAATGTCCGGATCAACTACATAGTTTGTGTTATATATTATTGTTTCGTAGATTTGCAATCTAGGTCTAATTGCCTCCGCAAGATTATACCTCCATACATTAGATAACTCCTGCGCCTCTTTAATTTTAAAAATAGCAATTAGATAAAAAATGCTAAAAGAAAAAATAAGAAAAAATTTAAGATGACTTTTCTCACTATCCAAGGACGTGAGATATGAAGAACATGTTAGCGCCACAAATGGAACAGCATAGATTAGAAGATATGGATGGGTAAATGATGCCTCTGTATATATAGCCAAATGCAAGATTGTAAAAAGACCTAAAATTAAAATGACTAAACCACGCTCATTTATTGTTTTTATTTTTTTAACTATTCCAACAAAGCATGTAGCCGAAATAATTACAAGAATCGGATTAAAGTATATTAATAGTCTTAGCAACGTTGTTCCAATCCAGAGAACTGGCCAATATGGAATAGGGCTTAAGGCTGTAAAAAGTCTAGATCCGATAGCATTTTGTAAATCCCAAAAACCAATACGAATTGAATCAATCCACAAAAGGCACCCAAGAAAAACTAAGATTAATCCAGAAAAGAGCTGTATCCAGTTTTTAATTTTCCCATGCTTAAAGTATAGTGGGAATAATAATGCTGCAAATATTAGTGCTGGCCAATCGGATAAAACCCCAAACATTATTGCAATAGCGGCAAATACAAAATAAATGTTTTTACGAGTTTTTAAATATTTGATTGATAATAAAAGACTCATAAGCACAAAGAATAGAACCAAAGGCTCTTGCCCAATGAGTTTTCCAAAAATAGTAGTTGCAGGAATTAGAATTGCGGCAGACATTGCATACAAAGCTTGCTTTTTATTTGATAATTCTTTTTCCAGTAAATAGATTATTCCCACAGACAAAATTGTAAACACAACCGGTATCAGCCTCCCAACCCAAAAATCCTCACCCAATAGTTTAAAAAACAATGCGATTATTATTGATAAAAGAGGTGGATGATGAATAAAATATTCAGGGTGAATTGGAAATTCTTTTGAAACCGTTACAAGAGGAGCAAGTTTTGTTTGTATTAACCCAAATTGATTGTAATTATGAGCAATTAAGGAATAGGTTATTAAGTTATATGCATTTTGACCAATATAGGGCATGTTTATTCCACTTAACATTAATAAAATTAAAATGATGACAGAAATTAATGAAAAAAAGCGATTTATTAATACAAAAACCGTACCAGATATGACTGCTAAGTCTGCTGTAAACTGCAATAAAGGAAGATACACAAATGCACTTACATTCTTTACATATTTATAGTTTTTACTTATAGACCACAAAACGTACAAAAGCAAAAGTGAAGCGAGGATCAAGTATTGACCTACAATTAATAAAACTCCAAAAATTAAATATCTGAGGATTTGAGCAACCACTTTTGGTCTTATTATATTTGCCTCCATGTCTCCCTTGGCAAATCTATAAAACATAACAAAAGCTTGTCTTAAACTATTTCTAGGAATCCAGTATACAATTGCGTTTTTTGCAAATTTAATTTTAAGACCATTACGCCTGAGTTTTACTGCGAAATCATAATCTTCATTGTTTGATAAGCTTTCATTGAATCTACCATTCGCCCTCCACGCATTTGTTCTTATTGCCATTGATCTTGTTGCGGGAAGAAAATTATTTGGATTAAGCCTGTCTGGCATTACCAGAACATATGGAACCAGATTTTTTTGAAAATTATTACTTGTTTTTGCCTTGTAATAACCGGCAACTACATCAACTTTCTTATCTATAAATGGAGAAACAATATTTTTGAACCAATTTTTTTCTAATACACATCCAGCATCTGTTATGGCATTTATATCCGCTTTTGCTTTGCTTATTGCATAATTTCTCCCTACCGACCTGTTTCCTGCTTTTTTATACAAAGCTATCTTACCTTTATTATATAGGGGGTGAGCTTTTATGATTCTTAAAGTATGGTCTTTTGATCCACCATCAACAATCACGATCTCATCTGGAATTTGTGTCTGATTAGCAACTGAATCTAAAAAAGCACCAATACTACCCTCTTCATTAAGAATTGTAACAATAAGAGCCTTTGTCATAATTACTTATACGCAATTACTCCTATATTTCCTGGATTAATTTTAACCGGTATGTCTATTAACTTATTGGACTTTAAAAAATTGGTTATTTTAATCTTAAGTGAATTTGGAATTGGTACTAAGTGAAACCAGTACGAAATAGGATAAGTATTGTAATGAGAAAAAACGAAAGGTTTTTTGAATTTATTATTTTTAAGAATTTTTGTCAAAGATTCAGGATTAAATAAATATATATGTTCTACGTCAAATATCGGAGACTTCTCTCCAAACAACTTTACCGATAATCCGCTTGTATTATGTACGACAAAAAATATTTTTCCACCCGGTTTCAATAAGGCATATACAATCTTCAGAAATGCATTGGGGTCAACTATGTGATCTAGTGTATGAAAGCAAACTACAACATCAAAACTATTATTAGGGAACAATTTTGGTTTTAAAACATTAACCTTTATCCTTTTCTGTAAATACTTTGTAGATTTTTTAACCATTGGTGCACCCGGCTCTACTCCCCATACATCCTTAATCCCATACCTAACTAATTCGTTTAAAAAAAATCCGTCCCCTGCACCTATATCCAGTACTTTTATATTTTTTTCCTCTCCGATATATCTCCTAAAATATTTGAGATAAGTTTTTGCTAAATAAGATGACTCACTTTTGTAATATATTTCACTTTTTTTATAAAGGGACACAATTCTTTCTGTTGGTAAAATTTTTCTTGAAAAAATTAAACCACATTTATTACACCTTACAATTTCGTAATGAATTTTATCTGGTAGTCTTCTGGCGGAGAATATCTTCTTATCCAATTTTTTGATATTTAAATTTTGTGGATATAACAGATCTATTTTTTCTTTGTTTTTGCAAATTGCACAATTTACTGTTTTCATTTGGCTTATATTATAGCAATATTTGATATAATTGGAAGCGAAATGAATAGACAGATCGCATTAGTAACCGGAGCCAATGGATTTATTGGTTCTAACCTTGTAAAAAAACTCATTCATAAAAATTACGAAGTGCACGTAATAATAAAAAAAGAATCTAGCATAAAAAGAATCCAAGAATTTAGAAATCAAATAAAAATCCACATCAATGACCTTACAAATGAAGATACATTGAGAATCTTATCAAAAAAAATTAACCCCACTGTAATCTTTCATCTTGCTACCTACGAAAATTATAGAGATCAAGACAAAATTAACGAAATGATAAATACCAACATAATTGGAACAAAAAATCTATTGTTAGCTACAAAAGATATTGAATACAATTGTTTTATAAATACTGGAAGTTCTTCCGAGTACGGTGTCAAAAATATGCCGATGAAAGAAACGGATACAATATCCCCTATCAGCTTTTATGCAGCGACAAAAGCATCAGCAACACATATAGCGTCATCTTTTGCTAAACAATATTCAAAAAATGTAATCACATTTAGACTGTTCTCGGTTTATGGACCCGGTGAAAACAATGACAGGTTTATACCAAATATTGTTACTTCCTTAAAAAATGATTTACCAGTCTTTCTAACTAAAGGAACTGTAAGACATGATTTTATTTATGTAGATGATGTGGTGGATGCATATTTAAAAGCTGCAAAACTGAAACATAAGCCCGGTGACATATATAACATAGGAACAGGTAGACAGTATACAAATGAACAGGTGTTAAAGACTTTGGAAAAAGTAGCTAGAAAAAAAATAAGTGTTGTAAAAAAAACATTTACACCTCGGCTTTGGGATACTAATTTTTGGGTAGCAAATAACCTGAAGGCAAAAAATAAGTTAGGTTGGAAGCCAAAGACCAATCTTGAAGATGGTCTTAAAAAAACATATACTCACTTTGTAAAAATAAATGTTTAAAATTAATAAGCTATCCTCTGCCCAAAAAAAACTAAGGAGGATGATACTTACTGCGAGTTTTAACGCTGGACATTCTCACCTCGGCTCCTGTTTATCTTCTGTTGATCTTATAGAAGCCGTATACAAAATAAAAAAAGTAGATGATCCATTTATCTTATCTAACGGTCATGCTGGTGTAGCACTATACGCGGTTCTCGCAAAAAGAGGATTTGTTACGGAAAAAGAAATTGAAACGCTAAATATACATCCTGACAGAGATGTTAAAAAAAATATATTTGTTTCAACCGGAAGTCTTGGACAAGGATTACCAATTGCACTTGGAATGGCCATAGCAAATAAAAAAAGGCAAGTTTATTGCATGATTTCTGATGGTGAAATGACAGAGGGAAGCATATGGGAAGCACTACGGATAGCAAGCGATAACAATATAAATAACCTAAAAATTCTAGTAAACGTAAATGGCTGGGGAGCATATGACAAAATAAACACAAAAAAACTTATACCGCGAGTTAAAGCATTCGGATGGAAAACACTAGAAATTGATGGTCATAACATAAACAAAATCACAAAGACGCTTTCCGGTAAAAAGACTAAGCCCACTGCAATTTTTGCGAAAACTTATGTTAATCAGTTTAATTTTTTAAAAGGACAGGATGCTCATTATTATAAAATGACTGAAAAAGATTATAGAAAGGCGATGGATCTATTAAAATGAACGCCAAGATAAGCGACATGCGAGCTGCTTTTGCAAAAGCGGTACATTCTGAGATGACCAAAAATCCAAATGTATGGGTGATTGTAAATGATCTTGGATATAAAATGTGGGATGATGTAAAAAAAGATTTTCCTGAGCGTTTTATAAATGTAGGCGCTGCAGAGCAAGCAATGATTGGTGTAGCAATTGGACTCTCGCTAAGCGGCAAAATTCCGATAGTATACAGCATAACTTCATTTTTACTGTATAGGCCTTTTGAAACAATAAGAAATTATCTAAACCATGAAGAAATTCCGGTACATTTAATAGGAGGGGGTAGAAATCAAGATTATTCAACAAATGGTATATCGCATTGGTCATCAGAAGATAAAAAATTGATGAAAATACTTTCTAATATTAATTCTATTTGGCCTGATGAAGTAGAGGAAATTCCAACAATAGTTAAAAGTATGATAAAAAGTAATAAACCATGGTATGTGAATCTTAGAAGACCTAAATAATATGGCTAAAAAAAATAAAAAAATATCTGCAATCATAGCCTGCTATAAGGATGCACAAGCTATACCCTACATGCATAAACGATTGACTGAAACTTTTAAAAAAATTGGGGTGGACTACGAAATTATTTTTGTTAACGATGGAAGTCCTGATAACACAGAGGATGTATTAAAAAAGATTGTTGACCGAGATCCACATACAATTGGCATAAATCATTCTAGGAATTTCTCCTCGCAAATGGCTTTTACTAGTGGCATGAATATGGCAACCGGAGACGGGATTGTTTTTTTGGATGGTGATCTTCAAGATCCGCCAGAAATAATTGAAAAATTTTATAAAAAATGGATCGAAGGATATGACGTAGTTTATGGTATTAGAACAAAAAGAGAAGCTCCTCTTTGGATGGCAATATCATACAAATTATTTTACAGGCTTTTTCACAAGTTGTCTTACATAACTATACCACTAGATGCGGGAGACTTTTCCTTGATAGATAGGAAAGTTGTTGAAGTTCTAAAACAATTTCCAGAGCGAGATAGATTTGTTAGAGGACTTAGAGCTTGGGTTGGATTTAAACAAGTTGGCGTAAAGTATGTAAGACCTGAAAGAATGTTTGGAAAAACTACTAATAGTCTTGTTAAAAATTTTAACTGGGCAACAAAAGGTATACTATCATTTTCTTATATTCCGCTCCAATATATGACAATACTTGCTTTTGTAGTTTTCTTTCTGTCTCTAATAGGAATTATTTACCAGATTCTTGCAAAAATATTTTTGCCAAATACACCACCCGGAATTTCTACAGTGATAATTGTTGTTTTATTTTTAGGATCAATACAATTACTCGGGATCAGTATTATTGGAGAATATGTCGGGAAGATATTTGAAGAAGTAAAGCAAAGACCAATGTATATAGTTAAAAGTGTATATAAAAACACTAAAAAATCTCGCTAGTTTTATTCCACAGCCTTAGATAAATATCTGTCACATTACCCCAGGTCTGCTCACTTGCCCACTTAAATCCACCTTTTATTTTTAAGCCATCTAAACTTTTTAATTCATCTTTTGGCCCTAATATGTTTACATAATTCTTAAAGGGGGACATTTCTAAATAATCTTTTTTTAGATCGTTATCATAAACTGCGACTACGTCTTTCTTTTCAATCAAAGCCTCCAACATTGATAAATAAGAGGATGCAAAGACGATATCAGAATTAGAAATATAGCTCTCTGGATTTTTAACAAAACCGATAACTTTTCCATATTTTTTAAAACTATTTTTTAGACTACCATCCCCAATAGCAGTAAAGTTGAATGAAATATTCTTATCTCTTAACTCCTTTAACAAACTAAGATACTTATTTACCCCAACATCCCTCTCAATTCTTCCAACAAAAACAATTTCTACTTTATTATTGGTTACTTTTTTTGATTTGTTTTTTTTATTTACTCCACCATAGGTTAAATAATCATAATTTGTTCCATACCACTTATGGATGTACTCACCAACGCAAATATTTCCATTAGATAACATCTCTGAAATTTTTCTAATAAATATTGCGCCTGTCTTCGGAGGAAAATTTGTTTCATATCCATGAAAGGTTGTAAAAATTTTTTTTGTGGGATACAGAAATCTAAAAGGGAGATACCAAAAGAAGACATCATGACAATGTACAACATCCGCTTGAGAAATTAGTTCTCTTCTTTTGTACATTTCTCTCCAAATTCCCATTTTCTTAGAGCTAACTTTGTTTACAGTATTTATGCTTATAATTTTGATTAAATGAGGTTCAAAATGTGCAGTTTGGCTTGATTTGGCGCCGTTTCTTGAATTGATGTAATACGTATCACTTTGTTCTATTGACTGATAATTTCTTTTGTTGGTATGCTTATCTTTTGGGGCAGTCTCTGTTAGGATAACGACTTCGTGTCCGCGACTTATTAACTCTTTAGAAATTTCTAAAACGTGCGTCTCTACTCCACCGACATCCGGAAAAAATCGTCTGGTCAAAAATAAAATCTTCATAAAACATTTTGGGCAGCATACTAATGGTTAGAAAAATATTTTTTTTATAAATATTGACTAATTATTTTAGTATTCTCGATTCTACCAAAGATTATTAAGATTTTCATTCTTTGGATTGACAAAGAAGCGCTTATAACTCAAAATATACATACCGTGTTTAAAGTAATTTACACAATTCTTATTGATTTGGTTGAAACCCTGGTCATTGCAGCAGCAATATTTGTAGTTATTTATGCATTCTTGTTCCGCCCTTTTCAAGTTAATGGCCAATCTATGTTTCCAAACTACCACAATGGTGAATACATCCTAACAAACTTAATAGGTCTTAAATTGGGTAAACTAAATAGAGGTGAAGTAATAGTTTTCCAAGCTCCTATTGATAAAGATAAGGACTATATTAAGAGAGTAATTGGACTACCAGGTGACACTGTTATGGTTAAAAACGGTAACGTGTATGTAAATGGTATAAAATTAGATGAATCATCTTATCTACCCCCCGACTACAAAACGTATGGTGGATCCTTCCTAACTGAGGGTCAACAGATAACCGTGCCTCAAAATAGCTATTTTGTTATGGGTGACAATAGAAGCTTTAGCTCTGATTCTCGCGAATGGGGCTTTGTAACAACAGATAAACTTATAGGAAAATCTTTCTTTGTATACTGGCCTCTAAATGAAATTAAATTCGTTAAAAAGGGAACCTATAATATAGATTAAGCAGCTAACTTTTCGAAGATTTCGTTGAGCTTTGGTGTAGTTTCAGATGGATCACCCTTAATTTTGATGGTAGCTCTTGCCTCTTTACTTGACTGATCAAAACGAACCATTGAATATCCTTTTACCTCTACTAGCTTCTTTGCGCGATCATCGAGCTCTGGAATATATAATTTATCTCCCTTTTTGTGAGGTTCTTTCTTTTGTTCTTTTGATTTAATCTCACGTGCTACCTCTTCTGCTCCACGAACAGAAATACCTTCGACCAAAATTCTCTTGAAAGCTTGAAGCATAAGCTTTTGATCTCCAATTGATATTAATGGTCTTACATGTCCCTCCGTAATAACTCCGGCAGCTAAGGCATCTTTTATAGCATCTGGCAACGTAAGAAGTCTTATTGAGTTTGAAATATATGGAAGACTTTTTCCAACTCTTTTTGCAACTTCTGTTACTGAGATATTGAATTCATCGATCAATCTTTTGTATGCTTGAGCACGCTCAATTGGGTTAAGATCTTCGCGCTGAACGTTTTCAACAATAGACATTTCAAGCATTCCTTGTGGGGTTGTCTCTTTTACAATTACAGGAACTTTAACAAGACCTAAGATTCTTGAAGCTCTCCATCTTCTCTCTCCTGCGATAATCTGAAAACCAGCCGGTGTTTTTGCAACAACAATAGGCTCAAGAATACCCTGTTCTCTTATTGAGTTAACTAAATCAGTTAGGGATTCTGGGGAAATTAATCCACGTGGTTGTAATGGGTTAGGTTGAAGTATTGTTGTTTCTAATTCTACAACTCTATCTATTTGGTTATCCATTAGATAATATCTTAGTTCTTAACTACCTCTACGAATTTCTTACCTCTTAGGTTTTTGAAATTTACTACTCCGTCTGTTAATGCAAAAATTGTGAAATCTCTTCCCATTGAAGTGTTATCACCTGAATGAGTTTTTGTTCCTTTTTGTCTTACGATTATGTTTCCAGCAACAACTTTTTGTCCACCAAAAACTTTAACCCCAAGTCTCTTGGATATTGAATCTCTATTTCCTCTAACTGCTCCTTGTGATTTTGTATGTGCCATATGTTTTAGGTTTTAACTTCTGTTAACTTTTCACACTTTACTAAAATAATTCGAACTTGTCAACCCATGAAAAGTGGCTTATTTTAGGAGTGTTATTTACTTGCTTTTGCTTCTTTTGAGGATTTTGAAATACCCTCAATTTTAACTTGAGATAAAGATGCTCTGAAACCAATTACTTTTCTGTGTCTTGATTTTGCTGTGAAACGTGAAACTCTTACTTTCTTTCCTTTTTTGCTTGCAACTACAGTTCCAGTTACACTCACACCATTGAGGTATGGTTTACCAATTTGCACGTCTCCTCCGTTTACATGAAGTAAAACTTTGTCAAAAGAGATTGCTCCGTTTTCAACGTCTAGTCTGTCAACTTCGATAACGTCTCCAACATTTACTCTATATTGTTTTCCGCCGGTTTCAATAACTACGTATTCCATAGGCATATTTTAACAGATTTGTCAGGCTATCTCAAGGGACCTATTATTCTTATGCTCAAAACTAATTGAAGAGATTATTCCAAGCATAATAAAACTCGTAATAAGTGAGTTTCCACCATAAGAGACAAAAGGCAATGTAATTCCTACAATAGGCACGATTCCTACGTTCATACCCATATTTAGAAATGTTTGAGTTAGAAATAAGAAAAACAAACCATAAATCACCATATTAGAAAAACTATCCGTAACATTTAAGGCTATTCTATAAATTTTATTTAACAAAAAACCATATAGAACGAGCATAAACATAGCTCCCAAAAAACCAAGACTCTCAGTAATTGTTGCAAAAATAAAATCCGTATGACGCTCCGGCAAAAACTTAAGTATTGATTGAGTTGCCTGACCAAATCCTTTACCAAAAAATCCTCCGCTTCCTATGGAAATCATAGATTGAACAACGTTATAAGAGGATCCAAATGGATCACGCGTAGGATCAATAAAAGTAAGAATTCTTTCTCTCTGATAGTCATGTAAAAACCCATAAATTATTGGAGCGGGAATTATGACAATTAATCCCATCACAGCAAAATAAAGAAAAGGGAAACCATACATAAAAAGCATAAATATTGTTGTAAATAAGAAAAGCAAAGCGGTACCAAGATCTGGTTGTTTTAAAGTAAGGATAAATATCGGAGCAAGCAATAAAAAGGCAGTTATAAACTTTGAAAAGCTTCTGGAATCATCCTTTGTTAGAAATTGCGCTAAGAAAATTACGTAAAATGGTTTAAAGATTTCTGAGAACTGAATTCTAGCTCCAAACAAATCAAGCCATCTTACAGCACCTCTTGCTTCTATTCCAATTAGAAAAAGCAGAAGTAATGATCCAAGCATTATGAAGTAAATATATTTTGAAAATACCCCAAAGATTCTAATATCAATATTTAGAAAAACTACATATGCAATAAGACCTAGGAATAAAGAGAATAGCTGCTGCTTGAAGATTGAAGTATCAATAGAATAAAACGCGGACAAACCAATAATAACCAAAATAATGGCAGGCAGTAAAAGTGGCAACTGAAGTCTGTTAATTGAGAACTTATGCATTTCGCACTACTTTGAATTCATCTCCGTTTTTCAATTCTGATACAAGTGCTTTCCTTTTTATCTCATCCTCAAATTCCTTTGGCCAAGAGGGTAATTCTACAAAAACTTTCTCACTTAAGTCAGTTCCAAGATCTTTTCTTGCTCCCTGAATCTTTCTTATTATTTCGCGAGCTTCACGTTCTTGCTCAAGCTCAGGAGTAATATGCGTATTAAGATGTACACGATAGATAAATTCCTTACCAGAAGATGTTTTCATAACCCCAGCATGAGAATCTTCTTGCCTAACGGTTTCCCTCTTCCATACAACATTTTTTACATTAAGTTCGGCTTTTATTAGCTCGCACAACTCACTATCAAGCTCATAATTAGCCTCAACTATATCTATGATTACCTCCTGGAGAGGCTGTTTAACTGCAAGCTGGTTTTCTTTTCTTATTGAATGAGCAACTTCTACTATTCTTCTAGCAAATTCCATTCTACTCTCGAGTTCAACATCGATTAATTGTTCATTAAATTCCGGCCATAATTCTAAGTGAACGGATTCGCGATCAGTCAAACCTCTGAATATTTCTTCTGATACAAAGGGTGCAATTGGCGCCATAACTTTTGTAAGATTTAAGAGCACATTATAAGACGTTTGATAAAAAGCGACCTTGTCTTCTTGGTTTTGTGCTGCAGGGCCTACTCTGTCCCTACTTCTTCTGATATACCAAGTTGAGAATAAAGTGACAAATTCACCAATTTTTGAAACAGAGCTTACTGTGTCATAAGAATCTAAATCGTGAGTTAAATCACGAATTAACTTATTGCTTAAGGATAAAATCCATTTATCCAAAACATTTAATTCTGCCTTTTGAGACTCATCATATTCCCAATTGTCTGCATTGGCATTTGAAACGAAGAAATTATATATATTCCACAGAATTAGAAGATTTCCTCTAACCTGCATTTTATACTGATCTTCTGAAATCAATACGTCTTCTCCATTCATAACCGGAGTTCCGGCTAGATATAGTCTTAAAGCATCTCCACCATAAGTTTCTATTAGCTTTCTTGGATCAGGATAATTCCCATAATTCTTACTCATCTTTCTTCCATCTGTTCCCAAGATTACTCCTGTTACTGAAACATTTTTGAAAGCCTCTGACTCAAACAATGCTGCTCCAATTACGTGCATTACATAAAACCACGCTCTTATTTGACCTGTATATTCGGCAATATAATCTGGAGGGAAGAAATCTTGCAATTTTTCTGTACCATTGAATGGATAATGACGTTCTCCAAAAGCAGCAGATCCCGCTTCTATCCAGGAGTCAAGAACCTCTGGGGTCCTATGCATTATTTCACCACACTTATCACATTTAACCGTAACTTCATCTATTTCTGGCTTATGGAGATCATTTATCTTTGCGCCAGCGGCCTCTTCCAACTCTGAGATTGAACCCGGAACAAAACGATTGTGACACTTATCGCATTCCCAAACAGGAACCGGAGATCCCCAATATCTATTTCTTGAGATATTCCAGTCCGGAGCATTTTCCAAAGATTTCAGGAAGCGTCCGTGCTTGAAATGATTAGGATACCAGTTGACTTTCTCATTGGTTTTAACCATAAGAGGTTTTAATATCTGAACATTTACATACCAAGCATTTATTGATGCATTGTAAAGCCTTGTATGACAACGCCAACAAAGAGGAACTGTATGTAGTTTTTGCTCGTCCTTGTAAATTAAACCTCTCTCGCGAAGATCTTCGTTAACTGCCTTGTTTGCCTTGAGATAATACATTCCACCAAATTTTGGAACGTCTGGCTTTACATTTCCTTCATCATCCAAGTGGATCTCTATGTGGACGTTTTGCTCTTGCATTACTTTTAAATCTTCTTCTCCAAAAGCGGCAATTGTAACCACTCCCGTTCCTTCATCTGCGGTAACAAAATCTCCTCCAATTATTTCAAATGCTTTTTCACCGGGCTCAATTGGATAGTAGTCATAATGTGGCACATAAGAAAGTCCAATTAAATCCTTACCCTTAAACTCTTCGATTATGCTGTAATTTGGCTCTGTATTAAGCATTTTTAGCGTTGTTTTAGCCAAAATGTAGTACTCATCCCCCTGCTTTACCTTTACATAGGTAAAATCGGGATTTACAGCCAAAGCCGGAGTTACGATTTTATTCCATGGAGTTGTTGACCAAGCGAGAATATAAGTATTATCTTGATCTTTCAGTTTGTACTTGTAAGTAGTTGCAGCATCTAGTAGCTCTTTGTGGTTGTCCGCATCCATCGCAACCTCAAAATTTGAAATTGGAGTTGCACAATGTGGACAGTAAAGTGAGTTTCGTAGACCCTTATAGACAAATCCCTTCTCATACATTTGCTTAAATACCCACATAACAGATTCCATATAATCTCTATCCCAGGTTTTATAAGCATCTTTAAAGTCCGCCCAACGACCAATATGGTCTACATACCATTCCCACTCCGCGCTCACATCATTAACGTATTTTTTACATTCATCAATAAATTTTTTAACCCCAACTCTTTCTTCTATCTCTTTCTTTGACTTGATCTCTAGAGCTCCTTCTACTTTGTTTTCTATTGGAAGACCATGACCATCCCAACCCCAACGCCTTGGAACACGGTAACCTTTCATTGTGTAATAACGGCCAAAGATATCCTTAGCAATACTTGAGAGGAGTGATCCGTAGTGAGGAGTTCCGGTTACAAAAGGAGGTCCATCTAGGAAATTCCATCTTTTATCACGGGGTCTCTCTTCTACTGATTTTTCGAATGTCTTATTTTTCTTCCAGTACTCAATGGTCTTTGCTTCAAGCTCCGCAAAGTTAACCTGAGGATTCACTTGTTTAAAGCTCATCTCACAATTGTAAACGATTGTGCTTAGTTATTCAAGGCTCGTTGAGGCCAAAAAAAGGCTTAAATTGCTTAGAAAGATTAACCAAATGGTTAAGTGTCAAGTTTTTAGAGGAAAATTTAGTAAATTTGACTAGAGTAAATTTTGTATACGCGTATAATTATTTTACTCTATAGCCTAGTTTGGAAGTGTTTTTATTCCAAAATCAGCCAAATGACGTCTAATATCCTTAAGAGGAAGCCCTACAATATTAAAATAATCCCCATCTACCTTTTCTACAAATAATCCACCAATTCCTTGCACGGCATAGCCTCCAGCTTTATCCATTGGCTCGCCTGTTGCAATATATGCTTCTATTTCTTCATTCGTAAGATCTTTTAACTTAACGCTTGATTCAACAGAGCTATTCACAACTCTTCCAGACTTTGTATCAAATATGGTGTAGCCGGTAATTATAAGATGTTTTGTTCCGCTAAGAAGCTTGAGCTTCTTCTTTGCATCTCTTTTATCCTTTGGCTTACCCAAAACTTTACCATCCATTACAACAACCGTATCTGCTCCAACGATTATTGCATCATCAAAAGAAGCAGCAACTACTTTCACCTTCTCGAATGATAAGGTTTCTACAAAGTGTTTATAGTCAGTATCTGGAATTCTTGTTTCATCAAAGTCACTTGAAACCACATCAAAGGGAATACCCAAAAATTTCATGAGTTCGCGCCTTCTTGGCGAGCTTGATGCTAAAATTATCTTTTTCATAATTCAAATTATATAATATGGTGACTATGCAATATTTAGATCTTATCCTTACAAATCATGTACTTGAAAAGGCAAATGATCGCGGAATAAGAAAGAGCGAAATATACGAGACCTTTAAACATCCTGATAATTCTGCTAAAGGTAAAACGAGAGATAGTATTGAGAATACGAAGAGATTTGATGATTATACTATTACGGTAGTCTTAAAACAAACTGAAAGTGATGGCTGGCTAGCCGTTTCAGCCTGGCGTAACCCACCTCTCCCAGGCACACGTGACGCACGCCAGAAAGAAGCTTGGAAGAAATATCAAAAGGCCGGACTCTTAGGCAAAATTTGGTATCAAGTCAAACAACAACTTGGCCTCTACTAGGTTTGACTATTTATTATAGGTTTACTATAATACTCGAATGCCTGAATACTTAAAACACGAATTCACAGCGGAACCGCTTGATATCGAAAGTGAAAAAGCACGCCTTAGGAATTTTAAGGGAGACTATCCTGATACCAATCTGCCCAGATATAAACCTGGAGATAAAATCATAGGCAGCTTGCCATATCCAAGGTCGATAGAAAATCCTATTCCAAATCTTCAGGGGCAAAGCGATCAAACCGATCCAGCAACACAAGTTGTTGATATCGTATGGCAATCATTAAGAAGCCAATATGGAGAACCCGGAATAGTTGGCCTTGACGAATATCCAAAACCAGAAAAAATAAAAACCATACTAGCAATAGCAAACGATGCAATCAACAAAATATATCCAGGACTAAGAACAATAGAATCGGATCAAGTGTTATGGATGAGTGAGTCAGGTGTTACAACCCTAGCTCACGAAGTTGGACAAAGTACGCCAACACAAGATAGACTAAGAGAATTAGGATGGAAACCTGAAGAAACAACTAATGAGTACTTTGAAACTGATGAAAATCCAAATAGACTAGTCTTCCTAAAAGAAAATTATGTAAACATAGATAACGATGATGAACCATGGTTAAAGATATCTCCTGAATGTTCTATGGTTTACAATATAATATTAGGAACAATAGAACAATCCAGAATTAGAAGATTTACTCCATACACAGATGAGACAAGAAGAATTTTCTCACGTGTTTTAGATAATGATACGAGAACAATACCTAAAGCAAATCCAGGAATAGATATGCAAGGCTTCAAAGACTTGGTAAGACAATACAGAAAAATGCTGGATGATAAATCTAGAATTTTAGTTCACGCACATGGTGCGACTATTAACTTAGCCTACAAAATGGACCCAGAAGATTACAGCAGTTACCAAACAATAATGGCAACAGGCGTGAAGTTAAGTGCTGGAATAACTCATCATTTAGGAAGAGCTCCTCTAAAAATTGCTCTTGATGCTATTGTTGATTTATATCCACCAGAAGTTAGAATGGGAGCAATTAAATCAACTGACTGGTATTTTAAACAGAATGAAACCCTTTCGAGAGGGATTAAATCTACAACGGAATCTTATGGAATAAAAACTAACCAGGAGATACTAACTGCCTACTCTGATGGATCAATTCTAGAGAGATATGAAGAAGCTAAAAAGAAAAGGAAAAGCCTAGAATATTCTGAATAAACTTGACAAAACCTCGTGAAATATATTACGCTATTTAAGTCGCATTAATGCATGAATGTAGACTTGCCAAAGAACTACTAGTATTCGGAGGGACAAATTCACTTGTCACTGTCAGTTTAAGCACGAAGGTCTGTCTCACAAAGATGGGCCTTTTTGCTAGCTACACAACTTTTGATATTAGCCTCAACATCTGATACAATTCCCGCATGTCTGAAAACGTTGAAAGAATTCTTGCCCAACTCGCCGCAGGTGTAACCCAAGATGAACTTTTGGGTGGAGTTGAAAGAAGCGAAGCTCAAGATAGCGCTACGTGGGGCGATAATAAAAACTCCGACGGGGCTGAACGGCTTGTTAGGAAATCTATTGCTCAACTACCGGGTGTAACAAGCGCGGAGCTTACTCCTCCAAGGAGCAGATGGTCTGATACGCCTGATATAACTGTTAAGTTGGCTAGGGGAGAAGTTAGGAAAATAACAGTGTATGTTGTTGCTGATGAAGAAGCATTGGCAAAGAAAAAAGAGGTATTTAGAGGACCAAATATTCATAATGACCAAGAATTGGAAAGATTTTTGCTTAGCCGTGGAAGAATGTTTATTGTGGCTGCTGAAAAAGCTGGCCCAATACAAGAAAGCTTTAACGCTCAACTAGACAGTATTAATAAATACGCTGATAAGCGCCCTACTCACCCTCACAAAAGAAGGTCATACCGTTAGAGTATCTCCGTGAGTTTTGAGCCACTTAATCTGCTCTTTGTAAGAAGGGTTAAAACTTGCCACTCTACTCCAAAATTTTCTTGAATGATTTTTCTCAGTTGTGTGAGATAACTCGTGTATCACTACATATCGAAGAACAAGGAGTGGCGCCATCACAAGTCTCCAATTAAACTGAAGTCTATTATCATGTGTGCAAGATCCCCATTTAGATGAAGTGTCAGAAAAAGAAAGAGCATTATATTTTGTGTCCATTTCCTTTGCATAATAAATAAGTTGTTCAGTGATTATTTGTTTTGCTTGTTTTATATACCAACTTTCTAATTCTTTTTTTGCGCGAAATAGCATTCCTGCAGGGAATAAAAGCTTGTCATCTTTTAATTCAATCTTTGAATAATTACCAACATTTAGCGTATATTCTTTTCCTAAAAATAAAAATGATTCTCCGTGTTGATATTTTTTTGTAACCCCACGTTTACTGGTTTTTAATTTCTCCTCAATCCAATCACTATTCTTCTTAACAAAATCATTGATAAAGAACTTTGGCATCAGTTTTGGCGCTCGAACCTCCACAGTGCCAGAGGGTAAAATATGAATACTCATAGTTCTCCTGCTTTGTCTTTTGATTTTAATCTCTGATAGATCAATCATAGGTTGGACTATAATATCACAAGATTTATTTAATATATAATCAACAGATGATCAAAACATTGAGAGTAAAGAAGTTTTCCGAAACAGTACCCGCATTAAAAGGCTTGGAGAAAAAACTGGGAGAAACGAAGCTTAAAAATATTCTTCCATTTAATACTGCCTATCTAATAATTAGCAGGAATGTAGAGAAAAGAGAAAAGGATAATTATTTTGAAAATCCAGATCTCCTCAAAAAACTTGATGTGAACTTTGTGAATTATTATCTTTCTGCTATTAATGACTATGAAAACGGGGATAATGTTGCCCCACTTTGGAAAATAGCATTTGAATCAAAGAATATAAATCCTCTTATTAATTTATCCCTTGGGGCAAATGCTCATATTAATAATGACTTGCCTTTATCTCTAGCCGAAACTATAGATGACAAGAAGTTTTATAGAGATTACCAAAAGGCCGGAACTGTAATCTTTGAAAGTTTAGATGAAATCCTTGATTCAATTCACAAAGATAAACCAAACGCGTTCCTAAGGTTTTATTACAAATTAGTAATGAAATATTTAATTAAAAGGTGGAGAAAATCCGCCTGGAAAAAGTGGAATAATCTATTTTATTCGTAATATACTGAATGACCATCATCATCGGTTGCATACCCATCATCCATAACCGTTATATCTCCATGCGCCTCACCAGGACTAAGCATATCTTCATCATCACCGTACCCTGAGTGTAAATCCCAAGAATCATCTCTCAAACCTCTCACCCTAGCTGCAATATTTTCCATATTAGTTGATCTACTAGATCCACTTGATCTCATATTACTCGTACTATCTAGAACTCTAGTGGAGGACGCTACGCTACCAATAGTTAATCTCGTGGATTTATGTGGTCGGCTAGTTGCCTTAATCATTGCTTCTAAAACCTTTCTTCTAGAGTTGACCAAAGCCGTTAAAAAGCTTATATCGGGTTTGTCAGTGAATGGAAGAGGTACCTGTAATACTTCTTTCGACGCTCCAACAATACTTACTGTTATTGTCTTATCAGCAGCGGAACCCTCTCTTAATCCATCTACGACAACGTCATTAACAGTAATACCAACCACAACCTCCTGTCCACTGAACCCTTCACTCTGGGATCCGTTAATGGACCACCTTACAGAAGTAATATATCTGTTACCATATCTTTCAGATGCATAAACCGTCTCTGAGCTTAGTTCGTTATCTTTTATATCATCTATTAAACTAGATATTCCAAATCTTCTAGCGGCTTCGCGACCGACACGAAACTTTGCTTGATCAGTTGTGGCACCATCAAGACTAATGAAACCGTAATCATTATTCAAAACCCCTTCTAATCTCTGTCTTAATACAAGATCGTTATTATCAAATTGTCTGATTAACCTGTCTTCCGAGAAGTCTCTAGTTCTATGAGGATGGCTTACAGCCTCTCTCAAGAAATTCCAGAATTCATCTTTGTCTTTTTGGAGTGCTACTTGTAAACCCTCATCGCTAGCGGCAAGCTCAGACATACCAGTACTTAACAAATTAAATTTGTGAACGCTACCAGAAACAACTCTAGCATCCACCGAGGGAAAAGAACTAACCAACTCCTGAGATGAATTTACACGAGTTCTTTTGTATACCTTGGGGTTTGAAGAGTTCTTTCTAAAATAAAATTGGATTTCATTTGCCTCTTGTCTATCACCACTAAAATTCCAACAAACAGATGAAGCGTAATAATCTCCATCACTGGCTGTCGTTGTCGTTAAAGTAGCATCTTGATAATTTTGGCTAATATATTTCCAAAAATCTGCAAGACCATACTGACGAGCTATACCTCTACTTATCTTGTAGTTTCTCTCATTTCCTGCTACTCTTTGATCTAAATATTCTGATAACTCTTGACTCATAGTAGTGGAATTATACACTTAAATATTAAATTATCAACTTACTCCACAATATAAATTAAAACTTATAGTACCTGCTGCGGCTATTTGAATTGCTTGGACTATTTAATATATAGTAACAGTATGCTTGAAAAAATTAAAAATAACATATTTTCCATAGCATACTCGCTAACAATTCTCATCACTTTTGCAGACGCCTATAAATCCAGAACTTCTATACACACATATATTCATATTAGCTCCAGAACAATAGAAGTTTGGGCTATATTCCTATTAATAATACTTAGAATCTTCTGGAATCAAAAATTAAACGGTAAATTGTACAAACTAAATACATATATTATTTTTCCTATTACATTGATTGTTGGCGTTGCCTTTACGATTTGGGATTACTTTACCCCACCAAATCTTGTTTATTCCCTTACTCTCATCCAATACACTCAACTTGTATATATTGCTGCCTTTACCGGAATTGTTTGGCTACTAAGCCATGATAACTCCTGGTTCAAAAAACATTATGAAAAAGTAATATTCTTTGGTTCCATATCATATCTTCTTACTGCTTTTGTTATCTCTCTTTTCCCAAATGATATGTTTGCAAAGCTTTCTCAAGAAGACCACTTGATAGAAAATACTCAGGTAGTAGTTTTATTGCTTGGTGTTTATTGGGCAGTAAAAGCGGCAAAGATATTTCTTAAAAAACATTCAACTATTAATGCATTTATCTTTATATTAGTTGCAGTCGCTCTTATATTTGTAGCTGGAGATGAAATATCTTGGGGGCAAAGAATATTTCATATTGCTACTCCAACTGATCTAGCAAAAATTAATGATCAGAAAGAAATAACCGTTCACAATATTGATTTATTTGATAGATATGTTGGTGTGGGTTACATGGTAATTGGATTTTATGGAAGTGTTATGTGGATTATCCAAAAGTTTATTAAAAAACTTAAAAATATACCCTTTACTTATTACATTCCTCCGTGGTTTTGCAGCATATTTTTCTTCTCCGCTTTCTTTTACAATTTCTACACTCGGACTCACCCATATCACCATATTGGAGTTTGGTCTGAATCGACAGAATTAATGCTTTATAGCGGAATTATGTTCACTCTCCTCTCAATCTTCTTGAATATTAAAAATGAATCTTAAAAACGCGGAGGAGTTATGGGAAGCGCATCCTGAGGTAGACCACAGACCGTTTGCCTTTCTATCTCTGTTCTAATTTTAAAAATACCTCTCTCTACTTCTACATCCTCTACTCTGGGGCCATCGCAACTATATGAAGCCTCACACATTCTAAGTATTTTGTTAACGCCCGAATTCTCACCTGAAAATACATCTGGATGGATAGCCATAGGTCCAGAAAGAAAATTACTATGCTCAACTTCTCCTTTTACAGCCTGGATTATTGGGCAATTCTGAATACATTCTTTAGACATATAGTTATTATAGATTAAATTATATTAAGCTCAAGCCTAATTACTGGATTCTGATTTGGACATTCTTGTAAAAGCTCACGAAAACTTTGTTAATTAGCTAACTTCTTCAAACTTTGCCTCGTGATAAAACTTTGGATCAGATTCTAAAAATAATTCGTTGGGATTTTTAACAAGATCGATATTGATAATTCCGTTCATATGATCTATTTCATGTTGCAATACTCTGTTCATCATAATATGAGGCTGCGTATCGTCTTTAGTATTCCAGACCTGTCTTACTCCATTTTCGTCGTAATACTCAACCTCAACCCAAGCCGGACGAACAACTGGCGCAATAACCGGGAGCGCACTCATACACATCTCGGGATAAATATATAATTTATTAGATTTGTTAGTTATTTTCGGATTAATAGTAATTATGAATTTATCCTCAATCCAAAAAACTGATATTCGCTCTGGTATTCCTACCTGCACCCCAGTTACTCCTCTTCCGTGGCCTGTGATTTTTCTAAACTTCACTAAACAATCTTTAAGATATTTTATCTTCTTCTGAATTTCCTTTGACTTAATTTTATCTACAGAAACATCTGCTGAAGGCTTTCTGATCAAATCATACTCACCTATCTGAAATATAAACTTACCCGTCTCAACGGCTTCCAACAATATCTTTGCTTTATGCTTGGCAAATGGGGGTTTAATAGGTTTCCAAATTTTAGTCATGTACTCAGGATTATATCACTATTGCGATTGTGTTGAGATCTAATCATGAAAGAAATCAAATTACCTTTGTGGATAATCATCTCAATAATAGCAATTGGAATTATTGTTTATATTGCTATTAGTGTATATGGATTATATTTTGGCAAGGCTATGCAATATTAATTTTTCTGTCTTAGAAATTCGGGATTTTCTTTGAATTTTTTTTGAGCCATACGGCAATTTCTTCAAAAGAAAGGTGACTATTTTCTACTCTCAAGGGAAAATTCACAAATTCACTGTCGGTTACTTCCAATTCGTATCCGTTTATATTTAAAAAACGGGCCGTTGTTGTGATTGTTGTCCTCTTATTGCCATCAACAAATGCATGATTGAACATAAGCGAATGAAATAACGCTGATGCTTTTGAGAAAATATCAGGATAAAGATCTTTTTCGCCAAATGTTGCCTTTGGACGCGAAATTGCTGATTCAACCAAACCCAAATCACGAATTCCGTGACTACCACCATAAAGACTCACCATATTATCATGAATTGCAATGACTTCGTCTAGGGAGATGTATTTAGTTTTCACTTGGAAGCGAGTTCCTGAAGAGCACTTTTGTACCTTTTATTAAACCCGTCTAACCAAACTAGAAGCTCATCTGAAACCTTAGCCTTTGTTTTCTTAGAACCCTTTTTTGAGATAATAATTCTACCATCATCTTCAAAATCGATATCTACTTCGTCTCCTTTTGAAATCTTGAGCTTGTTCAATATCTCTTTAGGAAAGATTACTCCTTGTGAATTACCTATATTTATTATTGTTTGTGTCATAGTTATAACATGTTATAACAACGAATTAAACTTGTCAAGGGCTTAATTTTTCTGCCTTAGAAATGCGGGAATATCGAAGATGCTTTCTTGTTCATCTTCATCATTATTACTATTACCTACTGGATTAGAAATTGTTTCTCCAAAAGTTTGATTAGAAGATTGAGACATCATAGATCCTCCTGTATCTTTCTCAACAAGCTCCTGAAGCTTTCTTCTTGATTCATCAAATCCTGTTGCAATAACTGTAATTCTAATTTGATCATGAAGATTTTCATCAATAGTTGCCCCAAAGATAATATTTGCATCTGGATCTGCAGCAGATGTAATAATCTTTGATGCTTCATTTACCTCACTCATAGAAAGATCTGTTCCTCCAATAATATTGAATAGTACTCCACGAGCTCCTTCCATAGATACTTCAAGAAGTGGTGATGAAGCTGCCTGACGAGCAGCAAGTTGCGCCCTATTCTCTCCTACTCCAATTCCAATTCCCATAAGAGCAGATCCAGCATTTGTCATAATTGTCTTAACGTCTGCAAAATCTACATTAATAAGTCCTGGAATTGTAATAAGGTCTGAGATTCCTTGCACTCCATGATTGAGAACTGAATCTGCAACTTTGAATGCTTCAAGAAGTGAAAGTTTTTTATCAATTACCTCTAGGATTCTTTGGTTTGGAATAACAATGAGAGTATCTACTTTTTCTTTGAGGCGTTCTATTCCTTCTTCTGCTGCTACCATACGACGCGTTCCCTCAAAAAGAAAAGGCTTTGTAACAACCGCAACAGTTAGAGCTCCTGCTTCTTTTGCAACTTCTGCAATTACACTTGTTGCTCCAGTTCCTGTTCCTCCACCCATTCCAGCAGCCAAGAAAACCATATCTGTTCCTTCTAGCATTTCTTTTATTTTTTCTTTTGATTCTTCTGCTGATTTCATACCCATCTCAGGATTTCCACCAGATCCAAGACCGCGGGTAAGATTTTCTCCGATTTGAATTTTTATGTCTGCTTGAGAAGTAAGAAGAGCTTGAGCGTCTGTATTGATTGCCATGAATTCTACACCCTTTATCTGTCCACCTGATACCATGGAGTTAATAACATTTCCTCCTCCTCCACCAATACCAATGACGCGGATTTTAGCAAAAGAAGTTGTTTGGGGCTTAATTAGCATAGATTCTAAAAGTACGCCAATGCTATCACAATTTTGAGTTCAATGCAACCGTGACAAACTCAATAAAATGCTATTTTGGGAGGAAGGATTTGAAGAGTTTTGTTATGGAGCCTACTACTCCTTTTCCACCTTTAATATTGAGAGATTTAAACATTCCGCCACCTGTTTCTTCTGTTCTAAAGCCTTTTGCGTAATCAAGCAATCCAACAGCTGTTGCATATGATGGAGTCTCTACATCATCAATAAGCCCTGTTACGTTTGTTGGAATTCCAACTCTTACAGGCATCGATAACATACGCTTTGCACTCTCTTCTGCTCCCGCGGTTTTTGCTCCTCCACCAGTTATTACAATTCCTGCCGGAGTTTGAGTAGCAAAACCACTCTTCTTAAGCTCTATTCCAACCATTGTAAATAGCTCGTTCAATCTTGGCTTTATGATCCCATCAACCAATGTCTTTTGAGAAACTTTTTTGAGATCTTCTACCAAATGGAGTGAAGCAAGATCCATCTCGTCTGGATTTTCTTCATCTTGGATTTCTCCTAGGCCTTTTTTCTTTCCATATTTTCTTGAAAGGTAAAGCTTAATTTTCTCTGCTGATTCAAGAGAAATCCTAAGACCAATTGCTAAATCATTTGTGATGTGACGTGCTCCTATTGGAATAACGCTTGAGTAGGAAAGTGCCCCATCAACATATATACAAATATTTGTAATTCCTGCTCCAATATCTACCATAATTACACCAAGCTCGCGCTCTGTTTCTGTAAGAACGGAAAGTGAAGATGATAAACCAGAGAAAACAACGGCTGTAAGATTAACCCCTGCTTCTTGTTCTAGAACTCTTTGGATATTTTTAACAGATACTGAGTTTGCCGTAATAATGTGAGTATCAACCTCAAGACGCACTCCGGTCATTCCAATTGGATCTTTGATACCTGACTCACCATCTACTGTAAATGTTTTTGGAAGAACGTGAAGAATATTTGTAGTAGATGGAGTGGAAACTGCCCCTGCTGCTTCTAAAACTCTTTGAACGTCTGGTTCTGTGATTTCTCCATTTGGAGATGAAATAGCTACTACTCCCTTTGAATTTTGGCTCATGATATGAACCCCGGACAAAGATACAAAAACATGGTCTACGGAATAACCAGCCATTCTTTCTGCTGCGTCAAGAGAAGCATTAATAGAGGTTGCTGCCTCTTCTATATCAACAATTTGTCCTTTTCTAATTCCACGAGCGGGAACCTCTGCAACACCAAGAATATTGACAGCTTCATCCTGAAGCTGACCAATAACTGTAGCAATTTTTGAAGAACCAATATCGACACCTACCGCAATCTGAGATTCGGCCATACAATTTATAGTAATATATGCCTTAGAATTTTACAATAGGCTTGGTGCCTCGAAGATCTACGAAGGATGGCTTCTTATTATCAATAGTTAAATGACTCATGATTAGAGTTAGTGCTCCCACTTGCCACTCCACGTCTTTGCTATCTGAAAAATAAACGGTTGGACCATCTGGCATCTTTCCAATTATGACCGATGACATAGAGGCCTGATTTAGGGAATCAAAAACTAAATTCTTCTCGTTCAGTTTTTTCTTAAGTTCGGTAATATTTGTACTTTTACCATACGGGTCTATAATCCCAGAAGTATTGTTGGCATAGTTGTTATTTGACAAAAGAGGGAGAAGATGAGTTAGGGCAAAATAAAATACTATTAATACAATTATTCCACCAATTAGGGAAACGATTATTAAAGATATCTTTCTAAACCTGCGCTTGGCTGCTCTGTTTACCATGTAATTTATAAACCTCCTCTACTACGTCTGCTATTCTTTTCTCTGCATCAAATATTATTATGGACTTTGCTGTATTTGAATTCTTCTTGTAACCTTCCTCATTTTTAAGAACTTCCACAATTTTTTGATACAAAACGTCTGGGGTTAAATCTTTTTCTTCTAAAAAACAGCCGATCTTAAGATAATCAACTAACTTTGCATTATCAAGTTGCTCGTTACTTTGCCCATGAGAAAGCGGAATCAAAAGACTAGTCTTTTCTAGCGCAATAATCTCATAAACAGTGTTAGCACCAGACCTTGATAAAACTAGGTCTGCACTCTTAAAAACAAATCCAATCTCATCAGGATATATGAATTTTCTTAAAATATACTTATTTTGTTTCGCCTTCGAAAAACCGGACCTTAATTTTTCTAAATCTTCAAAATCAGTGTGATAACTACTCTCTCCTGTTTGATGAATAACAACATAATCATCGAGTAGCATATCAACAATTCTATAAATCATAGAGTTAATTAAATGAGATCCTGTACTTCCACCGGTTACATAAATCACTTTTTTATTCTCTAAATTAATTTTTTTCTCAACTTTGAATAAATCAGCTCTTAATGGATTTCCTGTAACTATAATTTTCTTTTTATCAAAAAACTGCATGGAAGACTCAAAAGATAAACATACCTTTGTAGCAATTCTCGCAATATTTTTTGCTGCTACTCCACCACGCTGAGTCTGTTCGTGCAAAACTACAGGAACTCCCTTTAGTTTTGCCGCATAGGAAACAGGCAAGCCAATATATCCCCCAAACGTAAGGACAACATCTGGTTTATATTTTGAAATAATTTTTAGAGATTGAACAAATCCATTTGGTACTTTTAGAAGCGATGTTATAGTTTTGGTTGTTAGCCTTCTCTGAAGTCTTCCCGTTTTTAAATCAAAAAATTCGATATTTTCTTTTTTACATATTTGATATTCAAAGGATTCCGCGCTATCTCCCTCCATCGCATGCTTTCTTCCAACAACTGCGACATCATGCCCTCTTTTTTTAAGCTCTGCAATAACAGCGTATGCTGCTGAAAAATGTCCACCTGTTACTAGTATTTTCATTTAGTTGATCTTATAAGCCTTGATTTTACCTTATGTTGCTTATTGCCGTGCTTTGCAATACTCATAAGTATTCCAATAGCGACTAGATTAATTATAAGGGATGATCCTCCATATGATATAAAAGGAAGAGGAACTCCAGTTAGAGGTATGAGAACAACTTGTGAACCAACGTTTACAAAAACCTGAATTGCCAAGAAAGTTATAACCCCAGCCCCAAGAAGTTTTCCAAACATATCATTTGTTTCAAAAGCTATTGCAAATCCAACATAAAAAAGGAGCAAGAAAAGACCTAGTAAAACCGTGCACCCAATAAAACCCCCTTCTTCTGCAAAGATTGCAAATATTGAATCCGTTGTACTCTCCGGCAAATATGCATATTTTTGTATGGAATTACCAAAACCAACTCCTGTTATTCCGCCTGACCCAACAGCAAGAAGGATTTGTTTTACGTGATATGAAGTGGTTGATAAATCATGAGGATCAAAATTCTGAAAAGCAGTGAGCCTTGCAAGTCTATATGGAGCGATTAATATAAGTCCAACTACTGCCAGAATCATAAGCAGCCCAATCAAACCCATATCCCTACTTGGGGCGCCAGAAAGAAAATAAACTATAACTGCAGTTCCAGAAACAACCATGGCCGTACCCATATCTGGCTCAAGAATTACGAGCACTAAACTCAATCCCAAAAGCATCATGAATGCTAGAAATCTACCTTTTTCCTTAATTGAAAGCCACGCCGCCAAATATATGGCAAGGGTTATTTTTAGAATTTCTGATGGCTGCAGAATCGTAAAGCCAAAATTAATCCATCTGTGTGCCCCCTTGAGTTCAAGTCCAATCCCAGGTAAAAAAACAACAATCAATAAGAGGAGCGTTAGAAGAAGTAACGGCAATGCAATCTTATAATATCTTCTGTAGTCTATGAGTGATACTATAAAGCATCCAATTGTTCCCAAAACTAACCAAACGGCCTGGTTCTGGAAAAAGTAGTATTTGTTTCCAATTGATAATTGAGCTGTATAAGTGGAGCTCTCATACAGAATAAATACACCAATCAAAGAAAGAAGAATTGCGATTACGAATAAAAAATAGCCAAGTTTTACCATTCTCTACGAAAGATTTACTTAGATCAGTTTATATAATCTACCTGAGGAAGGCAATATAAAGCCCAAACATTGCAAAGACGACCCCTAATAACCAAGCTCTCATTACAACCTTTGGCTCTTCCCAACCTCTTTTGATAAAGTAAACATGAAGTGGAGTAACCGGAAATATTCTTTTGTTGAAAAACTTTCTAGAAAATATCTGAAGAAGGGAGGATCCCACCTCAATAACAAAAACTCCTCCAATAAGCGCTACTGATATTGGTTTTCCCGTAAGAAGACCAATAACTGCCAAAATTGCCCCAAGCGATAGCGCACCTACGTCTCCCAACCAAAGTCTTGCCTTATAAATATTAAAGTATAGAAATGCCAAAACGCTTCCAAAAAGTGTTGCTATGAAGAATGATAAAAATGTATCAAGAGTTGAACCTGCCATTGCCAAGAAAGCAATTAAACAAATAATAAGGAGTCCGGTTGCTAATCCATCAAGACCGTCTGAAATGTTAACTGCATTAGCAAAAGATACTATAACAAAAGCAGAGAATATAACATAAACCACACCAAGAGTTACCTGACCAAACCAATGAACGTATACAAAATTGTATCCAAGTTGGTAATAAAGCACCAAACCAATTATTAAGGCAAGGATCCATTGAATAACTAGTTTATGAATTGGCTTAAGACCGAATACCCCCTTATCTGTGTTGAAAATTTTCCTAAGATCATCATAAAATCCTAGAGCACCAAAACCTATAAAGGTGAATAGCAAAACGAATAACTCCCAAAACTTAACATCTACCTGAAATAACCCATATGCCCAAAGGGTGAGAATTGTTACGACCAAAATTATGAGTAATCCTCCACCAAAAGGAGTACCTATTTTCCAAGTGGACAATTTATCAAAAATTCTAATTTTTTGGTTGAAGACATCACGATGACCCGCAGATTTTCTAAGCTTGATTTTATATAGAAAATCTATAAAAGGAACTAATAATATTGCTGTAATAACTAAAGATAATATTGCAAATCCAAAAATCTGATCCATACAAAATGTACCCATAAAGCTAGGCTCCATGGGCACCCTATTTCTAAATTAATTTTCAAAGCTTAGGGTGAGTTTTGATTATAACACTAAATGCCATTTTGATCTAATATATAGTAGTTGTTCTAAGAGACGTAAGCACATTATGCGCCTGCTTGCCTTCCAAAACCACAATATCTGATCTTCCTAGTTTTGCCTTAATAAAATTAATTATAGATGAAGTGGAAGCAATTTCATATTTACATTTTCCCTCACTCTTTTTAATGCCCTTTATTAAAGCCGTTGAATAATTATTATTCGTAAGAAATAGATAATCACATATCTTTCCAATCTCAAGACCCAATTTATAATGATCATCCTCGGCAAATTTACCCAACTCAACCAATGGTTCAAGAATCATAACTTTTCTTCCTTTATAGAGCTTGATGTAAGAAAGAGCTCTTAAGACCGAGTTGATATTTGCATTATGAGTATCATCGATTATTGTAGGTCCGTTTGTCATCCTCCTTGGGTTCATTGTGCCCACTAAAGGATGTATTTTTTCTATGACAGATCTTATTTTGGAAAAATCTAAACCAACATATGTCCCAATGAGAATTGCTGGAAGTAAATTTTCTATATTATGACGACCCAAAAGATTTATGTTATTAAATTTATATTTTCTACCAAAAACCTCCACATCAAATGATAAACCTAGTTTGCTCTCATGAATATTTTTTGCTGTTATATCTCCTTTTTTTCCGCTCCCATCATCTACCATGCAAACAAATTTTTTGTTTTTTGTATCATCATAAAGCCTCATTGCAAATTCACTATTTCCATTGAATATTACAATTCCATCGCGAGTCAAAGAATTAATTAGCTCTTTTTTTGATTCCAGAATATTATCTATACTTCCAAACATTGAAAGCTTTTGTTCATTTATCCCACTAATTACTGCAATCTTTGGATTAATGATGTTTGCCATTTCTTCCATGTCTGAAATCTTATAATCATCCATCTCTGCAATAAAAATTTGTTTTTTAGTTGTAAGACCTGTAACAATACTTTTTGCGATTCCCAAAGAATTACTAAATGTAGTATCTGCTGCCAAAACATCATATTTAAGAGATAGAACCTTTGAAATGAATTCTTTTGTTGAGCCTCTTCCATAACTTCCAGCGACAGCTATTGTTAGAAGCTTAGGATTTTTTTCAATCCTCTCAAGAGCTTTATTAATTACAATATCTGTAGAAAAATCATAAAAAACATAAAATACTCCAATGAAAAGTGTGATAAATACAGGAAGTAGCTTTTCCAAAATTAATAACCAAAGGAATCTATCAACTGGAGCAAATAAATAAAGAACTAACTCTACAATTAACGATAAACCTACTATAAAAACTGTGGGGAATGATAATGTAGGAAAAAGAAAATCTTTTTTTATAATCCTTTTAATTATTAATGCACTTACGAAGACATAAAATATGAAAACTAATCCATGGTATAGATCGTCAGCATTATCAAAAAATATTGTAATTGAATAAAAAAGAATTAGGAACCATCTTATTAAGCTCTCTTTTCCAACAAGGGCTTCTCGTCCTGTTTTTGTTTCTCTAAGATATACAAATAGGCGTTTTAAACTATATTCTCTGCCTTGCCATAAATTAACCCACGAGATACAACTAGCAAAAATGCTGATAGAAAAGAGAACCGATGTAAGACCAAAAAGTAAACCTGCCATCTTAATAAATTAGCACCCAATAACTACTTTTTTGTTTGGGCAGGCTTAACTTTTTTTATAATTTTTTTAAACTCAGTGTAATAGGTAGTATTGGAATCAATATTTTCCATAACCGTAGTCCCGGGACCGATATTTACATTGTTCCCAATAATTGTTCCTGGCATTGTTGTGATCCTTGCACCAAGCATTACCCTTTCTCCCATGATTACTCCAAGATCACGAAGTCCAGAATCCACTTTTTTACCCAGAATATCAACGCTAACATTCTTTCTATCTAGTCTCACATTTGCACTAGTAAATCCAGCTCCAAGTCTTGAATTTTCTCCAATAATTGAATCCTCCAAAACTCCCGAGTGAGTTTTGGCACCAGTAAATATAATTACATTCTTAACTTCAATAAATCCACCAATTACTGCTTTTTCCTCTAAAACTACACCGTTTCTTAAAAGAGTATTGCTCCCAACGAAAGAGTTTTTACCTATATATGCTGGGCCTTTTATTGTTGCTCTTTCAGAAACCGTTGCTCCTTCTCCTACAACTACAGCTCCATCAATTATGGAGTCTTTTGAAATATTTGCGCTTTTCGAAATCTTTCTAGTAATCCTTTTAAGCAAAAAATCTTTGAAAGTGAGAAGATCCCAGGGATATTTAAGTGTAACAAGCGCCCTTTCTGTTTTTACAAACTTTACTCTTCCCATCTTTGCGTACTCATCTATTGTTATTTCAAGACTATCGTGATGTTTTTTTGCATTCTTAAGATCTTTTAAGAAATCTACAGGAATAAAATAAACTCCCTTTACTACTAGCTTTGAGGGTTCACTACCGATTTTAGGTTTCTCAACAAGACCGGTAACATTATCTTTCTCATAAGAAATTACTCCGTATGATGAAACATCTTCTTGTTCCTTAACAAGTAATACTATATTTTTGTTTGTGCCTCTTTTCTTATCTAATTCTGCCTTTAGTTCGGGGAAATCTACATGATATGAATTTAGAAGGAAAAAATCATCGGTAAGCTCTTTTTCTGCGGCAAGAATTGCATCTCCCATACCAGTTGCCTCTTCCTGAACAGCATATTTTATTTTTACCCCATACTTTTTACCATTTCCTAAGAGCTCCGGAAAAATAGAGTTTGGACTAACAACCAAGACTATATCATTAATTCCTGCTCTTTTAACTGCCCTGATTGTGTGAACAATAATTGGATCACCAAGTAAACTGATTGCACACTTGTGGTTAGTGTTATATGGAAAAAATCGTCCTGATTTACCAGCTGCGAGAAGTAAGGCCTGCATATACTAGAATTGCTCCTCCTCATCCACTGCCCTGATAGAAGCTCCCAAAGAAATTAATCTTTTATCAAATGCCTCATATCCACGCTCTAAATATTCAACCCCATAAATTACGCTCTCTCCTTTTGCGATTAAAGATGCTATAGCAAGGGTAGCACCGGCACGAAGATCTGAAATATTGAGAACCGCATTATGAAGTGGAGTTTTACCAATGATTCTTAGACCCTGCTTGTTATCACGATCCTTTGCTGTGTAATTAAAGTTATAAAATTCCTTTGGATTGTCTACTTTTGGTTTGTAAAACTCTAGATCCGCCCCCATTTTTACAAGCTCGCTTACATATCCAAAACGAGTTTCATAAACAGCCTCATGAATTGTAGATATGCCTTCTGCTTGAGTCATAAATATTGCCCAAGGACCTTGCCAATCTGTCATAAATCCTGGATGAGGAGCAGTAATTATATCTGTTGGTAAAATTTTTCCGTCCACAAAAAATCTCACTTTTCCGTTTTTTTCTTCCCATTTTCCTCCAGCTTTTTTGAATTCTGTAAGAAAACCTTCTATATCCTTCATTTCAAAGTTTTTAACCAAAATATTTCCACCTGTTAAAGCTGACAAAACGGCAAAAGTCATTACTTCATTTCTATCTGCCATAATTGAGTAAGTGGCACCTTTTAATTTTTTAACCCCGTTTATAACAATTGTCCTCTTCTCAACTCTTTTTATATCTGCTCCCATTAGGTTTAGAAGATTAATAAGGTCATCAATTTCCGGTTCTTCTGCTGCATTTTCAAGAATAGTTTGTCCCTTTGCTAGAACTGCTGCCATAATAAGTGACTCTGTTCCTGTGTGAGTATTCTTTGTAAACCTATAGGTTGCTCCATGAAGTCCATCCGTTTTGAAATGAAAATAACCATCGCGACTACTGTAGACAACCTTTGCACCCATAAGTTTTAGACCCTCAATATGTCTATCAATAGGACGAGCTCCAATACGACATCCGCCTGGATTTGGAATTAACGCTTCTCCCTTTCTTACAAGAAGAGGGGCCATAAACATAGAAGATGTCCTAATCTTTGCTCCCATATCAAGAGGAATCTTAACGTTATTTATGTTTTTTACCTCAATTTTTACAGTATGTCCGGTAAGATAAACCTTTCCACCAATTTCTTTAACGAGCTCAAGCATTATGAAGAAATCATTAATAAGAGGAACGTTTTTGAGCTCAACAACTTCACCGGTAAGACAAGCGGCAATTATGGCCTTTAAAACCACGTTTTTTGCTCCACTTACACTAATTTCTCCTTTTAGTTTGTTTCCACCTTTTACAATATACTTTCTCATAATATTCGCTATTCGCTATTCGCTATTCGCTATTCGCTATTCGCTATTCGCTATTCGCTATTCGCTATTCGCTATTCGCTATTCGCTATTCGCTATTCGCTATTCGCTATTCGCTATTCGCTAT
>DASZYA010000008.1:0-13595 GCA_035545675.1 Patescibacteria group bacterium
ATTCTTAGGTTGCAGCGGGTAGGATTCCCAAGTTTCACCCTCACTCTTCTCTGTTGGTCTCAGATCCTGTTAATTCAAGATCTGTTCCGGACACCACATGTGAGTAAAGTATCCGAACACTGGAGCTTTCACTCCGGAGCTTACGCCCCATCCCCGACATTACACCTGTCTGGACTTTCCTCTACATTCATTTAACTGAACATAGCGATAATCCTTCTTCCTGGCTTGTATATTATAGTAGATTATAGGATATAGATCAATTTCTTGAGGAAAAATTTTGCTCAATTATCCTCGTTTTAGGTAGTTCACTCTCGCCCTTCGCAACAAGGGAGTTAAAATATTTGTTATATTCGCCGTTACACCGAAACCCTCGCCCTTCTCAACAAAGGGTGTTAAGTTTTTGAGAACGAATGAGTCAGGGGGATTCCTCACAGACTTGTTGAGGAGGGGGTGAAATCACCCGACAAATGAGTGAACAAAAATAACCCGACTTGTGGGGCGAGACATTTTTGCTTCTTTTGTTGGCACAAAAGAAGAATATAATAACTAAAAAAATGACTTATCTATCAAGTCAAAAACTTGGTTTTCAAAATCTATATTTTCCACATCAAACCAGTTTATATCAGGATTTCTCCTAAACCACGTCACCTGCTTTTTAGCATGTTGCCTATCAGCAATTAACCATCTCTCTTTTGCCTCCTCAAAATCAATCTCATTATTTAGGTGAGAAAATAACTGCTTATAACCATTTGATGATTTTAATTGGCTAGATAATTTTTTATATGATCTAAACAGCTCTTTTACTTCTTCTATTGCGCCGTTTTTAATTCTATTTTCAACCCTTTCTCTTATCTTCTCTACTAGATTTTGCCTATTCATTTTTAAACCAATAAATAGCACTTCATCCTTAGTAAATATTGGATTGGAGTTTTTAATACCGCCGAGACTTGATACTTCAATTGCCCTGATTAATCTTCTTTTGTTATTTAGATCAGAATTATTTAATCCTGAGAATTTCTTTGGATTAATTTTTTCTAGTTCATTGGTTAGTTCTTCTATGGATTTATTTTCTAATTTGTTTCTAAGTTCTTTATTAGGCTTGACACCAAGAGTATCAATGGAAGAAAAGAGGGAGTCAAAATAATAACCGGTACCACCAATTACTATTGGTATTTTATTTTCAGCAATTGCCTTTTTAATTGCATCTTCTGCAATTCTCTTAAAGTCGTTAATACTAAAATCATCAGTTGGATCAACTTCATCTATTAAAACTATTTTTGCATCAAAAAGCACATCCAAATCTTTACCAGATACTATATCCGCGCCTTTGAATACCTGAACCGAATCAGCACTAACCAAAATAGATGGAATTTTTTTATGGATTTTTACAGCCAGACCGGTTTTACCCGTAGCTGTAGGACCTACAATAAATATTGCCTTTTTCACTAAGGCTCATTATACCAAGATTGAGGCTAAAAAGTTATTTAACAGCCTTTTTGAGGCTCTTACCTGGAGTAAAACCAGGAGCTTTTCTTGCTGCAATTGTAATTGTTTCTCCGGTTTTTGGATTTCTACCCTTTCTACTTTTTCTTGTTCTGAGTGAAAAAGTACCAAAACCTGTAATTACAACCTTCTCATTTCTCTTAAGTGAATCACGAATACCGTTTAGAAATACTTTAATAGCTTCTTTTGCAGCTTTGTTTGTGAGATTACCTTTTTTTGCAACGAGCTCTATTAGTTCTTTTTTTGTTACGGACATCTATAAATCACCTCCTCCGATTAAGTAGCTCTCCTGAGAGCACTTAATGGAGCCACATTGGATGATTTATCTATCCAACTGTGGCCTGAAAAATCTAATATTGGATCGGATTGACAGGATAATCGATGAAGCATAATAAGTTTTTCTTGATTTAACAGTACAACTTAAAAATTGCTTTGTCAATATACTTATAGGGGAAAGTTTTATTCTTTTGGTTCGGAGGTTCTGAATTCTCTAATTGCTGTTACTCTTACTACTCCTGGAATTATAAGTTTTCTATCAATCTCATCCTTAATTTGTTTTGCCGTAATTGTAGTCTCTATATCATCTAGCTTTCCTGGATCAATAACTACCCTGAGTTCTCTTCCTGCTTCAAATGCATAGGCATCCATAACGCCTTTGAATCCTTTTGCAATCTCTTCCATGTCCTTAATTCTCTTTACATACTCTTCTACGTCTTCGTGTCTTGCTCCTGGTCTTCCACCAGATGCAGCATCTGCCAAATATACTAATACTGATTCAACAGATGTAAAAGGCTTATCTTGGTGGTGCTCTCCTACGGCATTTATTATTTCTCTTGGCATCTTGTACTTTTGGAGCAACTCTACCCCAAGCTGTACGTGGCTTCCTTCTTTATCTGATACTACTTTTCCGATGTCATGAAATAGTCCTCCAATTTTTGCTATTTCTACATTTGCTCCAATTTCTGCTGCAAGATGTGCCGCAATCTTTGATACTTCTAGCGAGTGAATAATAAGATTTTGACCAAAAGATGTTCTAAACTTAAAACGACCAAGATAATTAAGAAGATCTGGATGAATATTAAATACACCTGCATCTTCTGCAATTCTTTGTCCTTCTTCAGAAAGAATCTGGGAAACTTCCTTCTTTTGCTGCTCTACAACCTCTTCTATTCTTATTGGCTGAATTCTTGTATCTTTTATAAGAAGCTCAAGAGCACGTCTTGCTATTTCACGTCTAACAGAATCAAACGATGAAAGACGAATAAGTCCTTCTTCATCTAATCCTACGTCAACACCTGTTGCTGTTTCAAAAGCCCTAATGTTTCTTCCCTCTTTACCAATTATTCTTCCCTTTACTTCCTCATCCTGAATTTTGATAACAGATACTGTAAATTCTGGTACCAAATCTAGAGTTCCGTGCTGGAGTGAATCTGCTAATATCTCACGAGCCTTTTGAGCTGCGGTTACTTTTGCTGCGTCTTCTGACTCACGTATTATTTTTGCTACATCAGCAGCTGCTTCAAGTCTAGCCTCATCAAGAATTAATTTCTTAGCCTGATCGAGGGAGATATGTGAAATCTCTTCTAATTTTTTGTGATATTTTTGTTTATCGTCCATATATTTATTAACGGGTTAATGAGTTAACGCGTTAAATAATTAATTGAACAAAGGAAGATTTAACCTAAACTAGGCTAGAATAACTATCGATGGTTGAAGAAGTTTAATCATATAACTCTTTTCCCCAAAATCCTTGGTTCAATAAGCATATTATACCACTTACGATTGGACAAGAAAAGCCAATATCCTATACACTAAAATAGACATGTTTATCAAAAATTACCATGATCTAGCAATTACTCCAGAAAGAAAAATAATTTTAAAACTAGTTGAGGCCGCTCTTGAGTCAATTCAACCAGAAGAAGTATTCAAAAAAAATGTCTCTCTTCATCAGGGAATATTAAGAATTGTAGACCACGAATATGATCTAGATGATTTTGAAAATATTTATATCTTGGGCTTTGGTAAAGGATCTGCTGGTAACTCCCTACTTCTAGAAAAGCTTTTAGGGAAAAAATTAACCGCAGGATATGTAATAGACACAGAAAGCGAAGATTTTAAGACAATCCAATTTTCTAAAGGCACTCATCCTCTACCATCAGAGGCGAATTTTAAATTCACTGAAAAAATACTAAGAAAATTTTCTGGACTTTCTGATAAAGATTTAGTTTTAATTGTAGTTTGCGGCGGAGGATCCGCAATGTTAGTGCACCCCCACTCCATTACTCTTGAAAAACAAATAGAAGTAGGAAAGGCACTTCTTAAAAGTGGAGCAACTATATCTCAGATGAATGCAGTAAGAAAACATTTGTCAGATGTGAAAGGCGGAGGACTTGCTCAGATTATGTATCCAGCAACTATTGCAACCCTCATTTATTCTGATGTTCCAGGAAACGATTTGTCAGTAATTGCATCAGGCCCAACGGTTCCTGATCCAACAACAATAAAAGATGCATTAAAAATAATGACAACATTTAAAATTGATAAGGAAATGAACTTACCACTTAACGCGTTTGTAGAAAATCCCCATGATAAAAAATATTTCAGGAATATAAGAAATACTATTGTATTGAGTAATCAAACAGCGCTTCGCGCCATGCAAGAGGAGGCCAAAAGACTTGGGTATCATGCAAAAATATTCTCAGATAGATTTGAATCTGATGCAAATCTAGCGGGCAAAAAACTTATATCAGCAACTCACCACAACTCCATTCTTCTAATTGGTGGGGAAACAACTGTTCACGTAGAAAAAAATGGAGGGAAAGGTGGAAGAAATCAAGAGTTGGTTTTAGCTTCTCTTCCATATGTTAAACGAGATGTAACTATTTGTTCTTTTGATTCTGATGGCTGGGATAATACGGAGAACGCTGGAGCAATTGGAGATTACAAAACACTAGAAAAGTGTGAAGATTTAAAAATAACTCCAGGTAACTACATCAAAACAACTAGCAGCTTTGATTTCTTTAACAAAACAAAAGATGCCATTATCACGGGTCGCCTACCATCGAATGTTTCCGATCTCATGGTTGTCTTACGCAAATAACTAGCATACCTAATACATAATACTCTATACTTAATACTATGCTTGAAGATATAAATGACGAAAAATTAAAAGATTTAGAATTAAAAGCTGTTGAAGCTCGAGAATTAGTAATAGAAGCGCTTTTAGAAGCAGGTTCAGGCCACAGCGCCGGACCACTTGGCATGGCAGATATTTTTATAGCCATGTATTTTCATGTCCTAAACCATGATCCAAAAAATCCCACATGGGCTGACCGAGATAGGCTAGTGCTTTCCAATGGCCATATTTGCCCTATACAATACGTGGCGCTAGCAATGTCTGGTTATTTTCCAGTTGAAGAGCTTAAAACTTTGAGAAAATTTGGTAGTCGTCTCCAAGGTCATCCTCACAGAGGAGCTTTACCAGGAATAGAAACTACTTCTGGGCCTCTTGGAGAAGGTATTTCACAAAGCATTGGGATGGCACTTGCTGGAAAATTAGACAAAAAAAATTATCACGTATATTGCCTCACATCAGATGGAGAACACCAGGAAGGAAATACCTGGGAGGCAATAATGGCTGCTGCAAAATACAAACTTGATAACCTTATTGTTGTTATTGATAGAAATAATATTCAAATAGATGGATATACAGAAAACGTTATGCCACTAGATTATTTAACAGCAAAGTATGAATCTTTTAATTGGTTTGTTCAGGAAGTTGACGGACACAATATTCGCGCTTTTAACACGGCTGTTAATCAAGCAAAAGCAGTACACCAAAAACCATCTGTAATTATTGCTCACACAATCCCTGGTAAAGGCGTGGACTTTATGGAAAATCTTCCAGAATGGCATGGAAAGCCTCCCGGAAAAGAAGAGGCAGATAAAGCACTAAACGAACTAAGAACTTTGCAAGGAAAAATTGAAAAGGGAGTGTAGTTCGCTTTTCGCAGTTCGCAATTCGAAAACGACATGCGACAAACGACTGGCAACAATCAATTATTATGTTAAATCCTAACTTAAAATTAAACGAAAACATGTTTGCGGAAAAGCCAGAGGTGGATGCTACACGTACTGGTTTTGGTAAAGGACTAGTGGCCCTAGGAGATAGCGATCCAAATGTTGTAGCATTATGCGCAGATCTCACAGAATCAACAAAAGTAGAAGAGTTTGCTAAAAAATATCCAGATCGCTATTTTGAAGCAGGAGTAGCAGAACAAAACATGGCAGCTATGGCAGCAGGTCTTGGAGTAAGTGGTAAGGTAGCTTTTATTGCATCCTATGCAACATTTTCTCCTGGTAAAAATTGGGAGACAATAAGAACAACAGTTGCCTACAACAATTCCAATGTAAAGATTGCAGGACATCACTCGGGTCTTATGACTGGACCAGATGGCGCAACTCATCAAGCAACAGAAGATATAGCAAGTGTTCGTGTTTGGCCAAATATTCAAGTTGTTGTACCATGTGATTCAATAGAAGCAGAAAAGGCAACAGTAGCAGCAGGAAAAATAACAACACCGGTCTATTTAAGATTTTCCCGAGATAAATCACCAATCATGACTACGAAAGACACCCCATATGATGGAAAAATTCAAGAATTTTGGACAACTGATAATCCTCAGGTAGTGATATTTGGAACAGGTTGGTTATTGTACCAAGCTCTTCTTGCTGCAAAAGAACTGGAGGAAGAAAAAATAAATGTTGTTGTTGCAAATGTTGCAAGCATTAAGCCACTTGATCAGGAAAAAGTCGTCGAACTTGCAAAAAAGACAGGTGCCGTAATAACGGTAGAAGATCATCAGGCCGCGGGTGGATTAGGTGGAGCAATCGCAGAAGTTCTAGCAAAGAATCTCCCTACTCCAATGGAATTTATTGGCTTGCAAGATACTTTTGGGGAAACAGGAACACCCCTGGAACTTATCAAAAAATTCAAAATGGACAAAGATGCAATTATCTCGGCAGTTAAAAAAGCAATTGAACGCAAAACTGCCTAAATTACCAATTAATAAAATTCCAATTTCCAAAACAATTATTAATTGAATATTTGTTTGATCATTGGTGCTTGGTAAATTAATTATTAGAATTATGGATCAAAAACTGCTCGACAAATTAAAGGAAGTTTTTAAAGGAGAAGTATCTACAGACCCTGGAACGCTAGAACATTTTTCAAGGGACGCAAGCATCTATGAAATGGTACCGGAATTAATTGTATTTCCAAAAGATATTGAAGATATTAAAAACTTAGTAAAGTTTGTAAATGATAATAAAAAAGGTAATCCCACCCTATCACTTACCGCAAGGGCTGCTGGAACATGTATGAGCGGTGGAACACTTAATAACTCAATAATAGTTTCACTAACTGAACACATTAATAAGCTTATTGAACTAAGAGTTCATGATATGGAGGTTACGGTCCAACCCGGAATGTTTTATCGTGATTTCGAGAAAGAATTAGATCAACACAATTTATTACTTCCACCCTACACTTCTTCCAAAAGACTGAATACAGTTGGCGGTATGGTAGCAAATAATAGCGGTGGAGAAAAATCTCTGGGTTATGGAAAAACAGAAAAATATGTAAAAAGATTAAAAGTAGTTTTGTCTGATGGAGAAGAATATGAAGTTAAAAAAATGACTGAGGAAGAACTCAAAGAAAGAATTAAGAAAGACGATATATTAGGAAATATTTATAAAAAAATATTTAAGACTCTGGATGAAGAAAAAGAATTAGTCGCAAAACATAAACCAAAAGTTACAAAAAATTCTGCAGGTTATACAATTTGGGATGTGTGGGACGGCAAACACTTTGATGCCCCAAAATTGTTTGTTGGATCACAAGGAACTCTTGGAATAATTACAGAAATTACTTTTGAATTAGTTAAGAAAAAACAGCACCAAGGAATCCTAATGATATTTATGCAAAATTATGATCATCTTCCAGAAATTGTAACAACAGTAATGAAACATAAACCTGACTGTTTTGAATCTTTTGATCACTACACCTTTGAACTGGCTTTAAAGTACGTAGAAGGTTTTTCAAAAATATTAAAGCTTTCTGAAAGTGAAACCATAAAAGCTTTCCATCCAGAATTTGCTAGAGTTGAGAAAAATGGAATGCCAGAACTAACACTTCTTGTTGAATATGAAGATGATGACCTACATACAATTCATGAAAATCTTAATAAATTAAACGAAGAATTATCCCGCTTTGATAATTTAGAAACCTATATGACCCACAACGTACATGAACGAGCAAAGTATTGGGCCATAAGACGAGAAAGCTTTGGACTCTTAAAGTCTCAAGTAAAAGGTAAATATGCTGCTCCATTTATAGATGACATTGTTGTAGAGACAGAAAAACTCCCTGAGTTTTTTCCAAAACTTTACAAATTGCTCAATGAATCAGGGTTTATGTATACGGTTGCAGGACATATAGGAAATGGAAACTTCCACATTATTCCACTAGTAGAAATGGAAGATAAAGAAATTGTTAAAAAAATATATCACATGATGGATAGAGTCTTTGATCTCGTTTGGGAATATAATGGATCAGATTCCGGAGAGCACAATGATGGATTAGTAAGAGCTCCATATCTTATGCATCAGTTTGGAGAAAAAATTTATAGAATATTTAAGGAGATAAAAGATACATTTGATCCAGATGATATTTTTAATCCTAAGAAAAAAGTTAATGTTACAAAACAATACGCAGAAAAATTTGTAATAAAAGATAGTACTCCACTAAAGGGACAGATCACATTTACTAGATAACTTAGGAATTATCTATTATTTTGAAATCCAAAACGTCATAAATTACGTCTTTTCTCTCCGCAATTATTCTCCACTTTTTCTTTTTAGCATAACGAGCTAATCCCAGATTTGGATTAAAAACAATAGGTTTTTTTACGAATTCTAAAACCGGGATATCAGATTCGGTATCCCCTACTCCAATAGAATCTTTTAAATCTATTTGGTCGTTAAATTTTTCTACAAAGTTTTTAATAAGAACTGTCTTATCTGTTCCAACATCGTAAATTTGTACTCCAGTATAAATTCCATTTTTTACTTCATATTCTGCTCCAAAATAATAATCAAAGTTAAGCTGTTTTGTGAATTCTGAAACCATAACAGCGGGAGATCCAGATATTGCGAGCAAAAAATAATCTTTTTCAATTAAGTCTTTTATCAAATCCCTTGTATAAATATAAAGTTTGTTTTTTTGATCTGACACAACCTCTCTAACAATTCTTTTTACTTCAGACTCTTTTGAACCTTTGAGGTTTTTCCTATAAATCTCTACAACTTTTGCAATGTAATCTTTGTAACCACCTTGTCTATTAACCCAGTTAACGTAATCCGTTTTTATTTCCTTTTCTGCTTTTTTAGGAAATATACCTTGTGCAACTAATTCATTAACTAGCTCTATTACAAGACTTGAGCGAAAGATGGTTCCATCAATATCAAAAATCGCTAATTTTCTTTTATTCATACTTTATTTTACCCTGAGCCTGTCGAAGGGCATTTGCCGCTATTGTACCACAGAAAGATTAATTTGAGGGAGTGTTACAGGCTAGATATGGCCCAGCGGGTGAACAAGAACCAAAAGCACAACTACCAGCATTATCTATACATAATAGTACACATGAGTTAGTTGCTAGATTACAAAACGATCCAGACTGACATTCATCTGATGATTCACAGAAATGAGTACAATATTTTGAATCATTATGCACAAAACACTGTTCAATTTTATCTACATTAATACTATAATTTGAAACATATTGATAAGTTGTTGTGGTACTAACAACTCCATCTCCTGATCCACAAACAAAAGAAATTATCCCATATTTTGTCCAACCACTAATTTTCTGACAGCTTTCTCCCAATGCTCCTCCACTTGATATAAAAATGTCTGTGGCCCTCTTATCTGGAAGTCTAATTAACTTCAAATCGTTTTCGTATGCTTTAGAAGATTTTACAATAGAAACGTCTTTTGATGTAATAAATGCAATCTGCTTTATGCTGTCGTTATAACATGCATATACCAATTTTTCTTTTTTATCTAGATTGCTAGTAATTGATTTATTCCAATCTGGAGCTACCTTATCTTTTGAAGGATCATAGCATTCAATTTTAGAAAGATTTGTCATTTGATTTTTAACAAATCTAATTGGAGATGGCGTTGGAGTTAAACCAATTCTTGATTCTTTTCTTAATATTTCAAGTTGTTCCTCTACTGCTTTATTTGTATCTGTTTGATAAGAGAGCGACTTTTTATAAAAATCAATTCTTGGAAACCAAATAAGGGTTGCAACTATTAACCCGGCGATAAATGATAAAATTGCAACTTTTTTGAGCCTATCTAATTTAACTTTTCTTAAATTCACCTTAATTGAATCGTATCAGGAAGCAATTCAATCTTCAAGGAGCTCTATTTTTGAGGCGACTATAAAATCATTAGCGGATAGTCCTCCTATAGCATGTGTCCAAAGAGTTATTGTAACCCTTGAATATGAAATATAAATATCTGGGTGATGATCTTCAACATTCGCAATATCAGCAACTTTATTTACAAACTCCATAGCCTGCCTAAAATCCTTAAACTTGTACTTCTTCTCGATCTTTATTCCCTCAATAATATCCCAAGGTTTTTTGAGATAACTCTGATAGGTTTCTATTTCAGATGGACTAAATGGCTCAACACCGCCTTCACATGGTACACATTTTTTCTTTGTAAGATCCATATTACCTGTTTACTATTTCTTGAGATTTAAATACGCCTGCAAGATATGGTCCTTGATCCTCCCATTTATGACCAGCTACTCTACCGGCTATGTAGTTTCCCCATTTATTACCAATTTCTGCAAGAAACCTTCTTTGGGGTTTAAAGTCTGCTACATCTCTTAGTAATTTTGTGAGGAATGGACCTTGGTCTAGCCACTCTAATTTACTCATTTCAGTAACTATTGCGAATGCAAATTGATCCCTAACATCGCTTCTATATGCTAATCCCCCTGGGGTTTCTACATAGCCCCTTTTATTAGGATGAATAGAGTAATCTTCTGTTACCTTAGTAAGTTTTGGGCCATATTTATTTTCAAAAGCTTGTCTTGGTGTTATTTCAGGTTCTTTTAAGAGATATGTTGAGGAGTCGGCTTCGGCTAATACCATAAATAAATACTTATGAAAATAATCATATACCTAGCGTGAAAATAGTCAAGTAAGAATTTAGGAGTCGAAATAATTTTTTCCAGTTTTGTAAGCGTTGAAGGAAAGCTTACACATTTCAAATAATGGTTCTGGTAAATTATCAAGATCAAACCATCCCCATTCTTCTGCTTTTTCTGGTTCCATTAATTTTGGTTCACCGCTGGCATAATCGGCAATTAAACCAATGTGAACGTAATGTCTATTTCCATATTTTTTAACATTTGCCAGACACTGAAACTTAACATTTTTAATTTCGATATCTGCCTCTTCTTTTGTTTCGCGCTTTGCACACTCTTCAAAAGACTCCATAAGCTCCAGATGTCCACCCGGAAAAGCCCATTCACCATCTCCATGAACATTCTTTCTTTTGGCTAGCAAAACTTTGCCATCCTTGAGAATCATTATTCCAATACCAACTACCGGCTGATCATAATTCATAAATAGTTAATTCCGGCTCAGATAAATCTAGCCAAGACTTAATAAATAAATCTTTTTCTACAACAAGCTGCTCTCCATAGAAAGGGTCATTAAAAATTACACTATCATTATCTGCATCAAGAACCACAACCCTATGCAAACTAAACCAATCTGCATTTTTTAATGCACCAGCATTCAATACAACTTCACAAGGCTTTCTATTATTAATAGCATTAGTAAGCTCCTCATATATTGGCTTCTCTTGGTGCATAGTAAAGTTTGGATGATGAACAACTTTTAAAATATCAGTTGCATAAGATTCAAGATTTTTTGTATGTGCTTTGTAATATTCAAATTCTTTCTCTGATACAGATTTTTTTAGACCCTCTATTCCCTGGCTTGCCCAACTCATATAGTCTAGTGGATCATACTCTGTTATTCTTACTCCTCTATCCATGATCCACAACCAAAACTTAAAAGCCCAAATTATGTAACCTTTTTCCCAATCAGAAATTTTTGCCACATCTTCAAAAGAGGTTTCTAGGAAGAAATATTTTGCAATCATAGCATAGCATGCAAGAGCACATGATTCTTCATCTGGCTGCTTTATGTAAGGCACACTAAGCATAAACTATGTAAATTATACACCCGATTGGATATAATAGAGCCTCAAACCCCGGGGTGTAGTTTAACGGCCATTAAATATACTTCGTATCAACGGGGTAAATAGAACGTATCGGGATGTAGTATAGTGGTAGTACGCCGCGCTGGGGGTGCGGTAGTCCGTGTTCGATTCACGGCATCCCGACTTATACCTTGAAGTTCGGCTGTACTCCAAAGATTAATCGAAGAAGGATCTCCACACTTCAACAATTTATGAACTAAAAATCAATTGACTTATTAAGTTAACAATGGAATACTCTAAGGATGGAAGAAAATAATCAAAATTTAAATAATCCAATCCCAATATCTCCCTCTCAACCTACCGAACAATCAATACCACCTTCATTTAGTCCAAGGGGTCCAAAACTAAAATTATCAATTTTGATTGCAGGAATTGTTTTGTCCCTCGTTTTGGCTGGAGCAGCATTTGCTTCTTTTTTATTAATTGAAAAACAAAAACCAACACCTACTGATCAAAATATTAAGCCAAAACCAACAGCTTCTCCCTCCCCAACGCCAAATCAAACTTCTAACTGGAAAACATTTACAAACTCCCTGTATGGATTTTCATTTAAGTATCCAGAGACACTACCAATACTCGAAGATTCGAGACTTAAGGGAACATATGGAGTTTACCTCGGAAAAGGAATAGATGACCCAAGGTTGTATTATCCAATATCTTTTATCGTGTATGAAAAAAGTGCAGTGCAAGTAAAAGATAGCCTAAATCAAAATTTAACATTTGGAGAATCTACATTAGAATCCAAAACAGAGGAGTCAACTGTGGATAAAATAGGTAATAATGAAATAACAAAAGCAAAATTAACAATTACACAAAAAATTAATAATCAAACCTCAGAATCTATATCCTATATAGCTCTGATTCCTCTGTCTGACTCAAGAACCATAATTGCCTATGCCGATGTACCTGATAAAAATATCCTCGACCAAATCCTGCCAACTTTTCAATTTACCACTCCTGCCTTAATTACATTAACACCGACTCCAACTCCTATTAACATATCGCAACCAATAAACTGATCTCTTGAATTTTATTTGAAAACTGTTAGAATTTTTCTAGTTATGGGCAGACCTTCAAAGAATTCTACACCTACAATAACACTCGGTAACGGACACAAATCACCCCAATCAGAAAGACTTGCTGCAATATCAATGGCAATGGAACAAATCCAAAGACAATATGGAAAAGGTTCCATTATGAAATTTGGAGACGCTGCAGAGAAAATGGCAGTAGAAGTAATTCCAACGGGTAGCTTAGCGCTTGATCTGGCACTTGGAGTTGGCGGATTACCCCGCGGTAGAATTATTGAAATATATGGACCAGAAGCTTCTGGAAAAACTACAGTTTGTCTTTCTGTAATTGCAGAAGCACAAAAAGCTGGAGGAATGGCAGCATTTATTGATGCGGAGCATGCTCTTGACCCAATTTGGGCTCAGACTATTGGAGTTAAACTAGAAGATCTTCTTATTAGCCAACCTGACACTGGAGAACAGGCACTAGAGATTACAGAACAACTTATAAGATCCGGAGGACTAGATGTGATTGTTGTAGATTCAGTTGCAGCTCTTGTTCCAAGAGCAGAAATAGAAGGAGAAATGGGAGATGCTGTTGTTGGACTTCAAGCGCGTCTTATGTCCCAGGCTTTAAGAAAATTAACAGCAGTAATTTCTAAATCCAAAACAGTCTTAATTTTTACTAATCAACTTCGACAAAAAAT
>DASZYA010000009.1:0-4284 GCA_035545675.1 Patescibacteria group bacterium
TTATTCCCAAAGGCGCGACTATTTCTAGTCTAAATTGATCACTATTTGGCATTTTTAACTGCTTCTTCTATGGTTCCTACCATGAAGAATGCTTGCTCGGGAAGCTTGTCGTGTTTACCCTCAATAATTTCTTTGAAACCACGTACGGTATCTTCTATCTTTACATAGCGGCCCTCAATTCCTGTAAACATTTCCGCTACAAACATTGGTTGGGTGAGAAATCTTTGAATTTTTCTTGCCCTAGTTACGGTTAATTTATCTTCATCTGAGAGCTCATCCATTCCAAGAATAGCAATAATATCTTGTAAGTCTTTGTATCTCTGGAGTATTCTTTTAACTTCAGAAGCCACTTCGTAATGATCACGACCAACTACGTTAGGATCAAGTAGTCTTGAGGATGAAGTGAGTGGGTCAACTGCAGGATATAATCCTTGTTCAGCTATGGATCTTTCAAGCGTTATTGAAGCATCAAGGTGCCCAAAGATTGTTGCCGGAGCTGGATCTGTGTAGTCATCTGCTGGTACGTAAATTGCTTGAACAGAGGTAATTGAGCCTTTTTTAGTTGACGTAATTCTTTCTTCGAGCATTCCTATGTCTTGTGCCAGGTTTGGTTGATATCCAACCGCAGATGGCATGCGGCCAAGAAGTGCTGAAACTTCAGATCCGGCTTGAGCATATCTAAATACATTATCTATAAAGAGTAAAACATCTTCTTTTTTCTCATCACGGAAAAATTCTGCCATAGTAAGGGCTGTGAGACCAATCCTGAGTCTGTTTCCTGGGGGTTCATTCATCTGTCCAAAAAGCATGACTGTTTTATCTAGAACATCTGCTTCTTTCATTTCAAGCCAAAGGTCTGTTCCCTCACGAGTTCTTTCTCCAACTCCCGCAAATACGGAATGACCTTTGTGGACCATTGCGATATTGCGGATTAATTCTTTAACGACAACAGTTTTACCAACTCCTGCTCCTCCAAAAATTCCAATTTTTCCACCTTTTGTAAAAGGTGCAATTAAATCGATAACTTTCATTCCGGTTTCAAGCATCTCGGGAGTTGTGGATTGTTCACTGAGTGCTGGAGCAGGTTTATGAATTGGTTCTAGCTTTGTTCCACTTTCCTTCACTTTTCCGAGCCCATCAATAGTTTCACCTAAGACATTAAATATTCTTCCCAAAGTATTAACACCTGTTGGTACCTGAATAGGTGAGAAAGTCCTCTTAACTATTTGTCCTCTTTTGAGTCCATCTGTTGAGCCAAGTGCAAGAGTTCTAACCTCGTTATTTCCTAGTTCAAATTCAGTCTCGAGGATTAATTTCTGATTATTTGATAGATCAATTTCCAATGCTTCATAAATTTCCGGTACTTCATCTTCGTAAAATACGTCTACAATTGGACCTTGGATTCTAATAATCTGACCGTTTATTTTTTTTGATGTTTTTGTTGGCATATTATGCGTTATTTGACAAAACTAAAAGTTCACTTGTAATTCTTTCTTGGCGCGATTTATTATATGAAAGCGTAAGATAATCAGCAATATCAAGTGCATTGTTTTTTGCATTTTGCATAGCCATCATGCGTGCAGCTTGCTCTGAGGTGAATGACTCAAGGAGTGCTGTATAGAGTGTCACTTCTAAAAGATATGGTAATAATTCCTTTAGTATTATCTCTGCTTTAGGTTCAAATATATAGGGTAAGGGCTCATCTTCGACTCCGTTTTCTACAGGTTCAAAAGGCAAGATTTTTTTAACTGTTGCTACTTGGGAAAAGACTGAGTTGAATTCGCTATAAAGTATCTTTACTTCTCCAATTTCTCCATTTACGTATTCAGTGTTTATCAGCTCGATTAATCTATAAACTAATTTGTAATCGGGGAGAGTAGTTCCTACGTGTACACTTCCTATTACTTCTCCTTCTAGCCTGTGGCAAAATTGTTCAGCCTTTTTACCCAAAACCATATATTTTAAATTTTTATTGTCCATCTCAAGAATCTTTTTAAATAAATTTGTATTAAGGGAGCCGCAGAGTCCTTTATCCGGTGAGATAACTATAATTAAACTTTTATTTGAATCCTTTTTATTTATGAATGGATGATTAAATTTTTGCATATTAGTGTGCTTTAGTATGCTCTGAGTGAGGTTTGTAATTCTTTCTGCGTAAGGTTTGTTGCTAACAACAGCAGTTTGAGCTTTCTTAATTTTACTCGCAGATATCATTTCCATAGCTTTTGAGATTTGCGCTATGTTTTGAGCAGTTTTAATTCTTCTTTTTAATAATCTTAGATTTTGTGCCATATTAAATAGTTTTTAGAAAGTTTTCAATTTCACCTTTTAATTCGGAAAGAATTTTTTCATCCATTTTCTCTCCGGTAGAAAGTCTCTCATACAACTTTTTGTTTTTTACTCTTACATAATCGTGAACTTTTTCCTGAAATAGCGAAATCTTTTCTACTGGAAAACCATCAAGGGCACCAGAGGTTGCTGCATATATACTAATTATTTCACTTGATTCATCATCTGGTTTGTATTGGGGTTGTTTAAGTACTTCGGCAAGTCTCGTGCCTCTATTTAATTGTTTTTGTGTTTGTTCATCGAGATCTGCACCAAACTGAGCAAAAGCAGCAAGAGATCTAAATTGAGCGAGCTCTAGTCTCAATGGACCTGCAATTTGTTTCATTGCTTTTGTTTGAGCTGCCCCTCCGACTCTTGAAACAGATAGTCCAGCATTAATTGCGGGACGAGTACCGGAATTAAATAACTCTTTTTCCAAATGAATTTGTCCATCAGTAATAGAAATTACATTTGTTGGGACGTAAGCTGATATATCACCCTCTTGTGTTTCAATAATAGGAAGCGCTGTAATTGATCCTCCACCATTTTTCTCAGACATCCTAGATGCTCTTTCCAATAATCTAGAATGAAGATAAAAAATATCTCCAGGGTATGCTTCACGTCCGGCTGGACGTCTCAAAAGAAGTGATATTTGTCGATAAGCCCATGCATGTTTTGAGAGGTCATCATAGACTATTAAAACATCTTCTCCTTTGTCCATAAAATATTCGGCAATAGAAGTTGCAGCAAATGGTGCAAGGTATTGTAGGGCGGGAGAGTCAGATGCAGTAGCCGCTACTACAATAGAGTAATCTAATGCTCCTTGTTTTTCTAGAATATCAACAACCTGAGCAACTGTTCCTCTTTTTTGTCCAATAGCGCAGTATATACATATTACTTGTTTAAGACCCAAATCTTTTTTCTTTTGGTTGATAATGGTATCTATTGCTACTGCTGTTTTTCCAGTACCACGATCTCCAATAATTAATTCTCTCTGTCCTCGTCCTATTGGAATTATCGCATCGATTGCTTTAATTCCTGTTTTTAGTGGAGTGTCGACCGGTTGTCGCGCGATTACTCCTGGGGCAATTTTTTCAAATGGATAAAACTTACCTTTATCTTTAAGTACCTTACCATCAAGTGGGTTTTGAAGAGGGTCAATAACTCTTCCGATCAAGGATTCTGATACATTTATTCCTAAAATTCTTCCAGTAGTTTTGACTTTCATCTTTTCAACTATTTTGTTTGTGTTTGAAAGCAAAATAATTGACACGTGGTCTTCGTCTAGATTAAATACAAGGCCTCTTGTTCCATCCTCGAATTCTACTTCTTCTCCAAAACCGGCTTCTGAGAGTCCTGACACTACTACAATTCCATCTCCTACGGATAAAACTTGTCCAATATTCTCCTTTTTTGGAGTTACATCCAATTTCTTGAGCTTATTTTCTATTTCGTTTACAAAGTCTAGAGTATCCATATTTATAATTCTTGCTTAAGGCTTCCTATTGTTTTATCTAAATATCCATTCATTGATAAATCAATTACAGTATCATTGTTTACTACTTTTATACCATCTTTAATAGATTTGTCTATACCAAATAGTACCTCTTTATCTGAAAACTCTTTGATCAATGTTTTTTTGAGAGCCGTTGGTACTGCAATATTTGAAGTAACATATACAGTTGTTTTGTTGAGGCTATTCTTAAGATAGCTTAAGTAGAGAGCTAGATCACGTCTTGGCATTTTAAGTATAAAATCCGCTACCTTTTTGTCAACCTTTTTGCTTTGAGCGGTTAGTCTAGCAAGTTTTTTAATGTCTATTTTATTCATATTTTCTTAATTTAGAAATATTTCTTTGGATAATTTTTTCCTTTTCTTGTTTTGTAAACATCTCATCAAGAATTCTATCAAGTAATGCCTTAGACATATCAAGAGTCATAGCTTCTGCATCCCTTT
>DASZYA010000010.1:0-33970 GCA_035545675.1 Patescibacteria group bacterium
AGACCACTTTTCCCTAAAGAACTCAAAAAAGACGTACAGGTAGTAATCACCGTTTTATCAGTTGACGGAGAAAACAAGCCTGATATTTTGGCTGCTATCACTACATCTGCTGCTCTTGCTATATCAAAGATTCCATGGCGTGGTCCAATTGGTACAACAAGAATCGGTTTAGTTAATCGTAAAGAAGAAGGAAAAGAAGAACAGGATGAATTTGTAGTAAATCCAACAACTCCGGAAGACCCATTCTTAGAATTAGATTTAATTGTTTCCTCACGTAACAAAAAAGCTCTCATGATTGAGGCTGGCGGAAGACAGGTAAGAGATGACCTAGTTGAACAGGGAGTAATAATGGCAAATGAATGGAATCAAAAGATTGTAGCAATGATTGAAGAATGGGCAGAAGAAATTGGAGATAAGAAGATAGAAGTTGCAAAGGATGAAAAGATTGAAGAAGCAAAGATAATTGTTGAAAAATCATACAAAGATAAGATAGAAAAACTTGTAGAAGATGGGGTTACGCGTGAAGTTGGAGCAGAATTAAAAGAAATAATTGATGATATAGCAGAAACAGAAAAAGAAACATTTGATGACAAAGGAAAAATAGCAGAAGCTGTTGATTATATCTTCAAAAAGACAATCCGCGAGATGATTCTTACCAAAGGAAAGAGGCCAGATGGAAGAAAAGTAGACCAAATTCGTCCAATTAGTGCGGAGGTAGGAGTGCTTCCAAGAACTCATGGATCAGCAATATTTACAAGAGGAGAAACACAAACCCTAACAGTTGCAACTCTTGGTCCATCTTCAATGGAGCAAATTATTGAAGGACCAGAAGGAGAAGAAACAAAGCGTTACATGCATCATTATTCTTTCCCTCCATATTCAGTTGGAGAAACAGGAAGAATTGGATCGCCCAATAGACGTGAAATTGGTCATGGTGCGCTTGCTGAACGTGCTTTAGAAGCAGTAGTTCCAGATGCAAGTGTATTCCCATACGCAATTCGCGTTGTTTCAGAGATTATGTCTTCAAATGGATCAACATCTCAAGCTGCTGTTTGTGGATCAACACTCTCTCTCATGGATGCTGGAGTTCCATTGCTTGCACCAGTTGCTGGTATTGCAATTGGACTTATGAGTAAGGGCGATGACTATATGCTTCTAACAGATATTATTGGACTAGAAGATTTTGGTGGAGACATGGATTTTAAAGTTGCTGGAACAGATAAAGGTATAACAGCAATTCAATTAGACGTAAAGATTGATGGATTAACAGAGCAACAAGTTTCTGAAACTTTGGTACGTGCAAGAGAAGCAAGGCTTCAAGTTCTTGAAAAAATGATGGCTGTTATTCCAAGTGCTAGAAATGATGTTTCAAAATACGCTCCAAAGATAAAGACAGTAAAAATTAATCCAGAAAAAATTGGTGAAGTTATTGGAAGCGGTGGAAAAACAATCAGAAATATTTCTGCAACAACCGGCGCAACAGTTGATGTTGCAGAGGATGGAACAGTTTCAATCTCAGCAGTAGATGAAGATGCTGTAAATAGAGCCGCAGAATGGGTAGATCTTATTACTCGCGAGCTTAAGAAGGGTGAGGTATTTGAAGGAACAGTTAAGAGAATAGTTAATTTTGGAGCTTTTGTAGAAATAGTTCCTGGAAAAGAAGGACTAGTTCATGTTTCTGAAATGTCTTCTGATTATGTTCAGAGTCCAGAAGATGTTGTTGAGATAGGTCAAAGAGTAAAAGTAAATGTAAAAGAAGTTGATGAGCACGGAAGAATTAATCTTTCAATGCTCTTTGGAGAGCGCCCAGCACGAGAAGATAGACCACAGCGTGAAGATAGAGGAGACAGAAGTGGTGGAATTCAGGTAGAGGATAGACCTTATGAGGCAAGAGGCGGAGACAGACCTCAGAGATCAAGTGGTGGAAGTCGTGATTTTGGTGGAAGAAGAGATGACAGACGCGGTAGTGGCGGAAGATCAAGTGGTGGAAGAAGCTTCGGTGGACGTGGTGGCGGTGGAAGAGGACCAAGACGCGCTCCTTTTGATTCCATGAGACCAAACGGCGACGACAGAAACAGAAGATAAATGCAAGAAAGTTTAACCCCTGAAGTAAATACTTCAATTCCGGGATTCGTTAAAGCCCTAGATTATTCAGCAGATTTTGAGGTAGTTCGTGGACGATATCTTTCATCAGCAGAGGTTCCAACAAGTGATACTTTAGTTGATTTAGATAATTTTCCTGTGAATTCTCTTGATTTTCATAATGCCTTTCCCTATCTTGATAGTTTAATTCGCCAGGTGGGTTTGGCTAATGTAAGGAGTTTAGTTTTTTCCCAAGTTTCAGGTGGTCATGCTCCCAGAAATAAATCCTCTTTAACTTTTCTTAAATTTGGTGAGCAAGGTGAGATAAATGTACACACAGATGGATTTCGTGCCTCAGTAGTAGCTGTTATAGGAGCAGAAACAGATACGAGAAGTGGAGAAGAATATCTCAAGCAGGGTGCTAATAGAGATAGAGTTATTGTTGATGTAGCAAATTTTGTGGCAACTCTAAAATCTGCGCAGAGTTAGTATCCTAAAGTTAGATTATCTTTATTCATTATTCATAATTCATTTTTAATGTTATACTTTTTATATGGATAATACTGCCCAAAATGGTGGAAATAATGTTAGTGGACAAGTTGTCCAGCATGCTGGATCAACTCCCATTCCCAATGTTCAAGCTCCTATTTCAGAGCCGGTAGCCCCAGTTGCTGCAAAAAAAGAGTTCAATGTAGATGATTCTATAAAAAAACTTGAAGACTCTATAAATCAGGCTAATTTACCAAAGGATTTAAACGAAAAATCGATCGCAATGCTTAATAGGCTCAAAATTATAAAGGGAGACGCAGGATTCTTCTTAGAATATGATTCAATTAGTCGCTATATAGAGTGGATTGTAAATCTGCCTTGGAATAAGGCATCAGAAGATATTCTTGACCTAAATCACGCAAAACAGGTTCTTGATCATAATCACTATGGACTAAATGATGTTAAGCAAAAAATTATGGAATATTTAGCTATTATGATAAGAAAAAAACAGCAGGGAATGGGTGCGGAGAGCTTTGCTCGTGCACCAATTATTTCCTTGGTAGGACTTGTTGGAGTAGGTAAAACAACCATAGCATTTTCAATCGCAGAGGCTTTGGGTAGAAAAATTGCAAGAATTCCATTTGGAGGTATGGGATCAGCCGCTCAGCTTCGTGGTAAGACCCGCCTTTTTCCGGATGCAGAGCCAGGACTTATTATGAAGGCTTTAAGAAATGTGGGTACAAATAACCCTGTAATATTGCTTGATGAGATAGATCGTGTGTCAGCAGAAGCAAGAGCGGATATTATGGGAGTTTTGGTTGAGTTACTCGATCCAACTCAAAATAAAGCATTTACTGATCATTTTATAGATTATCCATTTAATCTCCAAAACGTACTTTTTATTGCTACGTCAAACAATACAAAAGACATTTCAACCGCAGTTTTGGATCGTCTTGAAATTATTCAAATGCCTTCTTACACTGACCAGGAAAAAATTACAATTGCAAAAAATTATATGTTTCCAAAAGTTTTAAAAGACTCTGGATTAACTAATAATGATATAGTTATTGATGAGGGGGTTTGGGAAGAGATTGTAAGACCTTTGGGTTATGATTCGGGAATCAGATCTCTTGAAAGAATAGTTCAGGGAGTGGTACGAAAAGTTGTGTTTAATCAGCTTACTGGTCAAATTCCCGCAGGACCATTTCATATAACGGCTCAGAATGTTAAAAACTATGTACCAGCTTGGTAAGGGTAATGATTAATTTACCAAGAACCAATTAATCAAACCAATTTAAAATGTTGAATTATAAATTGGTGATTAGTTTGAAAATTGGAATTTAGTTATTGGTAATTAATATAAATATGGATAATAACAATACGGTTACATTTATATCAATAGGAGGAGTAGGGGACGTTACAAAAAATATGTCTGCCTATATTTATCATGACGAGATTCTGCTCGTTGATTGTGGAATTGGTTTTGCCAATGAAACAACTTTGGGAGTTGATCTTGTAATTCCAAATATAACCTATCTTAAAGAACTCCTTTCTAAAGGTAAAAGAATTGTAGGGCTCGTTCTTACTCATGGCCACGAAGATCATATTGGAGCCGTTCCTTTTATTACTCCACTTCTTCCGCCATTCCCAATTTATGGAACAACTTTAACCGCAGAATTAACAAATGAAAAATTAAAAGAATTTGGAGAGAAAAACTTTGTTAAAACGGTTAGATTTGAAGACACAGTGCGCCTTGGTTCATTTACTGTTTCTTTTGCTCGCGTAACACACTCTATAGTAGATGCTGCAAATCTTTTCATTAGAACGCCAATTGGTAATTTCTATCATGGATCGGATTTTAAATTTGATCTCACTCCAGTAGATGGAAAGCCATCAGAACTAAGAAAGATTGCAAAATGGGGAGAAGAAGGAATTATTTGTACTATGTCTGATTGTCTTGGAGCAGAACATCAAGGACATTCACATCCAGAAATCGAAATATCAGAAAAATTCGATGAAGAGGCAAGGCGTTGTAAAGGTAAATTGTTTATAACAACTTATTCTTCAAACATTTCCCGTATGAATCAGGCAATTCAAATTGCCAAAAAATATAACAGAAAAGTTTGTTTTATAGGAAGATCTTTCCTAAAGGTACGCGACTTAGGAAGAAAGCTAAAATATATGGATTTGCCTCCAAAAATGGAGATCAAGCCCCAGGATGTGAGAAGGCTGCCACCAAATCAAGTCATGATCTTGCTTGCTGGGAGTCAGGCTCAGGTAGAATCAGGGCTAGTTAGGATATCCCAAGATCAAGATAGAGATATTAGAATTAATTCTATTGATACTGTAATCTTCTCAGCTGATCCAATTCCTGGAAATGAAGTGAACATAAATTCATTAATAGATACTCTTTCCAAAAAAGAAGCACGTGTTGTTTATCCAGAAGTAGAAAAAGGCTTTCATGTTTCAGGTCATGGGTTTCAAAATGATCTTAAATTATTACTTTCTCTAACTAATCCAAAGTTTGTCCTCCCAATTGGTGGAACTTATAGACATATGGTTGCTTATAAAGCATTAGTTGAAGGTATGGGGTATACCTCAGACCGTGTTATTTTTGCCGACGGAGCGCGCGAAATAATATTTACTCAAAGCGGGTTTAGGTATGGTAAATATCATACTCAATCAAATGTATATGTGGATCAATTAAGCGGAGAGGCAATAGACAAATACATAATTATGGATAGGCAAAAAATTGCTGAAGAGGGAGTATTGATCCTTGTAGGAGAAGTAAGTTCTGTAAACGGTCAATTAATTGGTCCAATAGATGTTATTTCTCGAGGAGTAAACCTCGATAATAAAGACGAGTTTGTAAAGGAACTAACAGGCCAGCTCAATGAAACTTTTGCTAGGAAACAAGACAAAGTTACAAACTGGACATTCTATAGAAAAACAATTGAACAGAAGGCAGAAAGAATATTGGAAGATCAAGGACGTGAGCCTCTTCTTGTACCCGTAGTCTTAGAAAGCTAACACCATTTTTTTTGAGACAAAATAGCCTTATTGTTGTATACTATTTTCTACAATGCCAAAGAGAAGAAAGAAATATAAAAAAAGAAAAGGTAGCGGAGGAGCAAAGCTCAAAAATAGCACCATCTACACAATTTTTGCTTTGGGATCCATTATAGCAGCTGCTGCTATGTTCGCCTCTTATACTCAGGGAAATGACTTACTAATTAAAATTAATCTTTATCTTACTTCATATTTTGGTTGGTTATCCTTCTTAATTCCTATCAATGTTTTGTTGTTTGGAGCCTTAGTTAGTGGAATAAAAGCACCTTTTGCAAAAGCAAATGTTTTCTTGGGGTTTGTTCTTCTTACAGCTTCACTTCTTGGATTATTTTCATCGGGTGCAATGGGTGCACAGCTTTTTGCTGCCTCCTTCTCTATTTTTGGAACCGCTTTGTCTGTTTTTATCTTTGTGGTTGGAGCACTTCTTGGTCTAATTGTTTTTCTAAATATGCCATTTTCTCAAGTGTTTGATTTATTTGCTGGTATGATAAAGGGCACAATAGATGCATTTAAATCTCTTGCTCCATTATTTAAGAGTAAGAAGCAATTTGCAGTATCAGATATGAAGCAAATAACAATTAAGGGTTTGAAAGACGAGCCTATAAAAGGAGAAGCACCAAAGCAAGCTATGGCAGCTGCTGTTACTACTAAGGTACCTGAAAAGAAACAGGGAGAAATGGAAGATAAGCTTGTTCTTAATAAGCCACTAGAATTAGGAGTTTGGGAATATCCTCCACTTTCTCTCCTTTCTGTTCATGCTGGAAAAAGGGATACGGGAGATGTTAAAAAGATTGCGAAAACAATTGAGGAGACTCTTCAAAGCTTTGGGATTAAATCAAGAGTTTCAGAGATTAATGTGGGTCCATCTGTTACTCAGTATGCCTTAGAAATTGCTTTGGGTACAAAAGTTTCAAAAATAACAACACTTGCAAATGACTTGGCACTTGCAACAGAAGCTCCTGGTGGACAGCTTAGAATTGAGGCTCCAATTCCTGGTAGAAATTTAGTAGGTATAGAGATTCCAAATAGAGGTCTTGAAATAGTATCTCTTAAAACAATGCTTGAATCATCGCAGATGCAGAAAGCAAAAGGAAAACTTGCTGTGCCATTGGGACTTGATGTTTCTGGAAATCCGGTAGTTGCGGAGATAGCTAAAATGCCTCACGTTTTGATTGCTGGAACCACAGGTTCTGGAAAATCTGTTATGGTTAATTCCATTATCTCCTCAATTCTCTTCCGTGCTTCTCCAAGTGAAGTAAGATTTATTATGATTGATCCAAAGCGCGTTGAGTTAACAGGATATAACGATATCCCACATTTGATGTCTCCGGTTGTTGTAGAAGCTTCTCAGGCAGTTTCAGCTCTGAAATGGGCCATGAAAGAGATGGATAGGCGTTATGTCCAATTCCAAGATTCTGGGGTCAAGAATATTGATGCATACAACGAATTAGCTGGTTTTCAGGCATTACCTTATATAATTATAGTTATAGATGAGTTAGCAGATCTAATGGCTCTTGCTGCCGTTGAAGTAGAAGACTCAATTGCCCGTCTGGCTCAGATGGCTCGTGCAACGGGTATTCATTTGGTGCTTGCAACGCAACGTCCATCTGTTGATGTTTTAACGGGTCTTATTAAAGCAAACGTTCCATGTAGAATCTCATTCAACGTTTCCTCAATGGTTGATAGTAAGGTTATTATTGATCAGCCTGGAGCAGAGAAGTTACTTGGCCGGGGAGATATGCTTTATGTTCCACCAGATCAGGCAAGACCAACTAGAATTCAGGGTACATTTGTATCGGATCAAGATGTTAAGAGGGTTGTTAATTTTATTAAATCTCGTGGCGTACCGGTTCAGTACACTACGGAGGTATTAGAGCAGCAGGTTAATATCAAGGGTATGGGTGGAGGCGGAAATGTAGGTGGAGGAGGCAACAGCGAAGATCAATTATTTGAGCAGGCAGTAAGAATAGTTTGTGCTCATGATAGGGCATCTTCATCTCTTCTTCAGCGAAGGTTGTCAATTGGGTTTAATAGAGCAGCAAGGTTGCTCGAACAGCTTGAAGAAGCAGGGGTAGTAGGGCCGGCAGATGGAAGTAAGCCTCGTGACGTTTTGATCCGTGATCCGGAACAGTATCTTGCCAATAGGGTATAGTTTGAAATGAGAAAAATTAGTGAAATTCTACGCTCAAAAAGAGAAGAGAGAAACCTGACCCTAGATGATGTTGAGCGTGATATAAAAATAAAAAAAGAGTTTATAGATGCCATCGAGAAGGGTAACTACCAAAGACTTCCATCGGAGAGTTATGCTATTGGTTTTGTAAAAAACTATGCCAAATACCTTGATATACCAGTTAGTGAAGCAGTACCTATCTTTAGACGAGAATATGAATCAAAACACAAAGTTCATATAGTTCCGGAATTCCGTCGAACCCAACATAAATTCAATAGAAAAATTTTTTCTGGAAAAATTGTTTTAATTGCAGCCGTTTTTATAATTGTTGGAATTTATATATTTTTCCAATATAGTTCTCTTATTTTTGCACCTGATATTCAAATAACTTCACCAAGCGCAAATCAAGAATACCAAGGTAGCGTAGTGAAAGTTGAGGGTAAGACGAGTCCTTATGCAACAATTTCTATAGACGGAGAAGACGTGTATGTAGACTTAAAGGGAGAATTTAGTAAATCAGTTTATTTATTTGAAGGCGAAGATAAGATTGATGTTGTTGCTACAAATAGATTCGGTAAAAAAACAGAAAAAATCATCAACGTAAAGATCAAGTAGTTTATATCATTGCAATAAAAGCTATTTTCTGATAGTTTAGTAATATGATAGATCCTGTCCAGATTGTATTACTTGTGGTAATCATTCTTCTAACACTTCTTCTTCTGGTGCTAGGAGTTCAAGTATTTTTTATCCTCAAAGAATTGAGAAACACTATAACTCGTGCAAATAGAGTTTTGGAAAATACAGAAAGCATTACAGAATCAGTATCAGAACCTATGTCATTTTTGTCTGGCATTCTATTTAATGCAAGATCAATATCAACAATCTCAAAGATTATAAAGAAGGTTAAGGAAAATGGAGAAGAATAAGAATCACCACGGTGCCTCCGGTTTTTTCTGGGGATTAATAATTGGGGCAATACTTGCAACGCTTCTTACTAATAAAAAAGGGAGAAAGCTATTAAAGGAAATTCTTGATTTAGGCCTTGAGATGCTCGAGGAGTTTATTGAGGAGAAAAGTGTTCAGCCGGCACCAAGACCTGTGGTTGTTGTAGATGAGGCTCCCATTCCAACTCCAAATACAACTCCTAGGGAGGTAGAGGAGGTAAAAGAGGATTTGAATTCGGAAGTTACAGCAAATGAGGAGGAGTCTAGTCCAGGTGAAGAATACGTAGGATCTGAGACTCCCGAGCCTGAGATTGAGGTAGAAGAGGAGATTAGTGTGGAATCGGCTGAAATTACCTCAGACTCCACCCCAGAGGAAAAACCAAATGGAAATGGGCATTCTAAAAAAAGGCTTTTTAGAGGAATCCGCAGGGCAAAATAAACCTATAATTTTTATTTTACGCACAAATTTGATATAATACCAATTCAATATGAAAAAGGTCGTTGTTATTGGTGGTGGAACAGGAACCTATACGGTTCTTCAGGGTTTGCGTGATAAAAAATACGAATTAACAGCTCTTCTTACCATGGTTGACGATGGTGGTTCAAACAAGGTTTTACGTGATGAATTTGGTCTTTTGCCAACATCAGGAGTAAGACTTGCTATGGTTGCTCTTTCTTCTAAGCCATCTTTGCTTCGTGAGTTATTTTTATACAGATACCATAAGGGTCAGGGAATTAGCGGAATGACTTTTGGAAACCTATTCTTAGCAGCAGTTACTGATATTGTAGGCTCTCAAGAAAAAGCGATTGAACAAACTGCGGAAATCCTAAAAGTAAAAGGAAAGGTTTTACCAATTTCCCATGAAGATGTAAGGCTAGTTGCGCAATACGAGAACGGATTAGAGGTAGTAGGAGAACATGAGATTGATGAGCCAGCTCATGATGGAAAATTAAAGATTGTTAAATTATTTACTCGTCCTGAGGCGAACATTACTGAGAAGGCGAGGCAGGCAATATTAGAGGCAGATGCTATTATTCTTGGTCCTGGAGACTTTTATACAAATACGGTAGCAAACCTTGTTGTAAATGGAGTAGTAGAAGCCTTAATGGAATCAAAAGCAAACCTAATTTTCATGATGAATCTTATGACAAAGTATGGTGAAGCTTACAACTATACAGCTTCCACTTATCTTGAGGATCTTAAACAGTACATGCCAATTGAGAGAATTAATACAATAATTATGAATTCTAAAATGACTTTACCTCCAGAAACTCTCGAAAAGTATGAAGAAGAAAATTCAAGGCCGGTTTTGGATGATTTAGCCAGTTACGATTTACCAGAGCAAACCACAGTTATAAAGGCAGAAGTAATATCAAGTAAAGAAGCAGAAAAAGAAAAGGGAGATGTCTTAAAAAGAAGTATGGTTAGACACGATCCAAAAAGACTCGCACGTGTTTTAACTCAAGTAATCGGCGAATAGAATATTAACGAGTTCCGGGTTAAAGAGTTTAACGCGTTAATAACTAACTCGTTAACACGTTAATAACAATATGGATAAAAAACAAAAAGCAGAAAAAATCGCTTCCGAATTAAAAAAACTTTTTCCAAACCCCAAAACTCCACTAAATCATAGTAATCCCTGGGAACTTTATGTTGCAGTAGCTCTGTCTGCTCAGCAAACAGATGTTGGAGTAAATAAAGTTACAGAAACTCTATTTAAAAAATATAAAACCCTAGATGACTACAGAAAAGTGACTCTGGAAGAATTTGATAATGACATAAAAAGCATAAACTTCCATAAAGGAAAATCAAAAGCTATAAAAGCAGCTGCTGATATAGTAGCTGAAAAATATAAAGGAAAAATGCCAGAAACTATGGAAGAATTGATAGAATTACCTTTTATTGGGCGTAAAACCGCAAATGTAATACTTCAAGAAGCTTTTGGGAAAAGTGAGGGAATAGTAGTCGATACACATGTAAAAAGATTGTCAAATCTATTTGGTCTTACAAAAAATTCAGATCCTGTAAAAATTGAAAAAGATCTAATGGAAATTGTCCCGCAAAAAGATTGGCGTGAATTTGGTCTTGGATTAATTTATTACGGAAGAACTTATTGTAAGGCCAACTGCCGCCACACAGATTGTCCTCTTAGGAGTTTAATATCCTAGATTTAACTCTGCTTTCAAACTCATCTTTTTTGACCTGAGCAACATCATGGATTAGTGATAAAACAGCAGGAGACGTTAATAGCCAACTAGCGATTGATTTTTTTAATCTTTTTAGACCATTCCTATAATCAGTATTTGCCTCGGAGATTAATTGTTCGTTAGTTTTTCCTGGTACATTACTTCCATTTCTTTTATCAGCTAGTACAAATTGCTTATCAAGTCCTTGTGAAAGTTGAGATACGGCTGGAATTGTGTCGCTTGCAGCAGAAATTGTTGCTAACATTCCAACAGTATATGCTGTATTTTTAGCGTGAGTTAATACTTTTTCGAATAGTTCTCTGCGCGATAATTTATCTTGGCTAAAAGAAGGCGACTCTGTGGCCATATCCTACATTATATCTATTTACTTTTCTCCTGATTAAACCACATGTAGTAAACAGTGGGGACAAAGAAAAGCATAATAAATATTGAGAATGAGAGTCCAGCAACAATTGCTCCACCAAGACCACGCCAGAGTGGGTTAGATAGAGTTATTGGTACAAGACCCACAATTGTTGTGAAAGACCCCAAGAATATAGGCTCTAAACGGGCTGCTGCAGCATCTGATATAGCATTTGTAAATGGAAGTCCAGCTTTTCTATTAAGGTTGATTCTATCAACCAAAACCATGGCATGGGTTACCACAATTCCAAAGAGAGATAGCACTCCAATAAGAGCTGGGAATGACAATGGGGTTCCGGTTAATGCAAAGATAATAAAGACTCCAGAGATCGCGATTGGAATAACAAGCATGACCAAAACTGCCTGGCGGTAAGAACTAAACTGTATAACCATTGTTCCAAAGATTAGAATTCCAGCAAGAATCATTGCCTGCAAGATTGATTGAACAGACTTATTGTTTTCATCATTTACTCCACCCGTGGTCCATGAATATCCTTCATCTAGATTAAGAGATGAGTTTGCGTATTTCTCAAGCTTTGAGTTGATTCCAGTTACTGAGTATCCTTTTTGTACTCCAGCAGAAACAGATATGGTTCTCTTGTTGTTATGGCGTGTAATTTGTGTTGGGTTAGTTTTTAGCTCAAAATGACCAAGATCACTAAGCGGAATCTGTTGTCCTTGTGAATTTGTAATATTTATTGATCCTAACTCTTCTGGTTTTGGATTTTCTTCCCCTGTTCTAATAACAATATCTTCTGATTTGGTTGCATTGTTAAACTTTACCGTATCAACGGTTACCCCACTTGCATAAGATCTTAGGCTAAATCCAATAGTATCAATTGTGAGATTATTTTCTGATATTTTTTCTTGATCAGGAATAAAAGTAATTTTGCTTACGCCTGGTTTTATTGATTTACTTACATTAAATACACCGGGCTGCTTCTTGAGATAGCCCATAACTTTATCAGCATAAGAATCAAGTTTCTGGAGATCATCACCTGATATTTGTATCTGTAGATCAGCTCCTGCTGGTGGTCCACCGCTTTCTTCTACAACAGATATAGTACCCTTTGTATAGGTTTTATATTTATCACGTAGCTTTTGTGCTAGATCAATGGATGATATTTTTTGTTTTTCAGGATCAGGTAAGTTAAGGGTAACCTGAAGGATATTATTTCCGGAGTTAACGCTTTGTCCTGAAGCATCAATTCCGCTACCAACCTGTGTTGTTACGTAATTTGTTCCGGCTGTTTTTCTTAGATCGTTCGCAAGAAGTTTTGCTTCTCTATTTGTTTCTTCAATTTTTGTTCCTGCTGGAAGTTCCTCCACTACATATAAAATATTTGCTTTTGATTTAGGGAAAAACTCGTTCACAACAAATCCTGCAGGAACCAGGAAATATGCAAAAAGAGTAAAAGAAGCAATTGCTATTATTACTTTTCTCCTAGAGCTCTTTTTTTCAAGAATTCTTGTTATTAGTCTTTTATATCTTTCACCAATTACTTCAAGATCAATTAATCCCTTATTTAAGAATTGGCTGAAAAATGCTCCAATTTTCTTTCTATTGTTTGGTCTAATTTTTGCTTTAATTGCATCTGCAATTCTGTATCTAATCTTGTAGGTTAAGAATATAAAGGCAAGATAGAATATTATGATTAAAGGTGTAAATGGATTATTTTTGATAAATGGGGTAATTAGGAATATTAATAAAATTATTCCAAGCGCTTGAAGTAATATTTTCACTCTTCTTGGCATCTTAAGTTTTAATGTAATCATCATAAGAGGTAGGGTAATTAATACGGCAATTGCGGTTGATGAATATAGAGTTGCTGCTACAACAATTGGAATTGTTTTAATAAACTCTCCAATAATTCCGGTTGCAATAAGTAGCGGAATAAACGCCCAAACCGTAGTAATTGTTGTGCTCCAAATAGGGACAATAAAGTCACGCCATACAAGAAGTCCAGCTTCTTGGGGAGTAAATTTTCCGGTTTTGTAATAAGAGGTAATACCAGTAATAATAACAATAGAATCATCAACCAAAAGCCCAAGAGCTAAAAGAAGTGAAAATAGGGATAAAAAGTTAATTGATAAACCAGCAAAATACATAACGCTAAAAGCAGACAGGAATGTAAGCGGAATTGTTATCGAAACTATTAGAGCTTGTCTGACTCCTAAGAAAACTAAGAAAGTTACAAAAACCAAAAGTATGGTTTCTGCAAAATTTGAAGTGAGATCATTAAACTGTTTATCTACTTCTCCTGCTGAATCTTGAATATTTACTACCTGAAAATCTCCGCTGTAAGATTTAACTTCTTGGTTAACAATTTTTTTAGCATCATTTGCCGCTTCATCTATATTAGAAGTTCTAGTTTTAAAAACAGAAAAAGATACTACCTTTTCTGGTGTAAAGTCGCGGTCTGCATATAAAGCTTCCTTTTCATTTGGAGCAGTTCTCTCTGAAACATCTGCAATATCTCCTAGTTTTACAACTTCTCCAGATAAGTTTATGGATGTATTTCTAATATCACCAACCGACGTTGACTCGGCATCTATTCCTATTGGAAAAGATGAATCAGTAGTATCTGCAAAACCTCCAGGATAAGATTTAAGTGAAGCTTTAATTGCTTGAGATACCTGCATAGGATTTACTCCGTATGTCGCAAGAGTTTCGGGTTTTAGTAATATTTGGAATTCTTGAGTATCAATTCCAGAGACATCTACGTGATCAACTTTTGTACTTGTTCTAAGTTTATCTTGGAGTGAAGTTGCAACACGAGATAGAGTTGCGGGATCTGCCTTGGTTTTTAGAGCGAACGTCCAAACTGGCTGATTTTCAAAATCAAATGTATTAATGCTTGGATCAGTTGCATCAGTTGGTAGATTATTTACCTTATCAATCGCGGATTTTACATCTTGTTTTGCTTTTTCAGGATCCGTACCGGATGTAAATTGAATAGTAATATTAGATACAGAATCCGATGATACGGAATCAATATCAGTTTTATTTGGAACGCTATTTATCGCATCTTCTAGAGGAACTGTTACGAGTGATTCCATGTCTTTTGGGCCAGCACCGGGCATAACTGTAGTTACCGATACTATTGGAATTTTGATCTCTGGATTAAGTCTTTTAGGAAGTCTAAGAAAGCTTGAGATTCCAACAACCAATAGAAATAACACAAGCAATATTACGAGTCTTACGTTGCTCAAATATTTTGCCTTAAAAGACTTTAAAAGATTTGGGTCAAATTTTAAATTTGACAAATAAGAGTTTTGTTGTGCCATTTAATTACTCCTTACGAGGTCACCATTTATGACATTTCTTGATAGGATTACTTCATCTCCACTTGATAGTCCATTCTCAACCTGTACATATTGACCAAAAACTTCACCAAGTTTTACCGATTTACTTTTTGCCTTGCCGTTATCAATAACAAAGATATAAGAAGAATTTTGTGATTGATAAACAGAATCTAGCGGAATAAAAGGAGCAGTCGCTGTTGTATCAGCATGTCCTACTGGAATATCAACTGTTACATACTGAAGATTAGTTAGATCATTTTGGTATTGATCTTCAAGATTATAAATTACAGAGTAGAGTGAACCATCTGTTGCTTCATTGGAAACATATGTTGGAGCCATTTTGACCGTTTGCCCTCCAGGCATGTGAAGTATACTTTCCTCTATGCTGGAAACTTTTTTAGCAGTATCGCTACTTACTTTTGCAACAACCTTTGATGTTTGATCTCCGTGGATTAATACAAGTGGAGTTCCAGGGTTAACGTTCTGACCCTCTGTTACATAAATTCTTTCAATAGTTCCGCTAAATGGAGCGGATGGGAACATCATGCTTTCTGCAACAGTTGCAATAGAGAGCCCAATTCTCGAGCTTTCGAGGGATAGGTCAAGCGCTTTTTGTTGAAGGTCAAGCTGTTTTGTAGCAAGATCATAGCTAGTATTTGCAAGTTGGGTTGGCGGATTCGCAGAATCTGCTGCGTAGCGAGCTTGACGCTGACCTGCATTTAGCTGGTTAACTCCTGCCTGGAACTGAGAAAGCTGCTCTTTTGTTGCCAAAATTTGTGCATCATTTGCTCCGCCTACGTTTGTATTTTCAAGATTTTGAAGAGTGCTCTGTAGAGTAGAAATAATATTACTATCAAGATCAATTAAGCCTTGGGTATCGTTTATTCCTTGATCTGTAATCTCTCGCATTTTCTCAGCGTTATCCTTGTTTTGCTGAGCAAGTGCTCTTTGATTATCAATTGCACCTTTTTGTGTGTCATATGTGTCTTTTGCGTTTTGGTATTGGAGAGCAGCAAGTTGTCTTTGGAGACTTGCTGTATTTCCCCCACTGTAGCTTGATGCAATTCCAATTAAAGTTGTTCCGGCAGTTACTGTTTGTCCTTCTACAACGTTTATCTGATTTACAACTCCTGGAGTTAGGGCAACAACTTTAATTACTCCAGATTTTTCTACTTTCGCTTGTACTTGTATCTTTGGGGCAGTACCAATCTTATAGGTTGACACACTTTTAACTGGAAGAACTGTTTTTGCCTCCGGTTTTGGACGCCTAATAATACTTCCTATAATTATTAAAAGAAGCATAATTCCTAGGATTCCAAAGAATACTGTAAAGGGTTTTCTTTCAATAGTTTTTGAGGCAAAAGCTGTAGCTTTTTTTGCTCTTGGCTTTATCTTGAGGTTTTTAACAAAATTTACAACGGATTTTGCAGTTCTACTAAAAAGATTTGTAATGCCTTTTGCGCCACGAAATTTAATATTATCGGATCTTTTGCGTGCCATAAAATTGAAGATATTCTACAAATGAGTGGACAGGATAAACTCTAGGATAGAATTAACTTTAGTGATTATAGACAAAATAGTTGGTCTTGTCAATCCAAATTGATAGTTTCATGCTTATTTTTCTTTCTGCTATAATAATTGAACTTATGCAGGCACAAGAAATAATAGATAAATATATAAGTTTTTTTGAGAAAAGAGGCCACAAAAGAATTGTGAATTCACCAATCGTTCCTTATAACGATCCTACAACACTTTTTACTTCTTCTGGAATGCAGCCTTTGGTTCCATATTTACTTGGTGAAAAACACCCAGAGGGAACACGGCTTGTTAATGTTCAGAACTCATTTCGTGCACAGGATATCGATGAGATTGGAGATAACCGTCATACAACCTTCTTTAGAATGCTTGGTAACTGGTCGCTGGGTGATTACTATAAAAAAGAACAGATTCCATGGTTTTTTGAATTTTTAACCCGCGAGTTAAATATTGATCCAAAAAAGTTGTATGTCACAGTCTTTAAAGGTAATGAAGAAATTGATGCCGACTCTGAATCTAGAAAGATTTGGGAAGAAGAATTTAAAAAAGTGGGTGTTGATTATAGTGGGAGAATTTTTGAATATGGGGTAGAGAAGAATTGGTGGAGTAGGAGTGGAGTTCCTTCCAACATGCCAATTGGTGAACCTGGAGGATCCGATACGGAAGTGTTTTATGAGCTTGATATAGAGCATGATAAAAAATTTGGAGACGAATGTCATGTCAATTGTGACTGTGGCAGGTTCGTGGAAATTGGAAATTCGGTATTTATGCAGTACAAAAAAACCGAAAATGGTTTTGAAGAACTACTTCAAAAAAATGTGGATTTTGGAGGGGGATTAGAGCGTTTGATAATGGCAACTGAGGATCAAAGTGATGCTTTTTCAACTTCTTTACTGAAACCTTTGATTGAAACAATAGAAAACACAACGGCTAAAGTTTATGTCTCAAACAAAAAAGAAATGAGAGTTATTGCGGATCATTTAATTGCAGGATCTTTTATCATTTCAAATGGAGTTAAGCCATCTAATAAAGAACAGGGATACGTATTAAGACGTCTTTTGAGGCGTGCTTTTGATAATTTCTATTTACTTAATGGCGATACTATTATTCCGATCGTAGAAAAAGTGGTTGACCAATATGGTAAAACGGATCCGGAGCTCATTGAGAAGTTTGAAGAAATTAAAAACACCATAATTGTTGAAGAGCAATCCTATAAAAGAGTTCTATCTGAGGCCCGTAAATTTATTAGTAAAAGATACAAGAAAACTGGCGATGATCTAATGGGTGTTACAGAAATATCCGCGGAAGATGCCTTTATTCTTTATACAACTCACGGTCTTTCTCCAACGCAAATCAAAAGTCTTGGGTTTATCTTTAATGAACAAGATTTTGCTAGGAAAATGGAAGAGCACTCGGCAAATTCCCGTACTGCTTCTGCCGGCAAATTTAAAGGGGGTCTTGCAGATCATGAAGAACAAACAATAAAGGGTCATACTGCGACACATCTTTTGCAGCAAGCTTTGCGAGATGTACTAGGAGATTCTATTCATCAAACAGGATCGAATATTACTACGGAGAGACTCAGATTTGACTTTAAATACGATAAGAAGCTAACAGATGAAGAGATTAAAAAAGTAGAGGAGATTGTAAATCAAAAAATCAAAGATAATCTTCCTGTTCATTACCAGATGATGACAGTTGCTGACGCCAAAAAGATTGGCGCGATAGGTTTATTTGATGATAAGTATCAAGAAAATGTAAAAGTGTACTTTATAGGGGATTATTCAAAAGAGTTTTGTGGTGGTCCTCATGTTGATTTTACAGGTAGAATTAAAAAGTTTAGAATAATAAAAGAGGAAAGCCTTGGAAAAGAAAATAGGCGAATTTATGCCGTCGCTGAATAGCCCTATTGCCTAATCCCTAAATACTATTACCTAATTTATATGAATCTGCCATTCGTAAAAAATAAAGAACCACAAAAAAATTATTTTCTGTCACTTCTTATTAAACCTTTTGCAATTGGAGCAATACTTTTTGAGGAAATAGATGGAAAACTCTATATTCTTGCAAATCACGAAGTAGGGGTTGATAAGAACGCAAATGAACTAAGTGATGAAGAGCTTCTTAAGGCTTCAGATGAGGCGATAAGCTATGTTGAGGCAAGTGTTCCAAAGGGAGGAGTTTTAGAAAAAACTATATTTTCCGTACCTTATGATTGGATAACTGCTGAAGGGAAAATTGATCAAAAAGGTCTTGCGAGACTTAAAGTTGTTTGTTCTGAGCTTGGACTCGTTCCAATGGGTTATCTGACTTCTATTGAAGCGGTTGTTTCATTCTTGGGACACAAAGAAGGAGTTCCTGTCTCTGCACTTTTTGTAGAAGTTGCAAAACAAAATGTTTACGTATACCTTGTTAAAGCGGGAAAGGTAGTGGAATTTAATGAGGGTCAAATTGAAAAAAATTTAATAACATCCGTAGATTCTCTTTTCCAGAAACTAAACACAGACGTTTTACCTTCAAAAATAATTTTACTTGAGTATAAAGACGCAGAAGGTGTACAACAAGAATTTGTTTCCCATACATGGTCAAAAGAGGTTCCATTTTTACATTTACCTCAAGTAATGGTTTTGGAGCGCGGTTTTGAAAATGAAGCCACTGTTAATGGGGTAGCTAGTCAAATGGATTTGGAAGTTTTAGAAGACCTCAAAACTACTCAGGATACGCCTCATAAAGAAGATCTACTAGAAGAAGCTTCCGGTAGTGAATTTGGTTTTGTAAAAGAAGGAGATGTTGCAGACAAAATAGAAGAAGAAAAAGCTGCATCAAGTGCTGTTGAAGAAAAAGTACAAGATGAAAATATAGAGAATATACGTGAGATTGGTGAAGGTCGCGAAAAAGAGCCAAGCGTTCAGTACTTTAAAAAGAATGACGGTATGGCGGAGGATTTAGGAGATATTGAAAGTGAAGAAGCTCCAAAAGAAAGGCATTTGACTCTCCCTACCCTACCTATTAGTTTTGTAAAGAATATTAAGTTCCCTAGGTTACCCGTAGTTACTGGAGGAGGCAGCTCAAAATACAAAATTGTTGCATTAGTTTTAGGTGTGATTCTTGTAATTGCTGCCATTTCCTTTGTTTATTACACAACTATTTTAAAAGCAGATATTTTAATTACGGCAGACAAGAAAGCTATCAATAAAAGCGAATCAATATCTTTTAGTCAAAATCCCAGTGATGATAAAACTATAAAGATTAGCTTGATTGACGAGGAGGCTAAGGGTAGTGACACCGTGAATGCTACAGGTACAAAAGAAACAGGAGATGAAGCAAAAGGAGAGGTAACACTTTACAATAAAACAGAGGATAAAAAAACGTTTTCCAAGGGTACGATTGTTGTGGGGCCAAATAGTCTTGAATTTGCTACTACGGATGACATTACCATTGCTTCAACTAGTTCATTTTCAACCACACTTTCAAATGGAGATGTAAAAATTCAGGCTTCTAAATTTGGAAAAGAATATAATCTTCCTTCTAGCTCAAATTTCACAGTTAAGGGTTATTCCTCATCAGACTTTATAGGTAAGAATAGTAGTGCAATAACAGGAGGAACAAAAAAAGAAACAACTGTAGTTTCAAAAAAAGATTTAGCTACTCTACTTACATCTGTTACGGATAACTTAGAAAAAGACGCGATTAATAAGGCGACCTCATCTCTAGGATCTAGCGATAATATACTTCCAAAAGCCTTGGGGTCGGAGGTAACTGATGATAATTATAGTAAGAAAGAGGGGGATGAAGCAGGGAGTGTAAGTGTTGATGCAACCATAAAATACACTCTTGGTAAATATAGCAAGGATGAAATTCAAAAAGTTATAGACTCAATGTCTAGCGGAGAGATTCCAGGGACTTATGTAATAAATCAGGGTGAATCAAAAGTTGATATTACGGATATCCAAATAGGAAAAGATGATTCTGCTAGCGCAAAACTCAGCGTTAACGCTGTTTATGTGCCAAAGATAGATACGGGAGCCCTCGCTCAAAACGTTGCAGGTAAAAGTCAAAATTCTGTGATAGATCAGATTAGATCTATTCCTGGAGTCACCGATGTTACTATTAACTACTCAAGACAGCTTCCTATATTTCCTAAATTTTTACCAAGAAGTGCAAAAAATATTACGGTTGACGTAAGTAACTAGTTCTTGCCCGATGCATTATTACGAAAAAGGAAATGTTGTAAATCTCAAAAAATATAGAAAAGTTTTTGGAGGAGTGTTAATTGCTTTAGGAATACTTATTTCTATATATTTCTTCTTCCCTGTTTTTGCCTATCAACTCTTTGTTGCTCAAGCATATGAGGGAGATAACATTGAAGTTCCGATACCTAAATACATGGTTGCAGATAAATCCCTTGGAGGAATAAGTGGTCTTATTGCTCAGGGTATAAATTCGCTTACTACTAATTATTATGATGCGAGGAATTGGTATCCCCAGCTACCCGCAGATTATGAGGCACCAAAAGATGTTTCTAAGTACACGCTTTCTATACCCAAGCTCAAGATAATAAATGCGGAGGTTTCAACAAAAGATTATGATTTATCAAATCACTTAGTCCAATATTTTGGAACTGCAATACCTGGGCAAAATGGAACTTCTATTATTTTTGGTCACTCTACAATTCCTGCTTGGTTTGATCCTAAAAACTATAAAACAATATTTGCTACACTCCACACAATAAAAGTAGGAGATGAGATTGATGTTACAGTTGATGATAAAAACTATAAATACAAAATCTTCTCAATACTTATCACGTCCCCAAATGATACAAATATCCTTTCTCAAAGTTATGACAATAGTTACATTACTATTGTTACTTGTACTCCTCCTGGTACTATTTGGAAGAGGCTGGTTGTAAGGGCAGCCTTACAGAAGGATGATAGTCAAATATAAAGCATGGATAATAATATAACGCCAGTAAGTAATCCCGACGAATTTGGATTAACCGAGCAAGATATTAAAAATAATAAATATAAAAGTATCTTGCGAACAATTGGGTTCTATTTCTCAAAAATTGCCCCAACACTCGAGAAGATATTAAATGGTATTATTTACTATACTATTAAGTTTATTAAGGCTTTTGTAGGCAGCTTGCTGCGTATGGCCTTTAAAGGAGAGTAATAATCATTGATTATCGATGATTGATTATTGATAAATATAGGGGTCCAAATTTTAATTTGGGGATAAATCTTTATGGAAGAGAAAAATTTAGCTTTAGAAGCAATTAGAAAAAAATTAGTTGGTAAGGAACTTAACTACAAGGAGATTTTTGCAATCATGGATGAGATTGCCAAAGATAAATTAGGAGAGGTTCTTACTACTTACTTTGTGGCCTCAGGCTATTCAGAAGGATTTAGTAGTGAAGAGCTTTATTATCTTACTAAGGCAATGGTTGAAACAGGAGAGCACCTAAGTTTTCGTGGAGTAGTAGCAGATAAGCATTCTATAGGAGGAGTTCCAGGAGCTCGCGTTACTCTAATTTTAGTGCCAATAATAGCTTCTGCTGGTTTTAAGATCCCAAAAAGTTCATCTCGCGCGATCACAACTCCAGCCGGAACAGCGGATGCAATGGAAGTGATTGCAAATGTAACTTTTACTAAAGATCAAATACTAAAAATCGTAGAAGAAACAAATGCATGTATAGTTTGGGGTGGAAGTTTTAAGATAGCCCCAGCCGATGATGAGATTATAAAAATTGAAGAGCCGTTGCTCTTTGAGAGTTTTGACAAGGTTGTGGTGTCAGTTATGGCAAAGAAAGTCGCGTTTGGCTCAACGCACGTTGTCATTGATCTCCCTTATGGTAAGTGGGTTAAGTTGAGAAGGCTAGAAGATGCGGAAGTAATAAAGAAAAAGTTTGAATTTATTGCTCATAAGTTCGGCTTGAAGCTAAAAACTTTTGTACATGAGGTTAAGGAGCCAGCAGGAAACGGAATAGGACCACTACTTGAAACGCGTGATTCGCTAATGGTTCTTGAGCAGCTCGAAGAAAGACCAAAGGTGCTTGAAGAAATTGCTCTGGATGCAGCGGCAGATTTACTTGCTCTATGTTTACCAGATGCAAATGAATCGATAAAGGATAATTATCACAAGAAATACAAAAATACCCGTGAGTGGGCAGAAGATATGCTTAAATCTGGTAAAGCTCTAGAAAAAATGCGGGAGATAATTAAGGCCCAAGGGGGCAAGCCAAATATAAAATCCTCCGATCTCAAACCGGGAGATTTTTGTGCAAGAATAACTTCTGATGTTAGTGGAAAGATAAAAGAAGTATCCAGTAAAAATATAACCATAATTGCAAAAATATTAGGAGCCCCAGCTGTTAAGGAGGCGGGATTATTCTTAGAAAAAAGGCTTGGAGACGAGGTTAAAAATGGAGAAGTGATGTTTTCTTTATATAGTGATTCTGAACACTCACTAAAAGAGGCGATTAATTCAATAAATAATTTTCCAATTTACGAGATCTCCTAGTGAAATTAAGGTAGTTTTGATAGCTCTATGGTAAAATAGCAATTGGTTAAATGAAAAAAGTTATTATAGTTCTAGTTATCGTATTTTTAGCAATTGTTGCAGGATTCATGTATTGGAGTCGCGGAAACTCTGCGGTCAATAAAAACGATAAATCAACAAAGGTATTTGTAATCAAAAAAGGAGAGACTGTTAGGCAAATTGGTAATGAGCTAAAACAAGAAGGGTTGATAAAGGACCCTGTAACCTTCTTTATATATATAAAGCTAAATGGCCAAGATAAAAACATTCAAGCCGGAGATTATAGATTATCTCCTTCTATGAATCTTGCAAAGCTTGTTGATACTCTAAATCATGGAATATTAGATCATTGGGTAACAATACCCGAAGGCTTAAGAGCAGATGAGATAGCTGATCTGTTTGCAAAAAACCTTCCTTCTTATAATGAGTCTTGGCGTGCAAAATTAGAAGAAAATGAGGGATATCTTTTCCCGGATACATATTTGATCCCAAGCGACGCGGATGCAGACCAGATTATTTCAATAATGAAGAATAACTTTGATAAGAGAATTAAAGATGCTGGAATTTCTGCAACCGGCCCAGAACTAGCAAATGCAGTAATAATTGCTTCTATTATAGAAAAAGAAGCAAAGTTTAGCGAGGATTTTCCAATAGTATCATCTGTTATTCATAATAGATTAGAAGATGGAATGAATCTTCAGGTTGATCCGTCTGTTGCTTATGCGCTTGGGAAACAATCAAACGGATCTTATTGGAAACAGGAGTTAACTTATGATGATCTCAAAATTAATTCACCTTACAACACTTATGCAAACCCTGGCCTTCCACCAACTGCAATATCAAACCCTGGAATAGAGGCGATTAATGCTGCACTTAATCCAGCAACTACAGATTATCTTTACTACATATCTGATAAAGAAGGTCATATACACGCAGCAAAAACCGGAGAACAACACAACGCAAATATTAAGAAGTATTTGTAATTATAACTAATCCCTAGTCCCTATTTTCTAATCCCCGATTTTCCCTGTTGACAAAGAATCTAGAATAAGATATAAATTAGCCTAACCTAAAAATAAGGGGGAGCTTGGCTTCCTTCTTTATTTTTTTGCTCTAAAAGCGGGTATCTTCTAGAAATTATTTCTGATGGCAAAACAAACAGGCAGTAAAAGACAATATTGGGGGAAGGAATCAAAGAACCTTCCAGAGTTAGATCTGTTATCAATACAGAAGGCTTCTTATCAATGGTTCATTGATGAGGGTATTCGCGAAGTTATTGATGAGATATCTCCTATAGAAGACTTCACAGGAAAAAATTGGGAATTATCACTCGGTGAATACAAACTTGGTGAACCAAAACTCACAGAAGAAGTAGCACTTAATAAAGGACTTACATACTTTTCACCTCTAACAGTAGAAGCAAATCTCGTTAATAAAAAAACAGGAAAAACAGTAAAACAAAACGTTTTCTTAGGAGAAGTTCCAAAGATGACAGATCGTGGAACATTTATTGTTAATGGTATTGAGCGCGTAATTGTTTCTCAGATCGTAAGATCTCCAGGAGTTTTCTTCACCGCAACAGAAGATCCAATAACAGGAAAAACACTTTATACAGCAGAAATGAGACCTGTTCATGGTTCTTGGCTTGAATTCTCAACTACAAGAACAGATATGATAGTTGTAAGAATTGATAGAAGAAAGAAATTCTTGGCTTCAGTTTTTCTTAAGGCATTAGGTGTTGAAACCAACGAAGAAATTTATGCAAAATTCAAAGGCGTAGATAACTCAGAAAATTACATCAAAAACACATTAGAAAAAGATGATTCAAAAGGTGGAACAGACGCCTTAATTGAAATCTTTAAGAAAATGAATCCAGGGGAACCAATTGTTATAGATACAATAAGACAAAACTTCCGCGATTCATTCTTTGATAGAAGACGTTACGATCTTTCAAAAGTAGGTCGTTACAAAGTAAACAAGAAATTAAAGGGTCTTCCAAATTTTACAGATCAAGAAGCTCTTACTCTTACAATAGATGACATTATTGGAATAATTTCATACCTTATTAATCTTTCAAACGGAAAAGGAAAGATTGATGATATTGATCATCTAGCAAACAGACGTATAAGATCAATTGGAGAATTGGTTCAAACAACAGCTTTTAGGGTTGGATCACTACGTCTTGAGAGAATAATTAAAGAAAAAATGTCACTTGCATCAACAGAAGAGCAATTCTCACCAAGCCACTTTATTAATGCTCATCCGATAATTGCTGCAATTAATGAATTCTTTAGAACCTCACAGCTTTCAGCAATCCTTGATCAAACAAATCCATTATCAGAGATTGACAACATAAGACGTCTTACTGTTATGGGAACAGGTGGAATCTCACGTGAAAGAGCTTCATTCTCAATTCGTGATATTAACTCATCACAGTACTCAAGAATTTGTCCAGTTAGAAGCCCTGAAGGTCCAAACATTGGACTTGTTACTTACCTTGCGCTTTACGCTCGTGTAAATGAATACGGATTCTTAGAAGCTCCATACAAAAAGGTTGTTGCTGAGAAAAAAGGAAAATTAAAGATAACTGATGAGATAGTATATCTTGATGCAGAAGAAGAGCGTGATCATTACATCACACACGCTGATATCAAGATTGATAAAGATGGTTTTATTGAAGACGTTTTAGTTCCTGCTCGTTACAACGGAGAATATCTTGAAGTAGAAAAAGAAAAGATTGAATTTATTGATGTTATTCCAAGGCAGGTTGTTGGAACATCAGCAGCTCTTATTCCATTTATTGATCATGATGAAGCAAACCGTGCTCTCATGGGTACTCACATGCAATGTCAGGCTGTTCCTCTAGTTAAAAGCGAGAGTCCTATTGTTGGAACAGGTATGGAGGCAATGGTTTCACGCGCTATGGGAAGAGTACAAACAGCAAAATTTGATGGAGAAGTTACATTTGTAGATGCAAACAAAGTTGTGGTTAAAGAAGGAAAAAATGAACAAGAATACATAATTGATAAATTCAAAAGAACAGCTCAAAATACATTCTTTAACCAGAAACCAACAGTTTCTGTTGGACAAAAAGTTAAGAAGGGTGACGTTCTTATTGATGGACCAGCTTCACAAGATGGAGAACTAGCTCTTGGAAAAAACTTGGTTATCGCCTACGCTTCCTTTGATGGACTTGGATATGAAGATGCTATTGTTATTTCTGATAGGCTTGTTCGTGATGATGCTCTAACTAGCGTACATATAGAAAAATATGAAGCAACAGTTGTTGATACAAAACTAGGGCCAGAAGAGACAACAAGAGATATTCCAAACGTTGCAGAAGAAGATTTAGCAAATTTGGATGACGAGGGAGTAGTAGTTGTAGGATCAGAAGTAAAACCAGGTGATATTTTGGTTGGAAAGATTGCTCCAAAGGGTGAAACAGAGCTTACAGCAGAAGAAAGATTGCTTCGTGCTATCTTTGGGGAAAAAGCAAGAGAAGTTCGTGACACATCTCTACGTATGCCACACGGAGAGCATGGAATAATCACAAACGTTCAAATTCTTGATCGTAACCGTGGAGATGAATTAGAGCCAGGAACAATTAGAAAAATCCAAGTTGAAGTAGCTCAGATGAGACACGTTGTTGTTGGAGATAAGCTTGCTGGACGTCATGGAAACAAAGGAGTTATCTCAAAGATCGTACCTGACGCTGATATGCCATATCTAGAAGATGGAACACCAGTTGATATTATTATTTCACCAATCTCAGTTCTTGGACGTATGAATCTTGGTCAGCTTCTCGAAGCACATCTTGGACTTGCTGCAAGAAAGCTTGATATGAAGATTGCTCTTCCTGTTTTTGAAAAGATGAATGAAGATCAATATGTTGATTTATTACGTCAAGCCGGAATGCCAGTTAACGGAAAAATGAAGTTATTTGATGCGAGAACTGGAGAAGCTTATGAGAACGATGTTGTTGTAGGAATTGGATACATCATGAAACTTATTCACATGGTTGAAGATAAGGCTCATGCAAGATCAACTGGACCATACTCACTTGTTACACAACAGCCTCTTGGAGGAAAAGCACAAATGGGAGGTCAGCGCTTAGGAGAAATGGAAGTTTGGGCTCTTGAGGCACATCGTTCTGCATACACATTGCAGGAGATGTTAACAATCAAATCAGATGATGTATCTGGACGTGCAAAGGCCTTTGAAGCTATAATTAAATCTGTAGATATTCCAACTCCACGCGTTCCTGAGTCTTTCAAAGTTTTGATCCGTGAGTTACAATCATTATCTCTTAATATTGTTCCAATGCAGGCAGTTGTAGCGGATGAAGAAAAAGAAGACGAAGAAGAACTTAAAGCAGAAGAGGAAGTAAAGGAAGAAGCAAAAGAGTTACAAGAAGAATTAGCAGGTGTTGAAGTAGCAAGTGAGGAAGAGGCAGCAGAAGTAGTAGGACAAGAAGATGCAGGAATTGAACCAGAAGTAATTGAACAGGAAAACGTAGGAGAGGAGGCCACAGCCGAATAATCCAATAAATACCAATACTACCAATATTCAATATTGAAATATTTGGAATCTGTAGTATTTGAAATTGGAAATTACGACTGAAAGGAGTTTATATGGACGGAAAAAAGAAAAACGAGAAAAAATTTGACGCAATAAACATTTCAGACTTTAAAGGTCTTAAGGTTTTGGTAGCAGATTCTGAGGATATTAAAAACTATTCTTATGGAGAAGTTACAAAGCCAGAAACAATTAACTATAGAACATATAGACCAGAAAAAGATGGACTTTTTGATGAAAGAATCTTTGGTCCTACGCGTGATTTCGAATGTTACTGTGGAAAATACAAGAGAATAAGATACAAGGGTATTGTTTGTGACCGCTGTGGAGTTGAGGTTACATACTCAAGAGTTAGACGTGAAAGAATGGGACACATTACTCTTGCTTCACCTGTTGTTCATATTTGGTTCTCAAAAGGAAGCCCATCAAAGCTCTCCGTATTACTTGATATCCCACAAAAGGATCTAGAATCAGTAGTTTACTTTGCTTCATATCTTGTTACAGAGATTGATGAGGATAAGAGAAAAGATGCGCAAAAGACTCTCAATAACATAATGAATGAGAGAATTGATAAGATCAAAAAACAAGCAGAAGAAGAAAAGGAAGCACTTGATAAAGACGAAAAAGAAAAAGTAAAAGAAGTAAAAGGATCACTCAAAGAAGAACAGCAAACTTTAGTTTTGGAAGAAACAGAAGTATCTTTCCGCCAAAAGAGAATAGCACTTGATAAGAGAGTTGAGACAGAAGTATCAAGAACAGAAGAAATCTTTGCAAGAGTTAACGATATTATTAAAGGTCTTAAGCTTTGGGATGTTCTCTCTGAAGAAGAATACGTACGTCTTATTGAATATGATGTACCAATTTTCTTTGAAGTAGAAACAGGAGCCTCAGCAGTATTACATGCTATTGAATCAATGGATCTTCCAAAATTGATTGGTGAGCTTCGTGAAGAAGTACAAAAATCATCTGGTCAAAAACAACTTAAGCTTCTTAAGCGTCAACACCTTATTGAATCAATAAATAAAGCTGGATTTAAGCCTGAATCATTAATATTACTCGCTCTTCCAGTTCTTCCACCAGACCTACGTCCTATGGTTCAGCTTAACGGTGGACGTTTTGCAACATCAGATCTTAACGATCTATATAGAAGAGTTATTAACAGAAACAACCGTTTGAAACACTTAATCTCTCTTGGAGCACCTGAGATTATTCTTAGAAATGAAAAGAGAATGCTTCAAGAGTCTGTTGATTATCTTATTGATACTTCAATCAGAACATCACAAACTCAAAAACAATTTAAATCACTTTCAGACATCCTTCGTGGAAAGCAAGGTCGTTTTAGAAAGAACCTTCTTGGAAAGCGCGTTGATTACTCTGGACGTTCAGTTATTATCGTTGGACCAGAGCTTACCCTTAATCAGTGTGGACTTCCAAAAGAAATGGCGCTCGAGCTCTTTAAGCCATTCGTTATTCGTGAAGTTATAGCTCGTGGATTAACAACTCCAAACGTAAAAGCAGCTAAGAGATTTATTGAAAGACGTTCACCAGAGATCTTTGATATCTTGGAAGAAATCACAAGAAATCACCCAGTTCTTCTAAACCGTGCACCAACACTTCACAAGCTTGGAATTCAAGCTTTCTACCCAGTTTTGGTTGAAGGTTCAGCGATTAAGATCCATCCTTGTGTTTGTGCAGGATATAACGCTGACTTTGATGGAGATCAAATGGCTATTCACGTTCCATTGTCACAACGTGCTCAAGAAGAAGCTATCAAGCTTATGATGCCAGCTCACAACCTTTTGAAACCTGCTGATGGAGCTCCAATCACACTTCCAAACAAAGAAATGGCTCTTGGTGCTTTCTATCTCACATCAGTTGATGAAAGACTTAGAAAAGAGACACCAAGCGTATTTGCTGACGCACAAGAAGCACACTTTGCATTTTCTCTTAAGAGAATTTCACTTCGTGAACCAATCCAGGTAAGAGTTAACGGTAAAGTAATAGAAACAACAATTGGAAGAATAATATTCAACGAAAGATTGCCAAAAGAAATGCAATTTGTTAACAAAGAAATTAAAGCTTCTACAATTAAAGAATTAGTAACAAAGGCTATGGTTATTTGTTCAGAGGCAGAAGTTGCTCATCTTATAGATAACCTTAAAGAAATTGGATTCTACGCAGCAACTGTTTCTGGAATTTCAGTTTCAACATTCGATCTTAAGAAGCTTCCAAACAAAGATACTCTTATTGATGAGGCAGAAGTAAAAATTAAAGAAATTGAAGATGAGTATCAAAACGGTCTTATTACACATGCTGAGCAAAGAAGACTTTCAAACAACGTTTGGTTAGACGCAACAGAAAAAATGGCAAACCTTACATGGGAATTGTTTGATAAGAATGACATAGTAAGAATAATTGCAGAATCCGGAGGAGCACGTGCTGGTAAAGATCAGATCAAGCAGCTTGCTGCTATGCGTGGACTTATTTTTGACCCTCTAGGACGTATCGTTGAGCTTCCAATTAAGTCAAACTTCCGTGAAGGTCTTTCAATCTTTGAATACGTTAACTCAGCTCGTGGATCAAGAAAAGGATTGACAGATTCAGCTCTTAAGACCGCGGATGCTGGATATCTAACAAGACGTCTTGTTGACGTAGCACATGATGTTATTATTCGTGAAGGAGACTGTGGAGTAGAAGAGGGAATAACAGTTGATGCAGAAAAGAACCGTGAGAACGAATCTTACATGACAAGCATGTTGCTCGGACGCGTAGTTCTAAAAGATGTTGTAAGCAAGACTGAAAAGAAAACATTGGTTAAAAAAGGATCAGAGATTGACTATGATATTCTTGCTCAAATCATAAAAGATTCAAGTATTTCAGAAATTATTGTAAGATCACCATTATTCTGTAGATTACGTTATGGGCTCTGTGCAGCTTGTTACGGATGGGATCTTTCAGCTTATAGAAGAGCAGATGAAGGTACTCCAGTTGGAGTTATAGCAGCACAATCCATTGGAGAACCAGGAACACAGCTCACAATGCGTGTTCGTCACTTTGGAGGAGTTGTTATGTCTGACGTTACCCAGGGTCTTCCAAGAGTTGAAGAGCTCTTTGAGGTAAGACGTCCTAAGACACTTGCTCCAATTGCAGAAATTGGTGGAAAAGTACAGGTTAACAAAGTAGAAGACGGATACATAATCCGCGTTAGAAACGCAAAAGTTAAGCCAGTTGATGAGCGTGAATACTTTGTTCCACTAACTTCAACAGTGTTAGTAGAAGAAGGAGAAACAGTTGCAGCAGGAACACAGCTTTGTGAAGGATACCTTGATCCAAGAGACGTTCTTAAGATCTCAGGTCTAAGATCTGCACAAGAATATCTTATTGCACAAATTCAAAACGTTTATGAATCTCAGGGTATTCCAATTCACTACAAGCATTTTGAAACTATAGTTCGTAAGATGTCTGATAAGGTTATGATTGAGACTCCTGGGGACACAGCTCTCATGCCTGGAGATCTAGTTTCAAAGTTAAGATTTGAAGAAGAAAACGCAAATATCATTTCAGAGGGTGGAGAGCCAGCATCTGCTCGTGAGATAGTTCTTGGAATCACAAAAGCATCACTTGTTACAGATTCATGGCTTTCAGCTTCTTCATTCCAAGAAACAACTCAGGTTCTAACTGATGCTGCACTTGAAGGAAGAGTTGATAACCTTATTGGTCTTAAAGAAAACGTTATTGTTGGAAGACTTATCCCAGTTCGCGAAGAATTCATTGAAGGCGCAGTTGTAGAACAAGCAGAAGTAAAACAAGAAAACGTAGTTGAAGCAACACAAGCGAACGCTTAGCATTTGACATTTGACATTTGACCTAAAAATTGGTCAGTTGTCAGTGGTCACTTGTTAATTGTTCGTTATTTTTGTAAAATAACGACCATGCCAACACTTAATCAATTAATTAAAAAAGGTAGAAGCAAGAAACAGAAGAAAATCAAGGCTACAGCTTTGCGCTCTATGTTTAATGCTAAGGATAGAAAATATACACAAGTTTCATCCCCTCAAAAGCGTGGGGTTGTAACTCTTGTTCGTACAATGACTCCTAAAAAACCAAACTCAGCTCTTCGTAAAGTTGCTCGTATTAAGCTTTCAAACAGAGAAGAGGTAACTGCTTACATCCAGGGAGTTGGACATAATCTTGCTGAACACGGAATAGTTTTGGTTCGTGGCGGACGCGTAAAGGATTTACCAGGAGTTAAATACCATTTAGTACGTGGTAAGTTTGATCTTGGTGGAGTTGAAGGAAGAAAGACATCTAGAAGCCGTTATGGAACAAAAAGACCAGGAGGTAGCGCTAGCGCTTAAGATCCTGGGTCCTAGTTCTTAGGAATCCCCTAAGACCTAAAACCTAATATCTAAAACCTAAATTTATGGCACGCGGAGGAACAAAAGTAAATAAAAGAGCAATGCAACTTGATCCAGTTTATGGAAGCAATTTAATTGCTAAATTCACAAACAGACTCATGGTTGATGGTAAAAAAACCGTTGCACAACGTGTTGTTTATGACGCTTTTGAAATAATCAAAAAAGAAGGAAATCCATTAGAATTATTTGAAAAAGCTATTGATAGTGTTGCTCCAAAAGTAGAAGTTAAAGCAAGAAGAATTGGTGGAGCAGCATACCAGGTTCCAACTGAGGTTAGAGGAGCACGTAGAACAGCTCTTGCCATCCGTTGGATATTAGAAGCGGCTAAAAAAAGACCAACAGCAGAATTTAAAACAATGGCAGATAAACTTGCTGCAGAAATACTCGATGCAAATAAAAATGCAGGAGAAGCAATAAGAAAAAGAGATATAGCACACCGCATGGCAGAAGCTAACAAAGCTTTTGCACATTTTAGGTGGTAAATTTACTTTTATGAACGTTTATGAGGGAGAAGGTTTCCTTTTCTCTACATCAGAACAAGTCCCCAATATAACAGGTATAACTACTGCATACAGAGATTATCTCCTATTGGCATCTCAAGTAGATCAAAATAAAAATAGTGTAAAAAAATCTGCCGCCTTGGCCACAAGATATGGAAGTCCCATGAAAAGATTAGCCTTGGCTATTCGAGATGAAGTGGTGAAGGCTTATGGCGTAAACTTCTTAGAGCATTACATCATTTTGTCAGAAGGAGAAGATCCTGAGTATACCTATTTTGACAATGAAAGCTCACAGATAATGACCGTCACTAGAATGGAAGATCAAGGCAGGGGACTTTTTAGGAGAAGGGCATCTTCGCGTTTTAGTAGTCCTCATCCCAGTGGAGTAGCAAGTTGGATAGATTATTCTGGAAATCTGGTTGGAAAATTATTGAATCAATCTCTTAATACCTAGCAAAAAAGTTGGCCACGTCAGTGTGATATAATTCTTTTTCTTCACTTATCTTCTGGTTTTATTATGAATAATTTCGAAGCTCTTTTTGTTGGTCTTTTTGGTGTATTTTCATTCTCAGGTTTTTTGCTCGGAATAAAAAATTGTGTCAGAAAGAAGAATCCATATGGGCTTACTAAGCCATACAATCTAATTGGTTCATTTGTGTGGGCTGATGCTGTTGTGTTTGGATTTTTTTGGGCGATTGTATCCTTTGTTTCGCTACTAACTTCTAATTGGTTACTTTTCTTACTAACTCAATCTATATTTTGGCTAATTCGTGCAATTGGTGAAACAATATATTGGTTTAATGAGCAATTTGCAGTAAAGAATAGAAATCCGGTTCATACCCTTTGGATTTCTAAATACTTTCCTAGTGATTCAGCCTGGGTAGCAATGCAAATATTTTGGCAATGTGTCGCGGTTTTAACTAGTATTACTACCTTATATCTTACTAAAATGTTTTTTAGTCTCTAAGGAGCTATATGAGCTTTTTTGTTCGAAGTTCTTTGTAGTATCTTTGCTTTTGAATTATAAGTGCACCAACTCCAAGTATTGTTACAATTACGTGTGTAATAAATGAGATTATTGGGATTAAGGTCAAGATAAAGTAGATTAAAACTCCAAGTAGGAAGGTCCAGGCAGTAGTTGTCTTCTTTGTTTTAGTAAGGATAACCTGTCCAATTGCATTAATTACAAATATCCTTGATACCCAAATTATGAGTACATAGAATACAAAGAGCAGTAGAGCAAATGGAATTCCAAGAATTGTGACAAATAGTAGTAGACCAACAATGGGGGCAACAATCAAAGTAACTATTCCAATCAGTAAGCTTGATCCAAAGTTATCAACAACAGAATTTGAAACTCTATTTGTATATATAGGAAATAGTGTAATAAATATGAATCCAAGAATAAGAATTATAATTGTGTCAAATATTTTGAGTAGAGCGATGAATCCAATTGCGGCTGCAACAGCATTTTTACTCAATTCTTGTGTTTTTTGTTCGTGATTTGTTTGTGGTACTTCATGCTTTACATTTCCAGCGTAAGTTGAAGATGATTTAAATACTTTAGTGTAAGCAACAATATGTTGGTTATTGACCAAATTTATGTCCTTATACAGCTAAATACCAGTTTACACTTTTAAAGTAAGTGACAAAAAATAAATACAAAATGTCAACCTAAATTTATTTAGCTTCAAAATATAATCTATACTTGACAAATATGTATAAACCTGTTTT
>DASZYA010000011.1:0-16139 GCA_035545675.1 Patescibacteria group bacterium
AGGCTAGCAGGGGATCAAAATAGTGAATCTGCTTTTATTTCTTTGCTTCTCGTAAGACTTACTGCCATTACTTACTATGTTATGACAGGAGTCCTTCTTATTAGGAAAATAATACTTTGGTTTTTCATAATTATTTCTCCAGTCTTCCCGCTCTTGTTATTTTATAAGCCGCTTAGAAATACGGCAAAAATTTGGATCGGAGAATTCTTCCGCTGGCTTCTGTATGCACCTCTTTTTGCGATCTTTCTACATGGTTTGGTAGTTGTATGGAAATCTACAACAAGCATTCCTTTGGCGTTTGATTATAGTCAGGTAGGAACGGTTGTTTATCCAACTGCTATTAATATACTTCTGGGGGGACCGGGTCAAACAATCTTCTATCATTCAGCTACAGATTCTAATTCTGTTAATTTATCTGATACATTCGCTCTCTACGTTGTAGCACTTCTTATGCTTTGGGTTGTTATTCTTCTTCCTTTCTTGCTTCTTAAAATATTCCTAGATTATATAAACACAATCTCTATTGGAAGTCCTGGTCTCAAGCAATTTGTAAATAAAAATCTTGGATTTCTTAATCCACCAAAAGGAACTCCTCCGGTTGCCCCAACTCCACCTGGTCTTGTTTCTCCCACTGGAGTTGCTCGTTCTCTGCCGTTCATGAGCCATAAAGGGGCTACAGTTAGCGAATCTATGACATCAAGAAGCCAAATTGCAAACAATGCAATAGTTCACGAGAGCACAGAAGTGATGAGGCAAGCAAACCTATCAATTCCAAAGATGCGTGATATTGCTCGTTATGAAACTTCTATGATGAGTCGTGATGTATCGCGTCAAAATGAAGCTAGAGAATTTAGGAGTAACCTTACAAAAATTGCAAATCCAAGTCTTGCGACAGTACCATCGGAAAGAGAGAAGTTCACAACTCTTCGTCAACAACTTATTAGCCAAAAAGATAAAGGTAATCCGGTTGCAGCCTCAGTATTAAATGCATCTCAGGCAACTACAAACAAGAGTTCTGTAAGTAGTGCTGCAACATCTCAAATTGGTACAGCTTATCAAGCGGGTAAAGCAAAAGCAGAACACGTAGCAAATATTAGACAAGGTGTTGTTGCAGTGGGCGCTCAGAAGACCAGTCTTCCAGCCGTTAATAAGGTTCAGCAGGTAAGTCTTGATGATTATGAGGAGGTAAGAAAGCTTTGGGTAGAAAACTACAATACTGTTGAGCCACCAAAAGATCTTTCAGGACAACAAATGAATAGAAATCAATGGATTAAGAATGATATGGATAGGATCACGCAAGCAATCAGCTTACTTAATTCAACGGATAACGAAAAAGTAAATCAAGGCATGGAGATGGTTTCAAACATATTGCCATTCTTACTTATGGGAGGTTTTTCAAAGTCAGAAGTTATAGCTTATCTTAAGGCAAAGATGGAGGCGGGTAAGCAAGTTTTGGAGAATCTTTCCATGAAAGAAAAGGAAGAGGATTCACTTGTCGATGTAAAGCGTGAACAAACGGCAACTAAGTCTATGACTCAACAGGCTGCAATTGGTGATGATAAACCTAAGGTATTTGGAGAAGAGGAAGGCCCAAAGAATCTAGAAGATAATCCTGCTTTTGCGGATGAAAAACCTGGTCCTGACAAGCCTAAATTATGATAAGATATTACTAGTTGTTAGTTGTTAATACTGCCCTATGTTTGGAAATTTATTTAATCAAAAAAGAGATAAGGAAGAAGAGACAAAGACTCCTGAGTCTACAACTTCTCCCAAAGATGAAGCCGCAAAACCAGAAGATTCTCCCAAGGTGGAGGCACCAGCACAATCTGATCAAGCAGGTCAATTGCCAGTAAATGATGCAGTCTCTTCTGACAAACAGGATAATGCTGCTCTAACTTCTAGTCCAACCGCTCGCGAAAATGTAACCGCTCTATCACGTCTTGATCCACGTGCAACCCAGGTCTTACATCAAGCTCAAAGTCTAGCTAAAAAAAACAATCAAGCAAATATTGAGCCAGATGATCTTTTATATGGACTAGTCTATGACGGAGAAATATTTAAGTTGCTTGAGAGTTTCAATGTAGATGCTGCAAAAATTTCTCAGGAAGTAGAGGCAAAGCATGCTAAGGGAACATTTTCTGGGCAGCCAACCCTATCTGATCCTGCAAAAAATATTTTGGAAGAAGCATTCAATACTTCAAAGCTTAGAGGGTCAAGTTTTATAAGTCCGGAAGACATAATGCTTGCTATTTTCTCTGCCTCAGCTACCGCAGAATTTCTTAAGACAAAGGGAATAGATAAGCAAGGTTTGGAAGATAAGCTTTCAAAGAGCGCTGATTATTCTGTTGCAAAGAAATCCATGATAGAAAAATACAGCATTGATCTAACTCTCGAAGCAAAAGAAGGAAGACTAGATCCTGTTACTGGTCGTGATAGAGAAGTAGAAAGACTTGTGCATATATTATTAAGGCGCTCCAAGAACAATCCAATAATAATCGGAGAAGCAGGGGTTGGGAAAACAGCAATTGTAGAAGGTTTGTGTCAGCAAATTATTGAAGGAAAAGTTCCAAAAGATCTGACAGATAAAAGAATTATGCAGCTAGATCTGGCATCTCTTATTGCCGGAGCCTCACATCGCGGAGAATTTGAAGAAAGATTTAGGGCAGTTATTAAAGAAGCCCAGGCATCTGATGGAAAGATAATTCTTTTTATAGATGAAATTCATACTCTAATTGGTGCTGGAGATTCAGGTGGTGCAATGGATGCTTCAAACATTATTAAGCCGTATCTTGCTCGTGGGCAAATACAACTCATTGGAACAACAACCACAGCAGAATTTAGAAAATATTTTGAGAAAGATAAGGCTTTTGAAAGGCGTTTCCAGCCGGTTTTAGTTGAGGAGCCAAGCGAAGAAGTAGCGGTTGAGATGCTTAAAGTTTTGGTTCCAAAATATGAAAAGTTTCATGGTGTTACTTATTCTCAGGAATCACTAGAAGCAGCAGTGAGATTGTCTAAGAAATATGTTGGCGAAAGATTCTTGCCGGATAAGGCAGTAGACTTGCTTGACGAAGCAGGAGCTGATGTAAAACTAAAATCATCAGAGGGTAAAAGAAAAGATAGTACCGTTAATGTAGAAGATATTCAAAATGTAGTTTCTGCGTGGACTGGTATCCCAGTCACAAAACTTACAGAGGATGAAAGTGAAAAGTTAATTCATCTTGAAGATCTAATTCATAAGAGATTTATAGACCAACAAGAGGCAGTTGTGGCAATTGCCGAAGCAATAAGGCGTGGAAGAATTGGATTGTCAGCTGCAAATCGTCCTATTGCATCATTTATATTCCTAGGTCCAACAGGAGTTGGAAAAACAGAGCTTGCCAAAACTATGGCAGAAATTCTTTTTGGAAAAGAAGAATCTATGATAAGGCTTGATATGAGTGAATACATGGAAAAGCATGAGGTTGCAAAGCTTATTGGTGCACCTCCTGGATATGTAGGATATGAAGAAGGAGGGCAGCTTACCGAGGCTGTAAGAACAAAGCCTTATTCTATAGTTCTCTTTGATGAAGTAGAAAAAGCACATCCTGATGTGTTTAATATTCTTTTGCAATTATTAGAAGACGGAAGATTAACAGACAACAAAGGAAATACTATTTCTTTTAAAAACACAGTTATTATTGCAACCTCAAACATAGGGAGCGCTACTATTCAAAAAGAATTATCAGCAGGCGGAGCAGATCTAACTCCAGACCAGCTTAGTAAGAAATTTGCTGAGTTATCAAAGACTCTCATGGATGAGTTGCACAAATTCTTTAGGCCGGAGCTTCTTAACCGTTTTGATGAATTAGTTGTGTTTAAGCCCCTTGCACAAGCTGATATGGCAGAAATTGCAAAGCTTAACATTGCAAAAACTAGAAAGTTGCTTAAAGATCAGGGATACGATCTTCAAATTTCAGATAAAGCTTTGGCGGATCTTGCAAAGGAAGGTTATGATCCGGTTTATGGAGCAAGACCGTTAAGGCGTCTTATACAAAGCGCGATTGAGAATCCAATATCTTTAGATCTAATTTCTAAAAAATTTATTCCAGGGGATACAATTTTAATAGACTTTGATCAAGCTAAAAATCAGTTCACCTTCTCAAAAGTTGCTCCACAAGTTCCAAATGGAGCACCTCAAGGGCAAGCAGGTCAGCAAGGTGGAGCGTCTATTCCGACTAACCCGGGTGACCCTAGTCAGCCAGTAGCTCAAGCATCAGTTGAACCAGTAACTAGTTCTAATTCTGCTTCCCAACCACCTGTTAATCCACCAGGACCAGCACCAGAACCAGTTTATGGAGCGGATAACAATGGGATGGGCCAAGTTCCTCCACAACCAAGCGCAGTATCTACTCCTGCACAATCTGGTGGTACTCAGATGCAGCCAAGTAGTAATTAGTTATGATGCCCGAAAATCCTTCTGAGCAAGAAGTTAAGGAGAATAAGCTCAATAAATTCCTTAGCAATAAGAAAAATAGATATTTTTTATTTGGAATTTTAATTTTAGTAATTTTAATTCCTGTAGTCTTCTTTATATTTTCTAACTTAGGAAGACAAACAGTAGTAGAAAAAAACCCTATTTTTTATCCAAATGCTCCTTACGTAGCAAACAAATTAATTGTTAAATACAAAGATTCTTATACGGAGGATGAGATAAATAATCTTAAGGGAAAGCTTGATAACATTGGCATAGAATCCCAAGAACCACTTTTTGATTCTAAAAACGATAAAAATCTTTCTAATTTTTATGTCCTTACTTTCAAAAAAGGAGTAGATGTAAAAAAAGTTGCAAAAGATCTTGCTAATACCCCAGAAATTGAAGCAGTAGGTGCTGACTATATATTTAAAAATCAGCAAACTGTTCCAAACGATCCATATTTTAACCAACAGTGGGATATGGTAAAAATCGGTATGCCTCAGGCTTGGAGTCTTACTAAGGGAAGCAATAGTGTTGTAGCCGCAGTTGTAGATACTGGAATTGATTATAATCATCCAGATTTTGTTGGGAGAACAATAATAAAAGGAAAAGATTTTTCTACATGTAATCAATATATCGATAATGGAGATACTGTAACCTGTGCTTCAGTAAAGTCTCCAGACGATGACCCAATGGATGATCATAGTCATGGAACACATATTGCTGGAACGATAGGGGCAATGACAAATAATGGAGTGGGGGTAGCGGGAATGAATTGGAATGTGACTCTTATGGCTGTTAAGGCAATGAATGCACAAGGAGAAGGAGAAGTAACAGATATTATGAAAGCAATGAAGTATGCAGCGGACAATGGGGCAAATATTATAAATCTTAGTCTTATAGCACCAGTCCCTTGTGGTGACCCAACGGTTGTTGGATATCAGGATACAATAGACTATGTTGTTTCAAAGAATGTATATGTAGTTGCAGCTGCTGGAAATAGCAACCAAGATGTGGCAACTACTGCTCCTCCATCTTGTAACAATGTTACAGTTGTTGGGTCTGTTGATCCAAATGATCAAAAAGCAAGTGATTCAAATTGGGGAAGTAAGGTTGATATCGCAGCTCCAGGAGTAAGTATTTATTCAACTTTGCCAAATGGAGGATATGGTTATAAGAGTGGTACAAGTATGGCAGCGCCTCACGTAGTTGGAGCAGTGGCACTTCTTATGGGGATTAATCCTGGTCTATCGTTAAGTCAAATAAAAAATTGTCTGATTCAGAATGCGGATCCTATTTCAACAAATAAACCCATTGGTCCAAGACTAAATGTATTTAGAACGATTAATGCTTGTTCGGGTTTGGCTCCTGTTAATGAGCCAACTAAGACTCCAACTGCTGCCCCCAACAATCCAACTCCTACACCCAAAATAATTCCCGTTAGTCCTGTTGCAACTAGTGCTCCGGGTCAAACAAATCAATACAATATACGCGGATCAATTTTTGTTGATTCAAATGGAAATGGAAGTAGGGATAGTGGGGAGGCAGGATTTACAAATGCAGACATTGTTACAGAAGGAGTGGCAAACTTACAAACTCGTCCAGATGCAAATGGTAATTTTTCTTTTAACAATGTTGCCCAAGGAAATTATTCGGTTAGCGCAATTGTTAATGGAGTAAAGCTTATGACTACTAATAATTATAATCTTAGTGGCTCAACGGTTGAGCTAGATGTTCTATTTCCAATTCCACCTCAGGTTCTCACTCCAACACCAACTCGAGCTCCTGGTGTAACAAATGCTCCTAATCCATCTCCTACAGCAATTGTAGTAAGGCCGACTGTTGCCAAGAAAAGTACAGCAGCAACTCCAACTCCCATAAAAACTTATAGTTGTCATGAGGCTGCTGGAACCAAGGTACCAAAAAATGCCATAACAATAGGATCTCTTGTTTGTACCCCAAATAATTGAGTTGGCAAACTAGGCTCAAATTTGCTAAAATGGACAAATGAATAAGGATTATTACTCACTTCTTGGTGTGTCAAAATCGGCGACTCAGGATGAGATTAAAAAAGCTTACAGAAAACTTGCTCTTCAATATCATCCGGATCGCAACAAAACAAAAGAGGCAGAAGAAAAATTTAAAGAAATAAACCAAGCTTACGAAGTAATTGGTGATCCTCAAAAAAGACAGCAATATGATCAGTTTGGTAGCGCCGGATTTGAAGGAGGAGCTGGGGCCGGAGGTCCTTTTGGTGGAGGCTTTCGTCAGCAGGGTCCATTTACATATACATATTCAGGAGGAGCGGATGGATTTGATTTTGGAAATATGGGTGGTTTTACAGATCCTTTTGAAATTTTTGAACAATTTTTTGGTGGTGCTTCACCTTTTGGAAGAAGAAAGCCAACTTACTCAATTAGTATAGACTTTTTGGATGCGATAAAAGGAACGGAGAAAAAAGTTAATATAAACGGAAAAGAGAGAACTATAAAAATTCCAAAAGGTGTAGATAATAACACAAGAGTACGTTTTGATGATTTTGATGTGGTAGTTTCGGTTCGCCCTCACAGTAAATTTGTCCGTGAAGGACTAGATATTATTACAGAGGAAGAAATAGATATGGTATTGGCAACTCTTGGAGATATTTTAGAAGTAGAAACAATAGATGGAAAAGTAAAGCTAAAAATTCCGGAAGGAACTCAGCCAAATGCATTAATTAGAATAAAGGGACACGGAGTAAAAAACGCAAATGGGAGAAGTGGAGACCATTATGTAAGAATAAAAGTTTTGATTCCAAAAAAACTTAGAGGAAAACAAAAAGAATTACTAAAGCAATTTCGTGAAGAAGGCAAAAAGGGCTGGTTCTAGGTTGGTTATTAGTTATTGGATCCTAGATCTTAGGAAAATCGAATTCTAAGAATAAATCCTAATATCTAAGAACTAAGACCCAAGATCTAAATTAGTAGGCTGGATTTTTTGGAGTACCACTCATAAATCCATAAATATTCTCGCATGTTGTTGCAAGAATTCTTTCAAGTGCCTCTTTGCTATTAAATCCATTATGTGGAGTAATAACAACCTTTGGATTATTGAGAAGCATATGATCCTCAAGTACTGTTTTTAGATCAGCGCTATCCATGCTTTTATGGAGTAGCTCATGTTCTTCGTGAAGTAATGGTTCTCCCTCTAATACATCTAATCCTGCTGCTCCAACTTTTCCTGAGTCTAAAGCATTTACCAAAGCCTCTGTGTCTATTAGAGCACCGCGTGCAGTATTAATTACAACAACGCCATCTTTCATTTTTGCAAAAGAATCAGCGTTTAGAAAATGATGAGTCTCTTTCATGTAGGGTAGATGAAGTGTGATCACGTCAGCTTCTGCATAAATTTTATCTAATTCAGCAAATTGAAATCCAAGATCTGCTGCTAGTTTTGGGTCCGGGGTTCTTTTGTAACCTAGCACATCCATACCAATTCCTTTTGCAATTCTAATTACGTGTGTGCCAATATTTCCTACCCCAATTACTCCAATAGTTTTTCCATAAAGATCAAACCCTGTTAATCCAATTGGAGAAAAATCTCCATGAGCAACTCTATCGTGTGATTCAATTATTCTTCTTGATATTGCAAAGATTAGAGCAAATGCATGTTCAGCAACTGTATTTTCTCCATACGTTGGGACAGTTGAGACAATAATATTTCTACCTTTACAGGTTTCTATATCTATGTGGTCAAAACCCGTAGACATAGTTGCGATAAATTTAAGATTTGGTAGTGCATCTAAAACCTGTTTGTCAATTTTGGAGTTGATAAAAATTACAATTCCATCAACGTCTTTAAAATCAGAAACATTGTCTATGTTTAAAGTCTCTTCGTGGAAGGATAACTCAACAGTATCTTGGAATTTATTTTTTATATAATCCTTTTCCCAATCTTGTAGTTCAAAACATGCAATCTTCATTTGGTTATTTGTTCTTGGATCCTGGATCCTAGGTAATTTATTAATCCGTTAATCAACTTTCCTGTAATGTTTGCTTGGTTCATAATTTTATTATATAGACTTTCGTTAATATATCCTAGATCCTTTGCGAGCAGTAAGTGATATTTAGCTTCTTCAAGCGAAGCTCTGGCCTGATAGGCAAATTGTCTATATTCCTTCTTTGTGTTTCGTGAGCTTCCCTCAACCAGATTAGCTGCTATTGAGCTTGCAGATCTACAGATTTGATCGGTAAGTCTATAATTTTCTTCCTTGTATATCATCAAGACTAACTTGTGTGATTCTTTCCATGCATCGAGTGTTTCAAATTTATTTATCATAGTATTCCCAAAGAACTAAGACCTAAGAACCAATCACAAAATTGTTCTGTTCATTAACAGACAATTTTATTTCTTCCCCTTTGTGGATTTTTTCTTCCAATATTAAATTGGATAAGAATCCTTCTACATTTTCTTCAATGTAGCGCCTTATATTTCTTGCTCCAAATTCCGGGCTATAAGCATCGTTTGCAATTTTTTCTGCGACCTTTATATCTGGAATAATTTTTATTCCATTATCTTTTAGCGATTCAAGTGCTTGGCCGAGCAATAGTCCAGATACTTTTAGTATTTCGTCCTTTGTTAATGGTTTGAATTCTACTACTTCATCAAATCTATTTATAAGTTCTGGTGTAAAGACATTGTTTTTAAGAAGATAATCTAGTAATTCTTTTTCTCCTAATTCTTCTCTTTTGTTAATTTTCTCTCTTATTATTTCTGCTCCCGCATTTGATGTCGCAATGATAATTGTATTTTCAAAAGAAATAGTTTTCCCCTGATTAGTGGTCAATTTTCCCTCGTCAAAAACTTGTAGGAAAATATTTAACAATTTACTATCTGCTTTTTCAAATTCATCTAGTAATACCAATGAAAATGGTTGTTTCTCAACTTGTTCTGCTAATGTATTTGGTTCATATGTATCTCCTGCTTTTTCGCCAAGCAGTCTGTCTATTTGATCTTGAGTTTGGTATTCACTCATATCAAGTCTTATCATTCTGTCTTCTGACCCAAAATATTCTTTTGCTAGAGCTTTAGCGAGTTCTGTTTTTCCAACTCCGGTTGGTCCTAAGAAAAGAAAAACTGATATTGGTCTTCCTTCATTTTTGAACCCACTTCTTAATCTTTTTAGTGCATCGGCAACTGCCTTAACTGCTTGATTTTGTCCAATAACTCGCGCGTGTAGTTTTTCTTCAAGATGGGTTAGAAGATCTTTCTCTTTTTTGTCAGGTTCTGCGAGTACTACATTTGTTTTTCCTTCTACAAACTCTTGTACATCTTTTCCGTCAACTATTTTTTTCTTATTAACTTTTGCATGAGAACAAGCTTCTTCTAATAGGTCAATTGCACGTCCTGGAGAAAATCTTTCAGGATAAAAAGTTGGAGCAAGTAATACAGCTTGTTTTAAAGCTTGGTAAGAAATATAAACTCCATATTTTCCAACTATTTCATCTGCTTTATCAGTAAGGAGCAATAATGTTTTAGCGCTATCTAATTCTTTTACTTCAATTTTTTCAAATAAATCTGTAACGCTTGGTTTATTCTGTATGTAGTTTGCATAAGCTCCTGGGGTAGTGGACCCAATGAATTTTATTTTTTCGCTTCCTATATATTCATCAAGGATTCCTGATATATCAAAATCTAATCCTCCACCGCCAAATATATTTTCTATATTTGGAATAAATACCAGTGAATTTCCTGAATGATAAATTTCAAGCAGCATTTCTGAAAGTCTTGATTCTAATTCTCCTGCGTTGTTTATTCCGGAGATCAATCTATCTGCCATCAATTCAAAGATTCTTTTATTATTTAACTCTTCGGTTGTTTTTCCAAAGAAGGCATTTTGTGCCAGATATTCAACTAGATTTCTTTTTCCAACTCCTACTTCACCAATTAGAATTGCATTGGATGCTTTTCTTTTTGAAAGACTTACCTCTAATTCTTTGTATTCTTTTTCTTGCCCTGTAATTACTGGTAGATAAAAGCGACTTAATACATCACTAGTTAAATCTCTTGCATACTTTTTGAGTTCATAGTTCCATCCATAAACTAAAGAGTCAAAAACGCCAGGGCCTAATAGGACTATTTTTTTATTATCAAAATTATCAATTCTATATTTTCTTCTAGCCCAATAAAGAATATTTATTACGTCATCATTATTAAGATTATTCTTAATCAGGAAATGAGTTGTTTCTTCTGACAAGAAAATATAAGCAGCCGCAAGATCTACTTCTCCAATATAATTTCCCTCAACCCAAAGAACTTCATCTTCCGCTTGTTTTATTATTTCATCAATTGAGAGATTTACTTTTTCTAAATTTCCTATTCCGAGTTCGTTCAAGAAGAATTTAACGCTTGGATCATTTTTAATATGGTTTAAAAGTTCGTATCCATCTTTTGAAATTTTTATTTTATAACGGGCGGAAAATTTAATAGACTTAAATGCATCTTTTGCGTCATGTTTTACTTTTTCTTCCGGAATTGTTTTATTAAGACTTTCTAAGAAAATTTCATTTATCAGCATTAATGCTACAAATGCGAGTAATGGTTTCAGATCAAATTGATTGAGATATCCAAAAGCTAGATAAGCAAATGGTGTTAATACCAAAATCAGTCTTACAAATTTAGCAGGGACTGAGTTTAGATGGGAATATATTTCAAAATAATGTTGCTTCATAAGGTAAATGTTCCGATTATTATTACAGGCATAAGAATTACAACTAAATCAATTGAAATAAGAATCAAAGATAAAAGTAGAAGTATAGAAAGAGAAATAGAAAGAAGAATAGTCTTAATTATTATTCCCATAATTACAGAGAATAAAACTAGGCCATCTCTGTATTCATTTTTTAGAGGTTTAAAAAATGTTCTTAATAAAAGTGGAACTGAGAGTAGAGTAGCTACATAGGAAAAAATTTCTAATGTTTTTCTAAATACTCCAATACAAACTGTTTGATACCAAAAAATAAAAATATAAATAGGATAGAGCAGTAATCCCATACAAAATATAACCCAAGATTTTTTGGGCTTACTTTAAGTGTAGGTAAAGCTAATATATAAATCAAGTTAGGTTATAGGGATTAGGTAATAGGTTTTAGGTTGAGGTTGAGTTGTGAAGAAGTGCTTGCACTGATTCCGCCAGCTGGCGGGGCCGATGTGTGAAGTGGAAGCGCTCTGCCTGTGGTGTTAACCTTTATGGGGTTAGCAAAAAAGCAAAGCGCCTCCGCGACACGGAAATTAGATATGTTTTTGTAGAACAAGAGAGCCAGCTATTAGGGCTATGCCAACTGCTAAGGCAAGCCATCCTTTGTTAGCGCTCTGTCCAACAGCATAGGTATCCGTACCTAGGTCTAGCCGATGTGGGCTGGTAACCATGAATGCACAGCCAAGTAGGTGTCCTACTGCTGCTGCGGAGGTTACTAGACCCACGAATGCCCAAAACGCAGGGAAGCGAAAGATGAAGGATATACCCCCAATAACAAGGATTGGCGAACCCAACAGGGCTGCATATCTTGTATTGTATGGGATCCTCGTTTCCTTCCGATACTTGAGTACTACAAGCAGATCGATGATCGCGATTACGACCAATGCTATTCCAACCCGTGTGACGATTTGACCAGTATTCACCTGATGTCTCCCCTTCTATGGTGTGACGGTTCGCGTGATTGCTGGTGGCGTGAAACCTGGCGTGGTGTAGTCAGCGTGATTGTTGCTGTCGACAAGAACTCCAAGGAGTGCTGCCAAGGCTATCACAAAGATTACGAGTGCCAGTCCCAGTTGAGTTGGTCCTACTTCCATGACTACCTCCGAGTGGTTGTTAGAAGAATCTCCCGGTGAGCGAGAAGTTGGCTATAAAGATCCCAACGAGGATCAGAGCCATTCCTGCTGCTGACCAGGCTGCATTCTGTTTAGCCTGCTCGTTGTCTTTGATGTTGACCAAGGCATGTAGTATACCGCCGATCGCAAAGCTTGAAAGGCAGGTACCAACTACCACGAGGGCTGCGGCAGGCAAGATGACTGGTATCAGCTTGTGGCCGAAGATCAGTCCTCCGATTAAGAGTAGGCCGATGGTAGCAAAGAAGCCTACTCCATGGTAGACAAACTCCGCACCGAACTGCTTCTCCATTGTGTCGAATATGTCTTCATCCTCGAACTTCGTGCCGTGTGTGTCATCCGTGTGTTCGTCTGTCATTGTCTTCTCCTTCTGAGAACTAATCGTGCCTGGTTGTTGGGTGCGTGATCTATCTTTGTGCTCCTGTAGCGGTCCTAGGTGTAGAAATCCGATCAACCCAATGGTTATGGTTAGAGCGAATTCAATCCACAAAGGACTGAGCTGCATGATACTTACAACAGCTATGAATGCCAAAAGCATCATAACTATCGCTAGATTTTGGCCGATGAGCCTTGCCACGTTGTGAACGTAGTTGGGCCAAAGACTAATGAGCATGTTGTCTCCTTTCGCTTATAGCGAATTTATTTCCGTGTCGAATTTTCAAGGTTCAGACCCGTTTCCACACATGCGTGTGAGCGTGGTTTCAGGTAAGTCCCTGAGATTTAGGGATTATACAATAAATTAACAGCTTTTTAAACCTATAGTTTGATTAAATAGGGTATTTTTGATAGAATCAGGGTGCTTTTTGGGCAGGCAGGCTTATGGGTAAAACCGTGAGATAGGAAAAGCTTCCCCTGTTGTTCGCTCATCACGCAATTCGCACATTGGTATAACCGAAGAAATAAAGCACAGGTACTCTGAATGAAAGGAGGAATTCTGAATGAATTCACATGTCGTCTTGGCGTTCTGGTTGCTCTGGAATCCTATCATCGCCGGACTCATATCTGGTCTGATTTACGTTGGGCCAACCTTGGTGTACAGGAAGATTCGTGAGGGCAAGTTTTACTTTGGCCTTTACGCATCCTTTCCAGTAGCAGGAGTAGCGATTGCCATCATCTCTGGTTTGGCGTCGAGCGTTATGCATGGGCATACACCTCAGGCCTTCTATACCACAGTGTGGTTTCAGCTGCTCCTCGGCATCGTAACCTACGCTCTTTGTATCTTCTTCAAAAAAGTCGAAGCAGATGACCATGAAAGGAAAAAACGCCCTGTTGAGATTCGTCATCTCCCTAGCGAGAAGACGCACACCTACCAGGGGTTTCCCTATCTGATCACGCTGATCTTGTGGCTGGCGCTCTTTGCGGTAGACGTTCTACTGTCAGGGCATCACCTTGAAGAAATCGGAGTAGCGTTTGTAGTCGCAGCTGTCTGGATCTACGTTATGTTGTTCATCGACGGAAAAAAGGAAGTTCCCAAGTCACTCGCAGAGTGGCAGCAGGTATGGCCTCGACTTTGGACGCTGTGTCTCGCGGTTGCCTTGACATTTGGCGCTGGGATTAGCTCGATCTAGTCTAAAAAGGAAGTCTTCAGCACGTGAGGAGACGTCCTTAGTAGGACTTGATCGGTGAGTTCGACGGGCCTGTGGCTGTTGAAAAAGTTCTTCGGTAAACGGGGTGGGAGATGGATAGACTTGTCTATTCAAACCGTGACAGTGTGCGCTGTTGTTCTCCCAATTATTTTTTAACTCCAATCAATCCTAAAACTGCAGAAATTATTGATACTACTATTGAGAAAATTATTGCCCATAAGAAGTTTTGTACATGAAATCCAGGAACTAAGAATGAAACAAGCATTACTATAATTGCATTAATAATAAGAGCAAATAATCCCAGAGTTATGATTGTAATTGGAAGAGCTATAAGGGACAAAATTGGTTTTATAAAAGTATTTAGAAGCCCCAAAACTACTGCAACAATTATTGCGGTTACAAAATTATTAACATCAATTCCAGGAAGAATATAAGCAGCCCCAAAAACTACTAAAGCATTTATTAAAAGAGAGATAATCAAATTCATTTTGTTTTATTAACTCGTTAACTCTTTAACTCGTTAATACATAATATCTAAAGCTGATTTACGTCTGTATTAAGATTGTTTAAGTCTTGAGTTGGATCACCGGTATCAAGACTATTCATTTCACTAGCAGATGGACTTGGTGTTGGAGTCATCGTAGGGGTCGCGGTTGGCACAACTTGTTGAGGAACAGGAGTTACTTGAGAAGAATTTGATCCATTGGATTTTATAGCAAAAAAGTAAAGAGATCCTACTACTATAGCCAAAATAACAACAACGATTACAAGAAGGATAGTTTTATTACTACCTGTTGTTGGACTACTAGGTGCATGTCTTAATTCTGGACCGATAGTTGGAGTAGAAGGTGTAGAGGTATTTGGCGTGGTTGTACTTGGTGCTACGGGAGCAGTTGGTACTGCACTTGGTACAGTAGTTGTAGCTGGTTCTGGTGTAGTTGTTGGGGTGGGTGGTGTTTGATTATTGTTTTCCATTATTGTAGGCCTCCAGAACTTGTTGCTGTTGTATTAGCGCCTTCTAATTTTGTAGCTTCAGTGAATGCTGCGATTACTGCAGTTTTGGCAGCAAGTACAGTTTGATGAGTTGTTGTTATGTCTTGGCGGAAAGTAGTTACCATTTGTGCAATTGGACTTTTAATATTTGCATCAGTAATGGTAGCTGTATAAGTTTTTTGCGATTGGGTAGTAACTGCTGTATTTGCCGTTGAGATAGCAGTTTCTGCTTTGGAAATTGCATTATCAAGGCTTGTTGTATTTTTACCTTGAGATTTAAAGCCAGCAGATTTTGTTTTTAGCGCATTTACGGCTGTTGTCATGCGAGTTAATGATTGAGTCATAATGCTTGTGAGATTTGTATTCATACTAGTTATATTAGTAGAAATTCTTGTGACTATGGTTTTTTGACGAGCATCTTTGATTGCTGCGATTGCATCTTCAAAGGCTTGTTTTTGATCTGGATTTAAGTTTGGTTTGATGTTAAGCGCATTTTTAAGTACTGGTCTAACCGGAGGAACACTTTTTTGTATGGCACTTGGGGTGGTGGAAGAGGTAACCATATAATCGCCTTCTGCTAAAACCTTTGATGGACTAACAATAAGAATGATTAAAATTGCTATGAGGGAAATCTTTTTTAGCATACCTAAATCTTAGAGTAAAAAGTGTCGTTGTGTCAAGCTAGTTCGCTTTCTTAACTTAAATCTATTCCCTAGCTCCTATTCCCTAATCCCTAGTCCTACCAGCTTCCTCCACCGCCGCCACCAAAGCCTCCACCAGAAAACCCTCCACCACTTGAAAAACCGCTACTGCTAGGTGCGCTTGCAATTGATCTACTTACAGAATTAGAGAAGCTATTGATATTGTCAGAGAATAATATTGGATTAAAAGAATGAGCCCCATAGTACCAGGTGGGATTATTTGGTTTTACTCCCATCTTATCTAATGCTTTTGCAAATTTCTTTGTTAATCCAAAAACTATTACATAGGGTAGGATTTCATTAAACATATTTCTTTTTTCAAAAAACTTTTGACGATAATTTTCTGCTTTATCAATAAAAAGTCTATATCCTTTAATTCTTCTATACATCTCGCGTCCCAGAGCTGTTCTTCTAGGCATGAATCGCGAAAAAATTATAAATACTATCCCAACTATTCCTCCCGCAAATGCAAAATCCGCTAGATAAATAGTTTGATTACTAGTGGAAAAAACAATTAAAAATACAGACAGGAATAAAAGA
>DASZYA010000012.1:0-51891 GCA_035545675.1 Patescibacteria group bacterium
CATTATTTTTGTTATTTTATCAGCCATAAAGATATTGATTAAATATTATTGATTAGTAACGAATCGATATATTGAAATATTTCGATATATAAATATATCATTCAATTAAATAATTGTCAAGCATTTGATTGTTGACTTAGAAATGTTATTTCTTACAATAAACATTATGGAAAAACTTGATGACTTTACGCTTAATATTGAATTTTTATTAATCAGCGTTGTTCAGGGAGTTGCTTTGGCAGCGCTTGCTACTCAAGCAGCAGTTACAATTGGAGATCTTAGCTGGATGTATTTTCCATATGTTATAGCATCTTTTCTTATTATTCTTAGTTTTTGGTCAGAAGCAATAATTCATGCAATATCTTTTATTGATTGGCCACTAGATCTTCTTCATAGCTTTATGTACTTTTTAGCCTCATTTATTGAAGTCATGGCATTTACTCATGTAGAGAATCCACTTGCTTGGTTTGGATTTATGAGCGGATTTTTCATTGTTGCAGTCGGGTCATATTATGTAGATCTAAAAATGATTAGGGATAGAAAAAATAAATTTAAAACAAAAGAAGAAGTCGCACTTTATGGTCATATTCTAAATAGACAAAGATATCAGATAAGGTTTATTCTTCCATCAGCTACAATATTCTGCATAAGTAGTTTCTTTGCAATTTTATTTAATGAAAATCTTTTTATTACTCACCACTGGAATTTGCTACTTATTTCAATTCAAATGATAATGGGGTTTGTAATTCTGGGAGAGTCTATGAAGAACTTTTCAAAGAGGACAAAACTTGTTGCTGCAGCTCGCGGCAAATAGTACTCACCCTTGATTTTTAGCTTAGCCTTAAGCTTTAATATATCTAATGCCCGATTTTAAGTTTACAAATATTCCCTCGCTTGAAAATTGGATAATTCAAGCACCACGCCGTGCTAAAAGGCCTGATATTCACAGTAAAAAAGCAGAGCATTTCTGTCCATTTGATCCACAAAACGGAAAAAATGATATTGAAACCTACAGAATTGGAGGAGATCCGGGAGATGAAAATTGGTCAGTAAGAGTAGTTGAGAATAAATTTCCCTTTGCTCCAATTCACGAGGTTATTATACATACACCACGTCATGTTCATAGTTTGTCAGAAATTCCAGTTGAGCACGTAAAGCTAATAATAGAAGCTTTTGTAAATAGGTTTAATACATTTGCTAGAGATGGTACTGTGTGTATCTTCTCAAACTCAGGGCACGATGCTGGAGAAAGCATAAATCACTCCCATTCTCAGGTGGCAGTTGTTCCAAAAGAAGTTCCAATCGTGGTGCCGGCACTAGAGGAATTCCTAGATTATAGAAGAGAGCATTTACTTGTAAAAAACTTTGAGCTAGTTTGTCCACCATATTCTCAATGGCCAGATGAGGTTTGGATTATTCCAGAGGAGCGCGGAAGATTATTTGGAGAAATTACATATGATGAGATGGAAAGCCTTGCCTATGTGTTGAAGCGCTTGATCTATATTTTTGAAGCTAGGCACGGTAATGATTTTCCATATAACTTCTATATTTACCCAAGACGTGATTGGTATTTAAGAATTATGCCAAGAGCCAAGATAGCCGGAGGATTTGAGATAGCTACTGGAATTTTTGTTAACACTCAAGACCCGAGTGACACTATGGAGTTTATAAAAACTCATTTCTTTGAAGAGGAAAAAGAAAAGATTCAGAAGCACAAAGCCGAATACAGAAAAGGAGTCTAAATAGGCTTCTTGGTTGCGATTTCGAATTCTCTATATAAGTCTATTTCTTTCCCATACTGCTTTCTAAAAGCGCGTGCCCACCGATGTTTCCTTTGTTTTTTTGTTAATCCTATATACATTCTAATTCCTTCATTTAATTCTTCGGGAGTTAATTGGAGTCTGGTATTTGTTTGATTTTTATTTTGGTTTCCGTTCTTAGATAATTCGGGGTTATAAATGTCGTGAGGGTGGGTTATCAGATCTCTTGTAAATCTTTGTTGTTGGACCTGTGAGTCAAATGCGGCTCTGCCATTTCTTCTCCTTAATCCGTATTGGGGACCATCCGATGAAGTTAGGTGTTCAAGACGATTACTCATAGATTAATAATGATTGTCTTCTGATTAGGCTTGGATTGAGATTGCCGGACTCATTGTGGATTTAAGAGTCACATTGTTAATTTTGTTTGCTCCGATAGAGCCAAGAAGTGTTTTTACATTTTCTTCAATTTGTTTGTCTTCAAAAGAGAGTTTACCTACTGAAACATGAATAATAGGAGCTTGAGCTTCTGTTTTGTATGTAATTTGTCCTGCTGAGAGCTTTTCTATAATAGCTTTTGGATCTGTTGTGATTGTTCCAGCCTTTGGATTTGGCATGAGTCCACGTGGCCCTAAAACCTTTGCAACACGAGCAAGCTTTGGCATCATGTCTGGAGTTGCAACTAAAACGTCAAAATCAATCTTACCTTTTTCAATTTCAGCTATTATTGCATCATCTGCAACTACAATTCTTAGTTTTTTACCTGTTCCGTGTGGAAGTACAACTTGTCCAGATACTCCCTTTTCTTTTGTGTTGATGTGGAGTTCTACTGTTTCGTCAAAATTGCTTTTTTTGAATTTTCTGAGCATCTCAACACCCTTTGCAACAGGATAGGTAGTTTTATCAGCTACATTAGAAGTATTTGCTGTGTGTCTTTTTGATCTTACTCTTGCTTCCTTTTTCTTAGCTTTCTTTTCTTTTTTAGCTTCAGTCTTTACTTCTTCTACTTTTTCTTCTGGAGTAGAGGATAATTGCGCTTCTATATCTGCTTCGCTTACGCCTACGGAGTTAATTCTTTCTCCACCACCAAGATTTACGCCAGAAACTTTAGCCTTTTTTGCCTGAGCTTTAGCTTCAGCTTTTTTCTTTTGCTCTTCAATTTGTTCTTGTTCTTGTTGTTCGTCTCCTAGGACGCGTACTTTTACTTTTCCCATAATGGTATTTCGTATGTTGTATTTTGTATCTGGTATTTATACTACATACCAAATACTCGATACTAAATATTACTCAGTTTGTATTCCCATTGATCTTGCTACGCCTTTTACAATCTTTGCAGCTTGACCAACGTCTTTTGTATTAAGATCTTCAAGTTTGATTTCTGCTATATCTCTTGCTTGTTGGTCGGTGAGTTTTCCAGCAACGTCACGACCTGGCTTGCTAGAAGCCTTTTCAAGCTTTAGAGCCTTTTTGATGAGTTCTGGGACTGGTGGTTTCTTGATTATGAATGAGAAAGTTCTATCCTCATAAACTGTGATAACAACAGGAAGAACTGTTCCTTTTTGATCTTGAGTTTTATCATTGAACGCTTTAACGAAATCCATAATAGGAAGTCCATGTGGTCCAAGAGCTGTTCCAACAGGAGGTGCAGGAGTTGCCTCTCCACCTTTTACGTTCAATTTTATTAATGTTTTAATTTTTTTAGCCATACCTTCTTTTTGTAAGAGCTAATTTAAGCTCTGTTCCCGATGCCGTTATGATAGTGCTTTTACCGTATTGGTATCTCCTCTAAAACGTTGAGATGGTACCTCTCGTCTATATGTGCTCAATCTGGCTTTTTCGCTATCGGTTAGCGGTTTTCCTCTTAAATCAAAAACTCTTTCAACAAAATCTCCAGTAATTACAAACCAATTACTTTTTTCTGCTTCTTGCCCAACCTCTGCAATAAAATCATTCCAACGCTGTCTTCTTTCGGCATTTATTATTTTGCCTCTTCTTGGTTCTGTATCAACACTCATAAAATAGATTATAAGATTTATCTATTCGATTCGTTGGACATTATATCTTACTTACTTGTAAGAAATCTAGTTCAACTGGTGTTTCGCGTCCAAAAATAGAAACGAGAACCTTAACCTTACCTTTTTCTTCATCAATTGATTCAATTGAACCAAGAAAATCTGAGAAAGGACCATCGTTAATCTTTACAGCCTCACCAGCTGAGAAAGAAGACTTAAATACAGGTGTTTTCATTTCAACGAACTTAAGAATTGCATCAACTTCATCATCTCTTACTGGAGTTGGTTTATTCATGGTTCCTACAAATGAAGTAACACCAGGGGTTGTGCGGACAAGAAGCCATGCTTCATCATCCAAAATCATTTTTACAAAGATGTATCCGGCAAAAATCTTCTCCTTTACGGTTTCCTTTTTACCAGATCTTACTTTTACAATTTCTTTTGTAGGTACTAAAACATCTAAGATTCTTTCCTTGAATCCCATTGCATCAACTCTTTGCATAAGAGTTTTTGCAACTTTGTTTTCGTGTCCTGAATATGTGTGAACAATATACCAGCGACCTTTATTTTCTTGATTATTATCCATATTTATTAATGTTAGCTAATTAGAAGTCCTAAGAGTTGAGTGAAACCGTAGTCAGCTGCACCTAAGTATGCTCCTACAATTGCGCTTATTCCAATAACAACTATAGTAAGTCTAACCACTTCAGGGCTTGTAGGCCATGTTACCTTTTCAAGCTCTGATCTCACTTCCTTTAGGAACGTGAACATATTTGACAATTTTACCATAGGCTCGGCATGCTTGGCAAGAAGAAGATATTATGGCTGTTTTCTTCCCTTATTTTGTCTTCTTTGGGGTTGTTGACTATAATCAACAGTTCTATTCAAAAATCGCTTATCATAATAGAGGTGAGCAGCTTGTCTTCTTGTGAGTTCGACACCTCTATTTGAATAACTGTCTTGAAGAGCAACTATTGCATTGCCAGAGACATTCATATCTATTACCTCTTGAACAGTATCTTCGGGTCCTAGACCAAACATAGAAGAGAATTCTTCTACATCATCAGGGGTCACACCCATACGTTCAAAAGTGTAAGGTAGCTTGGGGAAATCAGATCTTTCTGGGTTAGCCATGAGTTTATCCTCACAATTTATCACAAGGCTATTGGCCTTGTAAAGAAACGTTTAAGTAAAGGGGTCGAAGTGTTTAACTTTGAACAATTCTAAAAAGAAGTTATTATATACGTCTTGGAATGTTTCATGATATGCAAAGTGCAGTAAGATAAAATCTAGAATTAGAATTAAGAGCAGGAAGACAATTATTTCCTTTGGCTTTCTTCTGATAGCTAGAAATATTAGAGCCCCAATTAGCGGTGAGATTACTACTAGTATATCCAAAAAAGATGTGACCGGACAGGTTGTTATCTGCTTTATGTTTCCACCGCTAACTCCAACACATGTTAAATAAAAGGAGATTCCTGCTAGCGTTGGGAGAAAGAATTGGATGCCAATCGTTGTCCACAAGGATATTGCATAGTCGATTATTATCGGAGATAAGTCCTTTTTGTTCTTGGTTTTAGCCACAATATAATTATGTGAAGTAAATATTTTTAAGTCAACCATATTAATTGATTTTGACTTTTTGGCCGTTTAGACATAAAATTAGCAGATAATGTCAAAAATTAGAAAAGCCGTAATCCCCGCAGCAGGTTTTGGAACCCGTTTTCTTCCTCAAACTAAGGCGATGCCTAAAGAGATGCTCCCAATAGTTGATAAGCCAGTTATTCAATATGTTGTAGAAGAAGCCGTAGACTCAGGGATTGAGGATATTGTTATAGTCACAGGAGCCTTAAAAAGGGCAATAGAAGATCACTTTGACGTAATGAATGCAGATCTTATCAAGAATCTTGAAGCCGGTGGAAAACAGGAGTTAATGGAGAAAACCAAAAAAATCTCTGAAATGGCCAACTTTATATATGTAAGACAAAAAGGGCCATATGGAAATGGAACACCAGTTCTAGCTGCTGAACCTATAATAGATAATGAGCCATTTGCTGTTATTTGGGGAGATGAATTTATTTATTCCAAACCACCTCGATTAGCTCAGATGATGAAGGTTCATGAAAAATTGGGAGGAGCTGTAATTTCCGCTGTTAAGATAAATAAAAAAGAAGATTTAAAACGCTATGGAATTGCAGATGTTGAACCGGTTGAAGGAAACGTATTTAGAATTAAAAGCATCGTAGAAAAGCCAAATCCAGACGAGGCACCTTCTAATTTAGCAACTCATGGAGCATACATCCTGCCACCAGAGATATTTGAAATTCTACGTAATCAAAAACCAGGAACGGGTGGAGAAATATATCTCCCAGAAGCAATTGATGCCCTTATTAAAACTGGTTACCCAGTTTATGCTTGTGAAATAGAAAATGGAAGATACTATGATACCGGAAACAAGCTTGAATACATGAAGACAGTAGTTGAGCTAGCACTAGAACATGAAGATATAAGTGGAGACTTCAAGAAATTCCTCAAAGATTTAAACCTCGGATAGTATAAGTTTACAAATAGACTCATTACCCTTAAAATTAATCCTACTATGACTGCGAGAGAGCTAATAGCTCAAAGCTTAAAACAGGCTACAAATAAATTATCAGACAGTGAGGTTGTTATCGAAGTTCTTCCATCCGATAAATCCAGCAATGGGGATTATTATTCCAATATTTCACTAAGGCTAGCCGGAGTCCTGAAGCAAAAACCGCTAGATATCGCTTACAAGCTAAAAGAAGAGCTAGAGAAAAATTTGCCAAAAAGTTTGGTAGAAAAAGTTGAAGTAGCTCCACCAGGATTTATTAACGTCTTTTTATCTAATAAGGCACTTGAAGAAACAATCGAAGTTATAAATAAGAGCTCCAATTTTGGAAATTCAGAAACGCTCAAGGATAAAAAAGTAATAATTGAATTTACTGACCCAAATCCTTTTAAGGAATTTCATATAGGACACGTTTATTCAAATATAGTTGGAGAGTCCCTTGCTCGTCTTGCAGAAAGCCAAGGAGCAGAAGTAAAACGTGTATGTTACCAGGGAGACGTTGGTTTACATGTTGCCAAGGCAATATATGGTATGAAAGATTTAGTATCAGAAATGCCAGAAGATGATGCACCATTATCCAATAGGGCTCAATTTCTTGGTAAGTGTTATGCCTTTGGAGCTACCAAGTATGAGGCGAATGAAGAAATTAAAAAGGAAATAAATCAAATAAATAAAAAAGTTTATGAGGCAACAGATCCGGATATTAATGCCTTGTACGAGAAAGGTAGATCTTGGAGCCTTGAATATTTTGATTCTATATATGAGAGACTTGGTTGTAAGTTTGAGAATTTTTATTTTGAGAGTCAGGTTGGAGTGGTGGGGATAGAAATAGTAAAAGAATTCCTATCAAAGGGTGTTTTTGAAGAGAGTGAGGGGGCAATTATTTTTCCAGGGAAAAAACATGGGCTTCACAATAGGGTTTTTATAAATTCACTCGGTCTCCCAACTTATGAAGCAAAAGAGTTGGGTCTTGCTCCAACTAAATACAAAGATTTTGCTTATGACAAGTCTATTATTCTTACAGGAAATGAAATAGATGAATATTTTAAGGTTCTTCTAAAAGCTTTAAGCTTTATAAATCCAGAGCTTGCAGAAAAAACGGTCCATATATCTCACGGTATGGTAAGACTTCCATCCGGCAAAATGTCTAGTAGAACGGGAGACGTGATAACCGGGGAATGGCTTATGGATGAGGCTGTATCAAGAGTTCAGAAAGCATATCCTGATATGGATGATGAGATCGCAGAAAAAGTAGGAATGGCAGCAATTAAGTTTGCTTTTCTAAAGGTTGGAGTAGGGCGCGACGTAGAATTTAATTTTGATGAATCAATCTCGCTAGAAGGAGCTAGTGGACCATATTTGCAATATACATATGTTAGGACACAAAGCATATTAACTAAAAACTTAAAACTTAAAACTGAAAACGAAAACTCAGGATCCAAGAACCAAGAACAAAAAACTAATAGTGAAGAGCATGATCTCATGCGTTTTCTAGTTTATTTTCCAGAGGTTTTGACACAAGCAAATAATAAACTTTCCCCAAATTTGGTTTCTGAATATCTTTTTAACCTTGCCCATTTATTCAACCTTTTCTATCAGAAGCATAAAATTGTGGGAAATAAAAATAGACTAGAATTAACAAAAGCAGTTGGAATAGTCTTAAGGCATGGCCTCAGTATCCTCGGAATTGAAACAGTAGAGAAGATGTAGGCTAGACTGATCTGTTAGGATGTCTCGTAGAGTATGAAGTGTCTCTCGGCTCTATTACTACTGGTTTTGAACGAGTTTCATAGTCAGGAACGCTTCTTCTAATTGCTTCTCTGTCTTCTGCGGTTTTTTCAACTCTTCTATAATGTGTTCTTTCAGCGGCTTTTGTTTTTTTAGTTGTTTCCATTTTGTTCCTGTCTACGTTAACCCTTCGCCCATTACCAAGGGTATCTTGGGTTGTTTTTCCAGTTTGTGCTATGACAATGGCCTCATCAAATACAGTTCTTGGAATATCTGTTGTGGCGGGAATTCTGCGGTCGAGTGCGTGAAGTTCACTAGCTGCTTTGGTAAATAATCCTTTACTTCCTAATCTCACTCCGCTTTGTTTTGCTATCTGCTCCAATTTACTAATTAGCTCTTGGCTTGTAGTAGAGCTAAAATCAAAACCTACCAATTGTCCAGCTGCAAACAAAATAGGTCCTAAGTTATTAACAAGTAGTGCGTCCTTATCCCAAGTGTCCCCTTGTATATGGTGATAGTCAATTCCATTGGTAGCATGTCTTATAATGCTTCTGGCATCTTTAAGATTACCCATAATGGGCTTACTTGTTTCTCTCGTTCTACTAGTTGTAGTTTCATCTTCATGGGTCATGATTTGAATTTTATCGCAACTTTTAATTTTTTCAAGAAGGGCGAGCCTATAGGGCTTGATTGTAGCTATTTTAGGTTATAGAATCATTTGCTATGGAAGAAAGAATTAACAGTGGAGATGATAGGAGAAAGATTAGGGGAATACACTTCGATTTAAAAAGGCGGTTCGAAGCAGATGAATTCAATAGGGAACCGGTAATTGAATCTGAAGTTCCAAATATTGGAGGAGACACAAGAAGTAAGATAATGTGGGAAATATTTGCAACAGTACCGGAATTAATGGCAGAGGCAAGCGAAGAGGAGGACGGAGTATTTTATCCAAATATAAATATTTCTTTTATGGCCGAAGATACCTGGAGATTTCTTAGAAAAGACAACGGAAAACCAGGTAAATTCTCAAAAACAGTCAGAAAATGGTTTAACAAGGCATATGAAGGTATGGATGGAGAAAAAGACGCCGCAATGATTGGATCCGCCCTTGTTTTAAGGGCTTTTCGTTTGGAAACTCTTAGTATGCCTGAATTATTAAATCCCGAATCAGACGTTTCTTTGCAGTTAGTTGATCGCTTGCAGCAGATTCCAAAAAAAGTAATCAGAGAAGTTCTAGATGATTTTGAGGCTAAAAACGGCATTTATGATTCTGTTATGGATAGGGCAAACAAAGGCTCTGTTATTCCAAGAGAACAAATGGCTTTAACAGAAATTATTCATGTATCTGCGGGTGAGTCAGAATACCCTAAGGCCTTAATTCATGGAGCAGAAGCTATGTTTTATTTGCTTGGCTCAGTGTGGCCAGGTATTTATCCAGAATTATCAAAACCAATTAAGCCGCCAACAATAGAATAGTATTTTCCTTGAAAGAGAAGCCACCCTATGAGATAATGATAGCCTTATAAACTATGAAATTCTTTGAAAAAGATCTAAAAAACGGCCTCAAAGTAGTAGTAATTCCTGTTAATGAAGTTGAATCAGTAACTACCATGATTATGGTTGGTGCAGGATCTCGCTATGAAGAAAAAGAAAACAACGGAATTTCTCATTTCCTTGAACATATGGCTTTCAAAGGTACTAAGAAAAGGCCAAGCGCTATTGAAATAGCTTCCTTAGTTGACGGAGCAGGAGCAGAAAGCAACGCATTTACAGGAAAAGAATACACAGGTTATTACATAAAATCCGCCGCTCATAGACTTGAGCTTTCTATAGATATTTTGTCTGACATGCTTCAGAACCTCCTTCTTGATCCAGAAGAAATAGAAAAAGAAAAAGGTGTTATCACAGAAGAGTTGAATTTATACGAAGATACTCCAACAAGAAAAATTGGAGATATATATGAAGCACTTCTTTATGATGATACCCCAATGGGATGGGATATTGGAGGAAGAAAAGAGGTAATTAAAGGAGTAAAAAGAGAAGATTTCGTCTCTTATATGAAAAAACTTTATTCAGCATCCAATATGGTAATTGTTGTTGCTGGAAAAGCAGATGTAGAAGAAACATATAAGTTGGTAGAAAAATATCTTGGTGAACACCCAACATTTACAACAGAGGGTTATAAATCAGTAATAGAAGGCCAAAAAGAACCGGCTTTCAAACTTCACTACAAAAAAACTGATCAAACACATTTTGCATTAGGGGTTAGAACAGTTGGAATTACAGATGAGAAGGATAAATATCCACTTTCTCTCCTTGCTGCAATTCTTGGTAGCGGAATGTCATCACGCCTTTTCCATGAGGTAAGGGAGAAGAGGGGGTTGGCATATTATGTAAGGACATCATCAGAAAATTATCTTGACTGTGGTCATCTCACAACCTATGTAGGTGCTGATCCTAAAAGAATTAATGATGCAATAACAGTAGTGCGCGATGAATACAAAAAAGTAATGAATGATGGAGAAATAACAGAAGAGGAATTAGTTAAAGCAAAAGAATACACAAAAGGTCATTTTGTACTAGATTTGGAAGATACACGTTCTGTTGCAATATTTTATGGATCAGATTGGACGCTCGAGAAAAAACTAGAAAACCCAGAAGAAATTACAAAAAGAATTGAGGCGGTAACATTAGCTGATATTCAAAGAGTTGCCAAGAAATATTTAAGCCAGCCACTAAATCTTGCTGTTATTGGAGATTTCAAAGAAGAAGAACCATTTAAGAAACTAATCTCTTAGTTGCTTTTTGGAGCGTTGCCTTATAAAATAATTTATCCTTATGGAACAAACATTAGTAATTTTTAAACCAGACGCAATGGCTCGCGGAGTAATCGGTGAAATTATCACTAGATTTGAGAAAGCTGGTATGAAAATTGTAGCTATGAAGATGGTAGATGCTCCTCGCGAACTCGTTGAAAAACACTATCCAGCAGATCGCGAAGAGCTTTGGTTAGGTATCGGAAACAAGACTTTGGATAATTATCGTGATTTAGAAATGGATCCAAAAGAATCCTTAGGAACATCGGATGCTAAAGAAATAGGAAAAATGGTAAGAGTTTGGTTGATGGATTATCTTATGGAGTCACCAGTTATCGCATTTGTCTTGGAATCTCCACATGCTGTTGAGCTAGTGAGAAAAATGATAGGACACACTCTGCCATTAATTGCAGCCCCAGGAACTATTCGTGGAGATTATTCATATGACTCTTCATATTTGGCAAACAGCAACAAAAGACCAATTAGAAATTTGCTTCATGCATCTGGAAATGTTGAAGAAGCTAAATATGAAATTCCTCTTTGGTTTACAAAGGAAGAAATTTACAAATATAAAACCAACGCAGACTCCATATAATCCATTTGTATTTCTTTATTTCGAAGATTCAGAAGATACTGTTTGTGCTCCAAGAACCGTTTTATAATTATTAACCTGAGTATATTGGAAGATTATAAAGGCAATTACTACAACAGTTATTACCCCTACAACAAATGACACCGTTTTACTTCTTTTTCCTCTAGTAATTTGACCCTGAGATGGACCTTTCTTATAGACTTTTTTAGCCGTGGTTTTAGTTTTTTTGGATAATATCTTTTTTGCCATTTTGCGCTACTAGATTAACAAAATAAAAAGTAGCATGTCAACCCGTTCAAAGTGTGTCCTATGCTATAATTATGACCACAAGTCCTCGTAGCTTAATGGATTGAGCAGGCCCGTCCTAAGGGCAAGATTGGTGGTTCGACTCCACTCGGGGACGCATCCCCTCGGGGTGTAGTGAATCGGTATCACGTTGCGTTCGGGACGCAGAGACACTGGGTTCAATTCCCAGCACCCCGACACTAATTATTGACTAATAATAGCTAATCAAATATCATATAAAACAATGGAAGAAGATCATAAACTAACAAAAGCCGAGCTTAAACAGAAAAGAAAGTTAGAAAAGCTCGCAAGATCCTCAAATCCAGAAGGCGGTAGTAAAGCAAAAGGTATAATTATTGCGATTGGATCGCTCCTTTTCTTAGGGTTTTTTGCCTTGGTAATATTCCTCATTAAACAAAATCAAAATAAACCCGTTGTCATTAGCTCTGCTGGCTATGCGATTGGTCCAAACAATGCAAAAGTAACCCTAGTTGAATACGGAGATCTTCAGTGTCCTGCGTGTAAGGCATACGAGCCTTTTGTTCAGCAGATCAGAAAAGATTATGCAAAAAATGTAAAGCTTATTTATAAGAATTTTCCTCTTACTTCTGTTCACCCCAACGCAATGTTAGCAGCTCGTGCTGCTGTTTCTGCTGGTAATCAGGGCAAATTCTACCCAATGCATGACTTATTATATGACAAGCAGGAAGAATGGGCGGATCTCCCAGCAAGTCAGGCAGAAGAGAAAATAATGGGTTATGCAGAATCTCTAAAGCTTGATATGGATAAATTTAAAAAAGATATCAATGCGAGCGCAACCATTGATGTTATTAAAAACACACAAGATGAGGGTATAAAAGTAGGAGTAAACGGTACACCAACATTTTTTCTAGACAATGTAAAGCTTGAAAATCCACAAAGCTATCAGGATTTTCAAAAGTTAATTGATAGCGAACTCAAGAAAAATTCAAAACTTCAATAATGGATAAAGCAAGTGCGCTTCTAATTGTTAATGGATTTGCGGATTTGGTACTTTTATCGCAAGTTTTTCTAGTAGTCTTCATTCTTATATTGGTTTTGTCTAAGGTATTTAAAAAGAACAAAACCTTAAAAGGTGTAGTAAATGTATTTTCTGAAAACGCTTTAATATTTGCTTTTTTTGTGGCCTTGGCAGCCATGACTGGTTCGCTATTCTTTTCTGAGGTTGCACATTTTGTTCCCTGTAAATTATGCTGGTATCAAAGAATATGTATGTATCCCCAGGTTTTAATATTGGGGATTGCAGCTTTTAAAAATGACTTTTCTATAAAGCGCTATATTCTTCCCCTTTCAATAATAGGATTCTTGATTGCAACTTATCACTACGTTTTGCAGATGTCGCCACTTCCTTTGCCATGTACGGATGAGATTGCAAGTTGTGCAGCAAAACAAGCAGCATTCTTCGGTTATATAACAATTCCTCTTATGTCATGGACGGCATTTGCCATGATAATTCTCTTTATGCTCCTTATTAAGAAAAAGAAATAATTAGCGGGTTGGAGTAGGGGTAGCTAACTTAGGTGTTCCATTGATTATAATTCCATACTTCTTACTATCTTCTGAGCGGAAATTTTTTTGACCAGATTGATAATCTCCATTAAGGAAATGCACACGGCCAGCTGTTGCCGGTCCTACAAAAACAAACGTATCTTTTTCCTCATAGTGTTTTGTGCCGTCTGCATTTAGCCCAGTATATATATCAGAGTTTCTAAACACTAAAAATTTTTCTCCTATTTCATTTGTTAATATTTCGGGTCTATCTACTGTAAAGCTAGAAAAATCTGAAACCTCGCGACCATTAATCTTAACAATTCGAGAATTATATACTGCTTCGGTACCATTGAGTAATTGTGGCCCTCCCACTTCATTCCCATTGTAAAGAGTTGGTCCTCCTCTAAACTTTAGATCAGAGTCTATATCAACCGTCACTTTGCCATCGTAGTATTTATCAGCTATCCATCTTTTGGCTTCCGAATCATAGTGTGAACCTTGTGGGGTAGTTTCTGGAGCGGGATTGGGTTGGCTGTTGTTGTATCTATCAATTGCAGCAGAAAACGTGTGATTGTTGGGTACGGCATCTGAGATTAGTTGGTTAGCTTCATATCCTCCGGCAGCCACAGCACCTAGAACGGCCAAGGTTACGGTAACTTTAGCAGCCAAAGACATAAGATTAAACCTTTTTAGGGCCCTTTCTTGCTCCTTGGCCTCATCTTGTCTTTTTTGGCTAAGTAGTTCGCCAGAATTTATCGTGTTCGGTCTTAGCCTGTCTTGACTTATATTTCTTGAGTCAATAACGTGTGGAATTGGTGTTTCCTTCATTTCGTCCATATTTTACCATTTTAGCCTTGCAAAAATGCATTGAGGCGGCAATTTCTATATAATATCATTATGAATAAGAAAACTTTCGTAAGAATTCTAATTCTCAGAACCGTTGGTAATTTCTTGATACTTTTTACTCTTTTTGCCTTCTTCGCAACTTTTGGGCCAACTTTATATTATGAGGCTTCTTATCAAATAGCAAATGCAAAAGGTATTAAATATGTTTTGGCAGATGATGTAAAACAGTCTAATAATGAAACCGCACTGGGAAAGCTAGTAAAAAAGTATAGCGATTCGGGTCAGACTCAAAGCCAAGGGCCAAGTTTGCTTGGAAATGTATTGGCAAGTAGTGATGGGGAAAAGGTTTTGGTTCCACCATCTTCTGATTTTTCAATTGTTATTCCAAAAATTGGAGCAGCAGAATCTATAACTCCAAATGTCGATCCTTCAAACAAAGATGAATATCTAAGAGTGTTGCAGCATTCAATAGCGCACGCAAAAGGAACAGCTTATCCGGGGGTAAATGGAACAACTTATCTATTTGCACATTCGGCAGATAATTTTTGGGATGTAGGGCGTTATAACGCGGTATTTTATTTATTAAAGGATCTTGAACCGGGAGACGATATTTATATTTTCTTCCATGGAAAACGCTATAACTATAAAGTTTATGACAAAAAGATTGTGGATTCTAATGATGTAAGTTATATAGATGCGGCATTAGGGCAAGGAGAAAGACTTATTCTTCAGACATGCTGGCCCCCAGGAACGGATTGGAAAAGGACATTGATATTTGCAAAACCAGTCGAGTCTTAGGTGGTAGTTGTTTCCCACTCATTTATGTGAATTATTTCTGATAGAGTAGACCATGCAAAATTCCTTATCTTTGGTCTTAATGCCTCTCCTGTATGTGGGTTATAGAATTCCCTGTAGCCACTTTTATCTGTTAGTTCTTTTGTTTTTTTGGCAATTTCCCAAGCGGTTCTGTAGCATTCCCTTGCTAAATCTGGGTATACATCCATAAATCTTGCAGCCTGTTTCTGAAGACCTCGTGTTACATACCAATTCATATTTACCCAGACAGGTCCTCTCCATATTCTTGGCTCTTTGTAGTCCGGATCAAAATTTGCGTGATGAACAGGAATGCTTGGTAAAGGCCATTCTGTTTTATACCACTCAGGACTGTCTATCATCTGTAGCGCGCTTGCTACTTGATCTGGTTCAGTTGAATTAAGGATTAGAGGGAATAGGTCCCCAACAGAGTCCTTTTCTATATGTAAACCATCTTTTGTTGGATAAAACTTTTTATCCTGAGGATTCCACATTTCTTCTAAGATTTCAGCCTCCACGAGCTTAGCTCTTTCGGAAAATTCAAAAGCATCATCCGGATGATCTGTTTGTTCTGCGAGTTTAGCCATATAGTGAAGATTTTCAGCATAGATACAGTTGAACATTACATCTTTTACTCCGTATTGCTTGATTCCTATTCTTCTTTTAAATCCAAGTAGTAAGTCTCCGCTGTAATCCATAAATCCATTAATTCTTCTTGCTGCAGGGTCGAGTTGTTTTGGTACTTTGTCGTATGGCAATCTCCATTTGTGATCATCAAAAACATGATCACTGTCTCTTCCGGATTCGTGCGGATCTTTGAGAGTTATAAGATTTCCATTATCAATTTCTGCCTGTCTATTCGCAAAGTATCTGTAAGCTTTAGCAGCAGCGTCATAGTTTTTTCTAGCAAATTCGTCTGCCTCATTTGATTTGCCATCTTTTTCAAAACCCTTTTTAATTTCAATCATTGCCATTGCAATAATTGGGGGCTGAGAATAATCACTAGATTTTGCTTTTGGTCCGAACACTAAAAGTCTTTCTGGATCCCACCAACGTCCTTTACCTAAAAATGTCATGTTTGGAATGAAGCCAGTTGTTTCATCTTGAGTGGAGAGTAGAATTTCAAGATCGCTTCTTGCTCCATCTGGATCTCCAGCTCGAGCTCTACTTATTGACTGTAGGGTCGTGTCCCAGTGATGTATTGCATGACTATAATGTTCTGTTGCAGCAGGTGTATGTGGAGTTCCTGCTTCATACTTGCTTCCGTTCAAAACTGTTATGTGGTGTGGTAGCGACTCGGTAGTGGTCATAATGGTTAGAAATTATACCAAAAATTTGTTTGTATTTTGTGAGCCTGCGCGCTAGAATAGATGAATGCAAAAAAAGTATATTGCAGTGGTAGTTATTTTTGTATTAATTATCCTCATTTTGCTTGCAAATACTTTTACTCCAATTAAATTATTCTCAGCCGGTATAGAAAAAATATTCCAAGGCCCTAAAATAGCAATTTACGGCATTAAGGTTGGTATGTCTCGTGATGATTCAAAAGAAGTAGCAAGTCTAAAATCTGAGAACTCGAGCCTTGTTAAAAAAATGGCAGATTATGAAAAACTAAAAGAAGACAATGATGCGCTTCGTAGCCAATTTGAAACAACAGATACCAAGCAATATCCGCTACTTGTAGCAAATATTTTAGGATTTTCCGGAAGTTTTACTAATCCTCAAACTCTCACTATAGATAAAGGAGAAAAAGATGGAGTAAAGCCCGGAATGGCTGTAATTTTTGGCAACAATTTAGTTGGAATAATAAAGCAACCGGAGGATTTTTATTCCAAAATTGACCTTGTAATTAATCAGGACTTTACTGCTATTGCAGAAGTTCCAGGTAACAATGCATTGGGTATTGCTCGAGGTCAAATAGATTTTATTTTATTTGACAGAGTTCCCATAAATAGTAAAGTTTCAAAGGGAGATATTGTTTTAACAAAAGGAGAAATTGGTGGAGGAAAATTAATTCCCAAAGGTTTAGTTATTGGAAAAGTTACAGCACTTAGTAAAAATGAAAACCTACCTTTTCAGACAGCAAAAATAGAAAGCCAAATTAATTTCACAAACCTATCAACTGTATTTATAATTTTGAAACCATAGTAAACATGAAGCCCATTTTATTTGCTGGAATACTTATTTTCTTATTTTTTGAATCTTCTTTAATTTCTTTACCAATTGTTTTTATATTATGCCTTATAACTTATTTTTTATATCCGGAAATATCAACAATTATTTTTGTTTTCTTTATTGGTTTAATTCTTGATACTCTCAGAATTACGCCAATAGGTTTGTCTTCTCTTGCAATTATTGCGTCTATTGGAATAGTTGAGTTAATAAAGAACGCAATTGAGTTCAAAGATATTAAATTAATAACTACATTTTTGTTTGTTGCATCATATATCTACGCAAGATTGTTTTCCTATAGTCCAAACATTTTGGTTTACTTCTTAATCTTTTTATTTTCATTTGTTATTTTTTCCTATTTTATTAACAGTAGAATCTTATGGCGAAAAGAAATGTAAGAAATGTAAAAATTGGGCCAGCTTTTTATGACTTCATGTCTCAGGAAAAAACTACAAAGCGTGGAAATTATGGAAACTCATTTGTGATGAGCGGAATAGTTCATTTATTTCCTTTGTTTCTTCTGATACTTTTGTTCCTAATTCTTGCTACGCGCCTTTTCTATGTTCAGGTTTTAAGAGCCGGTTATTATAAAGATTTATCTGATAGCAATAGAACAAGAACGCAAGTTATAGAAGCACCTCGCGGAATTATTTATGATAGAAATGGCAAGCCGCTTGTTGCAAACTCAGCAACATTTTCTGTTAAAAAAAACGGAAAGGAGCAGGAGATAAATCAAGAAGAAGCATTAAAGATAATCAGCCAAAATGGGAAAGTTGATAACACGATTAGACGTGATTATTTGTATAAATCTGCTTTTGCTCATGTTTTGGGATATGTAGGAACATTATCAGAAGATGAAAGCCATATGCCAGAATTTAAAGATTATAGTATCAATGACAATGTTGGAAAAATTGGGCTTGAGAATGAATATGAAAGCTTACTTCACGGGGTAAACGGTAAGAAATTATATGAGGTAGATGCCCAGGGAAACTATATAAGAGAGCTCGGTACAAATGAACCAATTCCAGGACAAAATCTAAAAACAACTCTAGATTTAAATCTTCAACTTGCTGCAAAAGAAGCAATGAAGAATATTAATAAGGGGGCAGTGGTAGTATCAAATGTAAATGATGGTGGAATAATGGCGCTTTATTCAAAACCTAGTTTTGATCCAAACTTATTCACTCATGGTGGATCAAAAACCTACAAACCAGATGGCGATTATACAGATCCTGTAAAAATAGTAACAGATTCTGATAAAAGGCCATTGTTGGACCGCGCAATTGGGGGAGTTTTTCCTCCTGGATCAACATTTAAACTAGTTGCGGCAACTGCAGCGCTTGAAAAGGGATCAATTAAAAAAGATACCATTATTGAAGATACGGGAATACTAAAAGTGGGTAATTTTTCTTTTGGTAATTGGTATTTTTTGCAATACGGAAGGAAAGAGGGGGATCTGGATATTGTGGGTGCAATCAAGAGATCAAATGATATTTTCTTTTATAAATCTGCAGAATCAACCGGGGTAGACAACATTTCTGCTTGGGCAAAAAAATTTGGAATGGGGGAACGTCTTGGGATAGATCTTCCTGGAGAGCTTTCTGGAACAGTGCCAACTGTTGAATGGAAGGAGAAAACAATTGGTGAACAGTGGTATTTAGGAGATACTTACAATTATGGTATAGGACAAGGATATTTGCTTGCAACACCTCTTCAAGTAAATATGATGACGGACGTTTTTGCTAACCGCGGAACGCTTTATAAACCACATTTATTAGAAGGACAAAGCAAAGTTCTAAAAAAAGATTTTATTAAAAAAGAAAATCTAGATTTAGTAACTCAGGGAATGGAAGAAGCTTGTGAAACCGGAGGAGTCGCATGGCCGCTTTTTGATTTTAAAGTAAAAAATCCAAAACTAAAAATAGATAACACAGATTATTTTAAAGATGCTTCAGCAGGAGCAGACATGGTAAGAGTTAAGATGGGATGTAAAACTGGAACCGCAGAAACCGGAGATAAGGACACAAATCCTCATGCTTGGATCACTGTGTTTGCCCCTTTCAGTAAACCAGAAATTGCAGTCACTGTTCTAGTAGAAAATGGAGGAGAGGGATCAAGTATTGCTGGACCCGTTGCTCGTGATGTACTCAAAGCCTACTTTGAGAAGAAGAATAATTAATTAAAAGCTGCGCTGATAAGGAAGAAGAGAAATCCAATTATTGCTAATAACAAGACAATTGCTTTGGAGTTTTTAGCAAGTTTTGAAAAAGAAAAATCTTTTAGAAACTCTAGAACCGCCTCTGTTATCTCGTCAAATATTTTTTTAAAATCCATATTCTCAGAGTATAGCATAATGATTTTGTTATAATTTCAGACAATATGGTAATCGAAGACGCCAATCCGAATTCTGGTATCGAAGCCTCACAGTTTAGGGCTAAAAGGGCCCGAAATTCAATAGAGGCAGAATACGATCGCCGAATTAAAAGGATAGAGAATGAAGAAGACCCTGTTAAATTGCAAAATTTTTATAACAGTAAAGCAGTTAAATATAATTTTGTTATTCATAATGCAAGAGGTTCAGATCCTTTGTTCACAACTTTTGGAGCCTTCATGTTGCGCCGGTTTGGTGTGCGGACAATTTTAATTGGAGACAAAGCAGATGAATTGACTAGACTCCTTAAGGAGCGTGGTGTTTCTGTAGTGAAAAAGGCACATATGGATGATCATGGCCAAGTTGACGATTTGGTTAGAGCTTTTAGGACAAAAGATATTGACAGAGATGGCGTTATGGATGATGCCAAAAAATTTGTCGATAAACATTTTCCAGAAGGTAGGCCTATTTATGATAGAAAAAAGAAACCATTTGTAGAGCCAGAGTATGTAAGGCACGAGTTTGCAGTAAAAGGTCCTAGGCGAGATATCTATTTTCCTCCAGTTGAGCCGTTTTGGCCCATTAAAACTTTGAATGAAATAGAAAAAGAGCAGGAAGAAACAGGCCAATAATAATTTGTTATAATCTTTTCTCTATGAATAGAAGTAAGGAGGGATTTGAAACCACTCAGAAATTTGTCAGAGAAGCAAGAGAAGCAGGCGCTCAATACACAATTCCTCGCGGCATGACTAAACAGGAATGGTTAACTAGAATAACTTTAGTAGATATGTATCTGGCAAATCAAGATGAGTCTTTATCTAGTGCTGGCAGAGCGCTCGGGATTAATCATAATCAATCCGCCTCAAATAAATATAGGGCAACACTCATGGATTATTGGATCCAAAGCCCAAATCATATTCAGAACGAGTTTCCACCAGGGTCAATTCAAAATATTAAATTGTTACCTGAAGACATAAGTATTAAAAGAGCTGCGACAAGAGAATATTCCCCAGCTTACACTTTGTACGTGGGTATTCAGGATGGAAAAACAGTTGAGCAAATCAAAGCTGAAACTGGACAGAATTTTCCTGCTGATACGAGAAGAATAGTTAGAAAATGGGGAGCTGATATTCCTCTTTCGCCGCTTGAAGATGCCCGTCTTAGGAATGAGGCAATAGGATTAGCGCTTGATACAGCAGTTACACCGGATGATTATAGAGATGCATATCAATATATTAGCTGGACATATCTTACTCACAATATGGTTGGTGAAAATGCGCGTTTTGTAGCGTTTAGTACCGCAATTGAGGAGGTTCATGGCGTTTCAACTTTGTTAAAGGAATCAAGTGCGGGCGAGATTGAAGGTTTGTTAGTTGAAAATGATATTCCGTTTATAGTCAGAGAGTATATGCAACCCGGAAGACAAGTTTTGAATAAAGTTAGAGCTATTTCTCGTGATCATATAGATCTATTTGGTGAGGTAACAAAACAAACATACGGAAGATCAGATGTAAAAATTGAAGCAGGAAAAGTTGTCAGCATTTATTAAACACTATTTATTTGACTTTACATTTACATCTACCTTGTCAGGAATTTGGACGCTTGGAGTTGAATTGTTAACTCCACTTAATACTCTGGTTCCAATAAAATAGAGGAAGAAGAGAAAAATAAGCGCTATCAATATTACCCCAATTAGGCTATTATTGCTGCTGTTAGCGTTATCTACGTGTTCGTGTATTACTTCTGTTGCCATACTACTCATATTAGGCTCGAAATGTTAAAAAGTAAGCAATAAATTGTAAAAGTTAGGTATGAATACTAATATAGTGATATGGATCAACCACACTATGTATTAGGATTTTCGAATGCAATTGGTGTTGGGCCAAAAGGTTTTCAGAATTTATTAAAAGTTTATGGATCAGCAAAATTGGCTTGGGAAGATGCAGATGAAGAAAATTATAAAACAGCAGGAATTGGAAAATTAAATTTTTCTAAATTTGCAAATTTTAAAGAGAATTTCGATGTAAATGAATACAAAATAAAACTTAAAAAAACAAAAGTAGAATTTATTCCATTTGGTGATAAATATTATCCCAAAAGACTCGGAGTCTTAGAAAGTCCACCAATAGGACTATATATAAAAGGAAATAAAGATTTACTAACAGAAGTTAATTTACTCGGAATTGTAGGGGCAAGGAAAACAACAAGCTATGGAATTGAGGCCACGATTGGCTTAACCGAACAGTTAAGTAATACATTTATAATTGTCTCCGGTCTTGCACTTGGAATTGATTCTGTAGCACATAAGACAACTCTAGAAAATAATGGTAAAACTATTGCGGTTTTGGGATGTGGGGTTGATTGCCCATATCCAAGAGAAAATGAGAATTTATATAATGAAATTCTTGATAAAAATGGTTTAATAATCTCTGAATATCCTCTTGGAATGGCAGCTAATCCTGGTACATTTCCAGCAAGAAATAGAATAATTGCAGGTTTATCTGTCGCAGTACTAGTAACAGAAGCAGCGGTAGAAAGTGGATCTTTAATTACGGCAAAATGCGCAATTGAGCAAGGGAAAACCGTTTTTGCGGTACCAGGCCCAATCAATTCTAAGATGTCTGATGGTACTGCAAAACTTCTTAAGAATGGCGCTGTTTTAGTAACATCCGCCAAAGATATTATCGATAAGTTCCAAATTCCAATTACCAATTACCAAGCAAATAAGAAAAAGTTAAATTTAAAATTAACAAAAGACGAAGACAAGATTGTGCAGGTTCTGAATGAGGAAAAGTCTGTGGATCAGCTGGTCCGCGAAACAAAAATTCCAATGCATAGGTTATCAATTATTTTGTCTGAAATGGAATTAAAAGGATATGTAAAAAGTTCCGGAGGAAAAATTATTTTGGTGCTATAATAAATTTATGAATAATGAAGGAAATGACTTTTTTACGGTAGTTGGATGCATGGATGGTCGTGTCCAATGGCCAGTTGCAATGTATGGTAAAGATAAATTTGAAGCTCGTTTTCCAGATACAATAACTGAGGCTGGAATTGTGGGTATAATTGCTTCTGATCCAAAACCAGAATTTGTAGAAAACCTTAAATTAAAACTCCTTGTATCCTTAGATAAACATCATTCAAAAGGAATAGTAGTTGATGGTCATGAGAAATGTGCTGGTAATCCAGTTGATAATGATAAACACAAAGAAGATATCAAAAAATCAGTCGATTTCATTTCTCTACTTATTGAAAACAAAGTTCCGGTAGTTGGTGTCTTTGTTGTAGACAAAGATGATAAATGGGTCGCAGAAGAAATTAGTTAAGCAAATTAATCAAATTCCTCCGTTTTGTGTTAAAATTCTCAGCTATGACTCCTGAGGACGAATCAAATAATTTACAAGAAGCGAATTTAACCCGCGAAGGAATTTATACAAAAACTTTTGTTGCTCCTTTACCCTATTTTTTACCTGGAATTGATGCGGATTTTATAGAAGAAGACTTGGGAGATGGTAGAGTAAGTCGTAAACCCAGAAGAGTTGATAGGTTTGCAAAACAAGAGTTGGAGGTTGCAAGTGGTATAGATGATCAAGGGATAGAGCACTATAGATTTAAATTAGCCACCCCATTTTTATATAGAGATGCTAGGAATCTTATTTACGGGCTTTCAGGAAATAGAAGAAAGGGTTTGGAAATAGGTAAAGAAAAGGAAGATGAATTGATAGGGAAACTTAAGGGTTTAATACCAGTATCTCATGAATATTTGGAAAGCGTATCAGAAAGATTGTATACAGTAGATAGAGCATTGTCAGATTTTCTTCGTAATTCTGAAGTTCCTAGGAGGTATGAAGCACTTTGGAAAGAACAAGATCCAGATAGAGACGTGTCGGGATTTATTGGCGAGATTGCAGAGATGATTAAAAGCGAGAGATCTTTTTGGGGTGGTAGGGATGTCTCAAGGGCATCTGATGCTGATGCTGTGGATCTTTTTAAGCGCTTGAGGTCAGACCAGCGCTTACGGCTTTTATCAAATTATCTTTCGCAGTTTAATGAAAAAGGTAGGCAGATCTTTTTGGAGTCACACATGAGCCTTATACATAATGCAAAACCACTTAAAAAAGGTGGAGAAACCGTAGGATTTCTTGAAGGCACCGGATCAATTATGATGCCACCTAGGGATGGGGAATGGGTTACGTCGGTATCGCCAGTAACAACGCCGGGGGATCCAAGAGAAGATCCAATTTATATTTCTATAAAGTCTTACGATTCTCAATTCGTTCTATCTGCTGACAAGCCTGATTCACTTTCTGTAGGGGTATCTTGGACTAAGTCTGGTGTTGATGGAAGATCAGAAAGGGATTTTGAAGAAAATACCCAAGATGTAGAGGATACATTTAAGACTAATGCTGTAGGCAATAGCAAGGTAACATTTGTCCATAAAATAGCAAATGTTCCAAATGACATGCTCGGTTTCATGTTTTTAGACCATATTGCTAATGTTAGAAACAATCAGAAGGGAAGCGTAGGGCCAGATTCGGTAATTGAAGACGTTTTTATGAGGAGAAAAGCTATATTAAACTCTGAGCTTGTGAGAAGAATCGAGCAGGCTCTTGCTCGAAGGTAAAAAATGTGGTAAAATACATATATCCTAAGACAGTAGGTGGAGATTATCCATAAGACCTACCGAGGGCCAAACTAGTAATTAGCTAATAGTAACTAGAGAATAGGCACTTCTTAGGAAGTGCTATTTTTTTGGAAATTTTCCTAAATAACTAAAACCTATTACCTAAAACCTAACTTTATGCCAAGTCAAAGAAATATACAATCATTAGAAGAAACAAAGCAGAAAGTAGATAAATCATCTGCTATGTTTTTTGTAGATTACGCAGGTCTTACCCACCAACAGCTTGAAGAAGCTCGTCGCGAACTAGCCGACAATGATTCAGAAATTGCAGTTACAAAAAATACTCTTATGAACCTTGCATTGCAAGAGAAGAATATTGATGCGAAAGAAAGACTTCAGGGTCCATACGCAACACTTTTTTCATACTCAGATCCAGCAAAAACAGCTAAAATTCTTTCATCTTTTGTTAAAAAATATGGTCTTCCAAAGATAAAATTTGGAGTTTTTGAAGGTGCAATTATAGAAGAAGACGTAGTTGGAAAGCTTGCAACCCTTCCTTCAAAAGAAGTTTTGGTTGCAAAGTTACTTGGAACACTCAATGCACCAATTTCAAACCTCGTATATGGTCTTAATGGAAATATAGTAAAACTCGCTCAATTATTAAAAGCAATTGAAGAGAAAAAAGGGACGGAGGTGACTAATTAACATGGCAAAGATGTCTAAAGAAGAAATACTTTCTGCTATTGAAGAAATGTCAGTTCTTGACCTTTCTGAATTAGTCAAGGCGCTCGAAGAAAAGTTTGGAGTTACAGCAGCAGCACCAGTTGCAGTTGCGGCAGCTCCAGCAGCAGGCGGAGAAGCTTCAGGAGAACCAGCTGAAGAGCAAACAGTTTTCAACGTTTGGATTCAAGCATCAGGTGCAAACAAACTTGGAGTTATAAAGACTTTGAGAGAGCTAGCTCCTACACTTGGACTTAAAGAAGCTAAAGACTTAGTTGACGCAGCACCAAAAGAAGTGCTTACAGCAGTCAACAAAAAAACAGCAGATGAAGCAAAAGAAAAACTTACCGCCGCAGGCGCAACAGTTGAACTTAAATAGTTCATTTTCGTTTGTTTAGTAAAAAGGTCCTCAGGGTTACGTACCGGAGGATCTTTTTATTTTGTTTAAGATAATAATCCGGCTTGCCCCGCGAAGCTCAAAGCGAAGTAGGGAGGATCTTTTTATTTGGTTTCATCTTTGCGTTTTTGGCCTCGAGTTGATATAATATCTACCTATGGCATTCAAATGTGATAATTGTGGAAAAGGAATTTCTTGGGGACACCGTGTTTCCCATGCTAAAAACAGAACAAATCATGCTTTTAGACCAAACATCCAAAAGAAAAAGATTGTTGTGGATGGCCGTTCTATGAGCGTAAAGCTCTGTGCAAGCTGTATCAAGACCCTTAAAAAAGTTAAGAAGGTAAAAGCTCCAAAAGAAGAAGCTCCGGTAGTTGCAGCAACCGCTTAATTTAAGCCTAGTTTAGTTATTATCTCTTTTCCTTCAGGATATCCATTTGCAAAGTCTTTGAGGTTCATTATGTTCTTCCCTTCAACTTGAATTTTCCCTTCTGGAAACAATTTAACTATTTTTTCTTTACCGTTGATAGCTGCTTTAAACCAAACTCCTGGCCATGGATAATAAGCGTGAATCATGTTATTTAGTTGATAGTTCATGGTTAATGGTTCATTGTTTAAGTCAATAAATCCAGACTCGCGGCTTAATTGATTTGCAGTATAAGTTGCTTTTGAATGGTTTTGGTCTATCGGTTTTAAATCCCCACTGATATATTTTGGAAGTATATCAACCAATAAATTTGCGCCAATTTCAAAAAGTTTATTGTAAAGACTTTCGGTTGTATCTTTTTCCTCAATTTTATATTCAGCTTGTGCCAGAATAGGTCCGTGATCAACTTCATTATCAATTTTCATTATGGAAACTCCTGTTTTTTCTTTCCCATCCAGGAGTGCTGTTTGAACCGGTGTTGGTCCGCGGTATTCGGGTAGGAGAGAGGGGTGAATATTTATAATTCCAAGAGGGAATAGATTTAAGACTTCATTAGAAATTATTTTTCCAAAACTTGCTAAGACAGCGACCTGGACGTTATAGGAGTTAAGTTCTTCAGTTAATTGTTTATCCAATTTCTCATGGGAAGAAACAACTCTAACAACATCGAAATTATTTTTGATTATTTCGATAATCCTCGAAACATAAGGTCCGGAGCCAAAAAAAACAATTTTATAATTACTATTTACCATTTGCTATTAACTATTTACTAATTTACACTTGGATTTCGTCAAATTCATCTTCACCTTCTGCGTTTTTGTGTGAACGGTAAAGTTGTTCTCCTTGGGCCATTACGTGTTTTGTAAATAAAACTCCATTAAGGTGATCATATTCATGCTGTACAATAACAGCCGGGAATCCTGTAAATTTTTTCTCGTGTTTTCCCCCCTCAATATCTTGCCAAGAAAGTTTTACTTCTTTTTTCCTGGCAACATTTCCCCAGATATTTGGAATTGAAAGACATCCCTCTAGGAGTTTTTTCTTAGATTTTTTTGGTTTTTTTGCTTCAACCTTTTTAGAATTTGTAAACTCTGGTACTGTTTTGTTGGCGGATTCTTCTATAATCCTAGGATTTATAAAAACTTCTGTAGGTCCATCTTCGGCCGGTTTTACCAGAAATATTTGTTTTGAAATTCCAATCTGTGGAGCAGCTAGCCCTACACCAACCGGATCAGAAGTAGCATCCAGAGTTTGTTTCATTTCATGAATCACTTCTTTTAGTTTCTTGTCAAATTTTGTTACTGCCTCCGCCTTTTTTAAAAGAATTGGATTTGGGGTCACGACCATTTTGTACATGATTGAATTATATAAAACCTGAAGCTAAATCACAATTATTACTGAAGCTTATCAAGTAAATCCTTTACTTGTTTATTTGAGGGGTCAATATTCTTGAGAATATATTCTAGATTATTCTTTGCCTTAGCGTTGTATTCGTCAGCTTTTGATGGTGTATCTTTTGCCATTTGTTGATACATTAGAGCCTCTGCATAGTATGGATCTGTATAGTTTGGTTTAAGTTTTTCTGCTAGGTCTAGGAATTGAAGCATCTTGGCATTATCGTTCTTTTGGCTATAGAAGAGCGCCTCATTGTAGGCAAGCTTTGCATCTGTTGGAGCAAGAGTTCTTGCGTAATCTGCAGATTTAATTGCTTCGTTAATCAACTGAGGTTGTAATTGGGCGAGAGCATATTCAACTCTAATTCTCGTTTTAAAGAACGGAAGGTTATTTGGATGGCGACTGATAATATCATCACTTAGTGCTTGAGCTCGCTGGGCAAATTGGGCAGCATCTGTTGCTCTGCTGTTTTGTTGAAGTAGAACTGCAAGAGTTGCAAGATTTATTGATAATTCATCTTTGTACGTATCCTCTCCTGGAAGCATATTAACGGAGTTTTGGAGTGGAGTATATGCTTGGGTAAATTCGCCGGCCTTATTTAGGTTCGAGCCGAGCGCATATTGCATGTCTGCAAACCAGAAGTTGGCTAAATAGAACAGGAAATAAAGACAGAGTATCGCGAGTAGAACTATGAGTGTCATTCTCCCATTTCCCATTTTGGAATTTAGATCATCTTCTTTGTTTGGCATAGAATACATGTGGTTTAGGCTCTTATTCTTTGATAGATCAAAGAAAAATGCAGGGAATAAGAAGAAGAAAAGGTTAAGTATAACAACTGAGAATCCAAAAAAATTGGAGACAATTATTGCTAAGAATCCGCCAACTATTCCAATCAATAAGAATGCTTCTTTTATACTTTTTTTAAGCAGTGTTTTTATAGCAACAAAAAGGAAGAGAGCGATGATTAGAAGGTATGACCCCAAGCCAAAAATACCAGTTGTTGCCAGGTAATTCAAGTATTCATTGTGAGCCTTGTTATAAAGATAATCCCATTCAGACGTGAGGTTATGTTCTTGTGGCTTAACTTTGTAATAAGCATAAGCAAAAGTTTCCGTTCCTGTTCCAAAAAGTGGATGTTGTTTAAATATATCTAGCGCACCACGCCAAACAATAAGACGGATTTGGCTAGATTCTGTTCCCCCACCTACAATTGTAGGACTATCTGCAAATCCTTGAGGAGCTGCTGTTGTATTTTCCTTCTTATTTACGGTTTGACTTTGCTTGGGTAGCGCATTTTTAACTCCATCAAGGGTGAGGATTTTGAAAGCGTTAATATCAGTTCCAATAAAGAAGAATATAATAAATAGCAGCACAACGCTAAGCAGAAGGAATCTTGAGGTTTTTTGCTTGAAGAAATTTTCTACACTTTCATCTGTTTTTCTAAATATAGTAAATATTCCAAAAACAAAAAAGAAAGCCATTCCCGTACCGAGCCCTAGGAAGCTAGATTGAGAGCGTGACCACAAAAGATCTGCAAAAAATAAGAGAGTAAGAAGCAAATAAAGAATTGGAGTTACTATGTTCTTTGGATTATCTTTGAGTTTTATTAATCCCATACCGAGTGATATTGGGACTAAAGCAGCCAAAAATGTTCCTAGCCAGTTTGGTTGACCAAGGGTTGAGAACATTCTAATTGTAGGTTGGAACTGTGGAGTCCAACAAGCAACATCCAATTGCCCTCGGAACATAAAACATGTTGGGTCTGCTCCAAAATGGGATGGTAATCCCCACAAAGATACTGCAAGCCCAGACAAAAGACTAACTATTACCATTTTGTAGCTTATTGGTTTTTCATTATTTTCTCGCGCGTCTGGACTGCTAACTAGATTTGTTACAAATGCATAATAAAGGAAGATGTATGAAAGGGTTGAGAGAAGTCCCCCATTGAATCTTGAGTAATAGCCCCAGAAAGAAACATGCGGTTCAATAGAGAATACCGTTGAAACGATTTGAGATAGTAAGAAAAGGGCTAATGGGATATCGAGCGGAGTTCTTCTGATTTCAATTTTTCCTTTCGCAATCATCTTCATTCCCCAAAGGAATAAGATAACCGTAGACATAATAAATACAAGCCACATTTTATTGAACTCAAAAAGCTCATAAGTATTTGGATGCATTACAAGAGGAACGAGGAAGAGGATGATGTAGAAACTCCATTTAATACCTTTATCTAATTTCTCAATAAGATCGTGCATAATTGATATGCTCAAGTTTAGCATAGGAAAAATAAATCAACAAGAACAATATTGTAATTTTGGGGCATGTATATTATTATTTGTTCTAGTATGACTAAAGTTTTTGTAATCGATTGCTGCCTTCCCGTTTAAGCGGAGGGTTATTTTTTATTTTGACCTCCGTAAAATGCGGAGGTTTTTTTATGGCAGAAATAGAAATGTTATCAAGATTTGATCGAGCCATTGGTGCTTTAGAGCCAGATTTTGAAGTGGCTTTTGCATCAAGTGGAGTTAAGCCTGTGGAGAATCCACGGAAGGGATGTTTTAAAGAGGAAACGGTATTGTTTGTTGCGCCAAAAACGCCTGTGGTGCACTGGAAAGTTTTGGGGGAAAGACTAAGAGGAGTTGGTTTTTTTGAAACAGATAAAGAAGGATGGAGTTTTAGGGGTTGTGAGATGCAGGATTCTCAGCTAAGAACCGGTCGCGAAAAACGTATTGATATTGAAATATATCCAAATTTTGAAAAAGCTGCAAGAGATTGGGACGAGCGAGTGATGGAAGAAGGATACAGGATGAGATTTAGAGAGCCGGTAGTAAAGTAAATTAGAGACAAGTTCATTGATTTATGCCTTGGTTTAGGCTATATTCATATAATATCTTCTAGCATAAAACTTTTCGAGGATAATCTTTATGTTCGATTCATTATTTAGTCTCTTTTCGCATGATTTGGGTATAGACCTGGGTACAGCCAATACTTTGGTTCATGTCAGAGGAAAAGGAATAGCAATAAGAGAGCCCTCAATTGTTGCAAGACACAATAAAACCAAAAAAGTAATTGCAGTAGGAGCAGAAGCCAAAAAAATGCTCGGGAAGACTCCCGGAACAATTTCTGCAATTAAACCACTTGAGCACGGAGTAATATCAGATTTTGATGCAGCTGCTTATATGTTTTCTTATTACATTAAAAAAGTTCATGAGATCGGTACGCCTTTTTATCAGTTTGCCAGACCTCGTGTTGCTGTTGGAATTCCAAGCGGAGTAACAGAAGTTGAAAGACGTGCTGTTTGGGAAGCAGCGCTCCAGGCAGGAGCCCGTGAATGTTACATAGTGGAAGAGCCTATGGCAGCAGCAGTAGGGGCAGGAGTCTCTGTTTTTGAACCAACAGGCGTAATGCTTGTTGATATTGGTGGAGGGACCACAGAAATTGCCGTTATTTCCCTAGGTGGAATAGTAGTTAATAGATCGCTAAAAATTGCCGGGAATGAGATGGATCAGGCAATAATTCACTATATTAGATTAAGACATGGACTTTTGATAGGAGAAAAGACAGCAGAAGAGGTAAAGATAAAAATAGGTAGTGCTTACAGAGGGAAAAGTAAGGTTAAAAAAACTAAAGTAGAAGAGAAAAAAGAAGCAAAAGAAGAGGAAATGATGTTTAAGAGAGAAGATATGAATGATGTTGCAATAGAAAGTGAAGGAAAAGAAAAGATTGCTATAATTCGAGGAAGGGATATAGAAACGGGTCTTCCAAAGAGTCTTAGGATTACGGAGATTGAGATAAGAGAAGCAATTGGGCCAGTAGTTTCCCAAATAGTTGATGCAGTTCTTGAGGTAATAGAAGAAACTCCTCCGGAGCTCACTAGTGATATTCTTGAGCGAGGAATTATGATCACAGGTGGTGGATCCATGCTTCCTGGGGTAGATGAGCTTATTATGGAGCGTACTAAGATCCCAATAATTCTTATTGATGATCCTCTAACTACGGTTGTTCGTGGAACCGCAAGGCTTCTAGAAGATACAGCCCTTCTTAATCAGGTAAAAGTCACTGGGGGATTGAGATAAATTCACAAAAAACTAACTACGAAACACTAAGTGCAAATAGCGTTTTCATGGTTGACATCAGCCTCAGATTGGGCTAAAATTACTTTACTGATTTTGGAAGATTGCTTTAAATTGGTCATTACATCAATGATTTGTTCGTAAACACAATTTAGCTTCAAATATAGGACAAGATTTTCTTGTTCCTCACATCTCCCGACTTCAGTCAGTTTCGTCCCGTATGGTATTAACCCGGGAGTACTAGCTCCTTAACAACTATTGTTCAGAAAACATTTTTTGAATTCCGATTTTATCGGAGTCAATCCAGTCGCAAAGTGCGACAGAGGTTCTGTTTTTATTGAACAAGAAGTCCCATTCAAATCCTTATCCGGTATTTGTGTGGGAAAAGCTTATTAATTCATTAATCAATTCATGAATTATGGGCAAGCGTTTCCAAGAATTAAAGCATCTTGGAAATCTCACATGGTTCTTATGAACCACGTGGGAAAGCAGTTCTGATAGTGGTAGGATCTTTCCCGATTTTATCGGGATAAACTACAGATAGAGATTTTAATCTCTGTCATTTTTTTGAGAATTTGATCCTGGTTCAGGATGAACGCTGGCGGTGTGCTTTAGGTATGCAAGTCGAACGAGTTTGTAGCAATACAAGCTAGTGGCGGACGGGTGAGTAATACGCAAGAATCTACCCTCGAGCGGAGAATAACTGACCGAAAGGTTGGCTAATACTCCATGGTAACTACGGTTTAAAGGACTTAACGGTCCACTTGAGGATGAGCTTGCGTCCTATCAGCTAGTTGGTAAGGTAATGGCTTACCAAGGCTATGACGGGTATCTGGACTGAGAGGTCGGCCAGACACAGGGGCACTGAGACACGGGCTCCACACCTACGGGTGGCAGCAACCAGGAATATTGGGCAATGGACGAAAGTCTGACCCAGCGACACCGCGTGAAGGATGAAGGCTCTAGGGTCGTAAACTTCTTTTGATAGTCCCTTCAAAGACTATAGAATAAGCCTCTACTAACTACGTGCCAGAAGTCTCGGTAATGCGTAGGAGGCAAGCGTTATCCGGATTTATTGGGCGTAAAGGGTGCGTAGGCGGTTTCTCAAGTCTTGCTTTAAAGGTCATGGCTCAACCATGATTCTGGGTAAGATACTGGGAGGCTCTGAGGATTGTTCGGGTTATCGGAACAGTTGGTGTAGTGGTGAAATACGTTGATATCAACTGGAACACCGAAGGCGAAGGCAGATAACTGGAATTTTCCTGACGCTGAGGCACGAAAGCTAGGGTAGCGAAACAGATTAGAGACCTGTGTAGTCCTAGCCGTAAACAATGGACGCTAGATACCCGTCTCAAAGAGTATAACTCTTGAAATTTTCAATTTATCAATTCATCAATTGATCAAACAAAATTTTAATTAATTAATTTAGTTAAGAATTAGTTTGGTTATTGGAATTTGGTCATTGGTTATTTTAAAAAAATAGTTATATTTTTTGAGATGGGTGTCGTAAGCTAACGCGTTAAGCGTCCCGCCTGGGGAGTACGGCCGCAAGGCTAAAACTCAAAGGAATTGACGGGGACCCGCACAACCAGTGGAGCGTGTGGTTCAATTTGAGACGAAGCAAAAAACCTCACCAGGGATTGACATACTTATGAAACCTTTATGAAAGTAGAGGCCTCCCGCAAGGGACATTTGTACAGGTGTTGCATGGCTGTCGTCAGCTCGTGCCGTGAGGTGTTCCATTAAGTTGGGAAACGAGTGCAACCCCTATTCTATGTTAAATATTCATAGAAGACCGCCCCTCATCAAAGCGTGGAACGCTTTGATAACTTAATACTTAAAACTAATAACTTAAAAAGTTGTGTGTTTTTTGTTTTATGTTCATCAAAAAATGTTCCATTTTTTGATGAGGGGAGGAAGGAGGGGCGGACGTCAAGTCAGCATGACCCTTATACCCTGGGCTACACACACCCTACAATGCCGAACAACAACGGGTTGCAAGTCTGCGAAGACAAGCTAATCCCTAAAATTTCGGCTCAGTTCAGATTGGAGTCTGAAACCCGACTCCATGAAGGCGGAATTGGTAGTAATCGCGAATCAGCAGGTCGCGGTGAATGCGTTCTCGGGTCTTGTACACACCGCCCGTCAAGGCAGCAAAGTCGGTAACTATCGAATCTCGTGTTTCACGGGAGAGATAGAGATCGGTGATGAAGCTTAAGTCGTAACAAGGTATCCTTAGCCGAAGCTGAGGATGGATCACCTCCTTTCTAAATTAACTTAAAACCCAAAACTAAAAACATTTTTTTGTTTTCTGTATTAAGTTTTAAGTTGTTTTTCCTACATCCTGGGACCTTTTAGTACAAAAGGAATGGATCTTCCTAGCAATGGGAAGTAAATCATTCCTACCACTATCAGAGATGCTTTTTAAGCGCTTTACAAATTAGCCGTCGAAAGACGGTTTTTTTGTGTCTATTTTTGTCTTTTACACAAATTTTAGTAGCTAGTATCTAGTTGCTATTTTTTTCTTTTTATTTCTTCTGTGTGCAGCAGTAAGCGGTTCTACCAAGAGAAGTTGTACACATTTCATTTCCATCATATTTTACGGTTTCTCCGGGATTACAATAACTTTGAGGCCTACATGTATTTACTGATCCATCAGAGTTTACTGCCGGACATCCTGGGACACTTGTGACCTGAATTGCAGATGGTACTTCATCTGCATGCTGACGTATATCTTGTGGCTTATTAACCAAAAAGATTGTTACGGGTAAAGAGACAGCAATAACCAAGAAAACAATTCCTGTGAATATCTTCATGGCATTATCCATAGCTCAAACTAGTATTGCTACTTTCTTACAAATTTGTCAACTTGTTTTAAGAAGTGTTGGGGGGGAAATTAGTGAGGTGCGAACGGGGATTGAACCCGTGCATAGCGGTTTTGCAGACCGCCGCGTTACCACTTCGCCATCGCACCGAGGAGTTCAGTTTAGCATAAGTTGAGCCTAAAAGCTATTTATTTTGTTAAGTTTTTGTGAAGCTAAAACGTGGCTGGGGGTCTAAAATTACACTATGGAAATGGAGAAAAGAGGGTTGCCAGAAAATATTAATTACTTTAGTTTTCTAACTAGTGAAAACAGGGCTATGCTTGGCCCTATGATCCTGCACAAGCTTATCGTGTTTGCTTTGGTGGATAGTGCAAAAGCTGGAGTAGCAGTGGATAATTGGGTTATAAAAACATTTAGCTAATATGGAAAAAGAAAAGCAATCATTTGCACGCCGAGCAGAAGTAGTTACTGAAAAAGTGGGTGGTGGTATACTTGTTCTGGAAGGAATTCTGGCACCAAGTGTGGCCCTGGTTGGAATAGGAGCTTTTCTGTTTTTATTAGGACAAAATCGTCAACCTAGATAATATGGAATCTCGTAAAAAAGAAGAATATTTTGAAGATGTTGAAGATGTAGATCTAAAAGATACTGATCTTGATGAAGAAATAAAGGCCGGAGAATGGCAAAGATTACGCGAATTCAAAACTTACAGGAAAAGATCGCGTCAAGGGAAAATCATTGCTACTCATCAGGCTTTATCAAACAGAATCGCTCAACTAGAGAAATTGTTTTATCAGCTAGTTGCTAATCAGCCTCAAAAAGCAGGCAAATTACTTAAGGAAATAAAAAAACTTAGAGCACTCAAAGAATATTTACTTCAAGCCCTCATTTGGGAAGAGCAGGGACAATTTGATGATCATAGCACTCCAGATGAATTGGAAGACATAATTTGATATAAAAAGCCTGTAATTATTTATGGTTCCCTTTGTGTTTATGGGTAGGATAGAGTAATAAATATACATTAATTCCCCACAGTATGATTCCCCCGTATAGCACATGAGATTGAAAAAATAGAGGTAAATTCTGTGGATAAGTATAATTACTTGCTATTAGCAGATAGCTTATGCCTAGCGCTATTAGAAGGTATTTTGATAACTCTTTGGAAGTTATATAGAAAAATGCAAACAAAAAAGGCAAGATTGACCAGATGTAGTGATGTTGCCAAGAAAAACTATTAATTAATATACTCAGAATTATAATTAGTCCAATCTCTAGATTAATCATCTCCATTTTGACACTTTTTTGCTTTGCTATCGCAAAAAAAGATACGGCAATCAATAGTAGATCTATCATGTATCGTATCCCATTTCTTAGTGGAATATTTTTAACTTCTCTTGTAAGAAATCCTGCAACTGCCTGATTGTAATAATCACCTTTCCAACCGCTAAGTAGGCTGGGTAGTGTATTGGAGAAAAAATAGTAGTTCAGATGAGGAAATATTATCGCGGCAATAGAGAATAATGCTATCATGGCAAAAAACATGCCCGCTAAAACCTTGGTTTTTTTGCGAATTATAAAATAAGGAATTATGAGTATCGGAAATAATTTAAGACTTATTGCAAGACCCATTATGCCTCCTGAAAATACATATTTTTGGTGATGTAAGTAGTAAATTGATAGGACTACCAAAAAAAGAACTATTATATTAATTTGTCCCATCCCAAGAGAAAATTTCAGCGGGAAAGAAATGAATACAAGTGAATATAGGATAAGTGCTTTATTAGAAAATAAATCCTGCCTGTACATTGAAAAAATTAAATATATGACTGATATCAGTAGCATAATTGATATGGCGATCCATATTTTTTGAGCTACAAAAAAGGGCAATAAGGAGATTGGTGTAAAAAATAGCAGAACAATGGGTGGATATGAAAACGGAGTAAAAAATACCTTTCCGCCTAGATAAGGATTTAGACCGGAAAATGCAAATTTTGGTCCGTAATAATAACTGCTAAAGTCAGGATAATAAGTAAGTAAAAAGACTTTTAGTAACCAGAAGAAGGTTGCAAGTGCTAACGCCAAGCAAAATAGTCTTTTCAACATATATTAATCTCTTCATTATTTAGAATATAAATAACTAAATCAATAAGGTAATAAGCTTTAAGAATTAAGAGGAAACGGGTTTTGCAGTTCTCGAAACTAAAGTTGGTGGGCATCCATGGAGTCGGACCATGCACCTCTTTCTTATCAGGAAAGCGTTCTACCGCTGAACTAGATGCCCAAGGTATATATTTTACTAAGAAATAGCTTCGAACTCAACTATTGAGTTGGGGAGGTGGTTGCCGGTGCAGTGTTTGTTTGTGGAAGAATTACTGCTTGAGTTACAACTGGCTGAGCACTGCTTAGAGTAATATTTAGTGGAGAAGCTTCTTTGAGTACAGATTGAGTTTGTCCCAGCTGTGTTACTAGTGTTTTATCAAGGAAGTTAATAGTTGTTGTTGGCGTTGTTGCGCCAAATGCCTTGCTGAATGTTACTGTTGCAATCTTTCCAACTCCTTTTATTCCTTTTTGATTTGGACTTATTGCTATTGCAAACGAAATTCTTCCAGTTGTTGGATCTATGTCACTAAATAGTACATTCGCTCCAGCTCCAAAAAATCCAGTTGCATCAGATGCAGGTAATACTTTTACATTCGTAATTTCTTTTGGATCATATTGAAGTTCTGCTTGAACTCCAGCAATATCGCTTCCCCCGCTATCTACCATTAGATCAACACTTGGAGTTGTGCTTGCTGTATTTGTAGATAGATCAATATTCTGAGGACTGAAGAAAACCTTGGATGTTTTTTCAACAGGTTTAACTGTTGGAGCAACTTGAGTTGTTTGATTATTTTGTTTTTGGCCTTCTGATATTGCTAAGAATAATAAAACCCCCGTTACTAAGGCTAGGATTACTATTAAAATTGTAGTTTTCTTAGGCATATATTAATTATTAGCTTGTCTCTTACAGAATGTCAACCCCAATTGAATCTATTTAATCACCGTTTCGATTCGCCCCTCTTCGCTAAAGCTTCGCGGGACTCCGCTCATTTAATCACCATTTCGCTTCGCAAATCCTGTATAGAGAATATTAAGGTCAAGCTCATCGATTTTCCCATCATCGTTAAAATCAAATAGTCTTTGTATCGCATTAAGTACAGTGGGAGTAGGTGTTGCTGTTGGAGTTGTCGTGGCGCTAGCTGTACCGGTAGGTGTTATGGTAGCAGAGCTGGTTCCTGGTGTTGCTGTAGCACCGCCAATACCAATTGTGTATGTTCCATTTTTAGTATTGTTTGTATCAATTGGTAAGATAGTGGAAACCCCGGCGGCAGTTATTTGGATGTTTGAAAAGCCTATTGTTGATGCGCCATCTGCTTTTGCAAGTAGCGTTATTGTTCCAATATTAACCATGGATCCACTTATTGAAGCAGAGCTGGGGTTGACTCCCACAAAGTGAATTGTCCCCGGAGTAGCGGAGTCATTTGTAACTGCTGTGAGCGTTGAGGCTGGTGTAAAGCCTAAAGCTCCGGATGTGCTGGTTGGATTTACGGACAATACTGCTGGGTCATATGTGAAAGTAATATCTGCTGCGCTTACATTATTTTGAGCAGTGTTAAGATTCACTTGTACGGTTAATTTATCTCCAACTGCGATAGTCGAAGTTAAAGGATCAAGGATTACAGCAACTTGTTCGCCAGATGCATGAGATCTATCTTCTTGCTGTTTTTGAAGCTGATTAACCGTGAAGAAAACTCCACCAGCAAGAATTGCTACAACAAGTGCTCCTAAAACTACTTTATATTTTCCGAGTTTTTCTAGCATATTAATATATTAGCATTTAATGCGGGACGGTTGTATTCAAAAATCCGTCACGCCAGATATTAAAGTCAAGAATATTAACTCCACCATCTCCATTGAAATCAGCAACTAAGAATGATGGTGGGGGAGTTGCATTTGGGTTTGAACCAAGCAGGTAATTATCGCGCCAGCTGTTAAAATCCAAGATATTAACTTTTCCATCACAATTTGCATCTCCTTTAGATTTCAAAGCACAGGACTGCGTAGATGTAGGCGTGATACTGGCATTGGCGATTGGGGTAATGGATGGAATTGGACAGTTAGCTGTTTGGAGTTGGGTTTTAATTTGGTTACAGAAGTTTTGATTATAAGAACAAATCTGCATCCCAAGAACTGTTTTATAGTAATTTGTTAAGGCAGAGCATTGATTAAAGACAATTTGTGTTGGGGTAACACTTCCAGTAGGTGTCGGTTTGGGAGTAGAACTAGGTTCTCCTGGACATGCTGGCATTGTGCAGTTTGGACCAGTAGGTGAAACGGTTGATCCATCTGGACATACTTTCGCAAGTTGAGGACATGCAATCTGCCCACCTGTTGGCGTGGTTATTGGGCACCAGCCACCCTTTGGTGCAGCAAAGAAAGAACAAACATTATGTCCATTAACAATACAATTTGGAGGATAAGGTGTACAGGTTGGAGTTGGGGTAATGGTTCCATTAGGTGTAATACTAGCACCCGGATTACACGTTGGGTCGTTCACATAACCGGTTGGAAGACATGATGTTGGAAACTGCTGACATATATGAGTCGTGTTATTTCTTCCATACGTAATTACCTCGGCACAGACAACATCATTATTGTTTGATTGGGTTTCAGCAACTTGCGTACTTGTTGGTGATGGAGTCAAGCTAGCATATTGTCCACAAGTCTGAGTAATTTGGTTTTGTATAAAGGTGCATTGTGTTGATCCTTGATAGTTACATACGCCACTTGCTTTCATCTGTGCAAAAGTGAGGGTTAATTGTTGACAGTCAGCAGCAGAGGCATTTTGCCTATTATCTTGTTGATGGCTAATTAAAGACAAAGTTAATGGCACTGCAATTGCAATAATTGCTATAAAAATTATGGCAAGTGTTCTTTTGGAGAATTTGAGCTTAGGTTTACTAGGAGTAATTGGTGGGGGAGGAATTGCGATGGGAGGAGTGGTGTTTTCCATTTTAGTTCATTTCGTTTCCAACACAAGCACTTTTATTCTGTATGCACGTGATAAATTGGTTGTAATCAAGAAGATTTATAACATTATCATGATTTACGTCTCCGGAAACAAGCTGAGTAGATGGTGCAGCATTTGTAGCCCCAGCAGTTATACTAACAATTCCCGCACTCGTTTTGAATAAGGTGTTATCCATACGAGTTTTGATTAGATAGTTTCCCGTTTGGAAGTTGCTTCCAAGATCAATAGTTCCCTTATATGTTCCGGTAGTTGAATTAAATGCTACGTTACCACTATTTGATGCAACCAATTGATTTTGAGCATTGTAGATTTGAACTTGTACTAATCTTGTGGGTCTTTGTGGACTGCTGTTTATTCCTAGACGAGCAGAGTCACTACTTGGAGCTCCAATTCCAATAAGAGATAGATCAAGGCTTACTGTTGTATTTTGTGGGGTGATAGTAGCAGTGGGTGTTGCTGTAGGACCAGCAGTTGGGGTTATGTTGCTTGTTTGGGTGACACCAAAATTTTTATCTGTAATATTTGCTCCATTTGTAATGGCAATATTTTTATATCCATCTCCTTGTGGTTGAACAAAGGTCCAGCCGGTTTTTAAGTCTGCTTTTATAGTGTACAATCCGTCACAAAGACCCGTAACGCTAAATCCTCCCGTTGAATCTGTTGTTGCATTTCCTGTTCCGGTTGCAGCTGCTGGTTGATTCGGATCTTGAAGGAAAGTTTGAATATTCCATCCTGATAGTTTTTCCTCATTGGTATCTTGTACGCCGTTACCATTAACATCATTGTAAACATATCCACTCAGTGATCCTTTTCCAACAATTTGGCTTATTTGTTGATAGATTGAGGCAAGATCATTGGCAGTCGGTGCATAAAAGTATTTACCACCCGTTGTTGTTGCGATTTGCTGCAAGAAGCTAGCATTTACTTGGCTTCCAAGACCAATCGTAAAGTAGACTGTTCCATTTGCCTGAGCACCATTCTTTGCCTCTTGTAGGGCTGCTGCTTCTGCCTGGGTTGTATTATTAAAACCTGTTCCGCCAATATAAGAATTTGCTCTACCATCAGTTAGTAAGATCACCGCATTCTTAAAGCCAGATCTTTTGTGAGCAGTAATCTCCTGATTTGCATTTTTTATTCCACATTGGGTACAGGTTTCTCCATTTGCATTTATTGCGTTTATTTTTGTTTTAGTACCAGAAAAGTCAGACGAAAGAGCGCTGTCTGTGGTTGTATTGGTTTGGGAAGAATAAGATACAAGGCCAATTTTGTTTTGATTGTTCTGTGCAACTGTATCTACAAATTGAGAAGCAGCTTGTTTTGCCTTTGAAATAAGAGTGGTTTGATCAGTACTTGAGGTCCTATCATTCATGCTTGTTGATTTATCAATAACTAGTACTATGTCCGCGGCAACGCTTGAGCAGACTTCTGAAGCACGTTGTCTTACGTCCTGCCTGTTGCTTAGAAAGCTTAGTGTTACGGGGATAGATAAAGCTAGAGCTCCAATAATTAAGAAAGCCGCAGTGCGTTTATAAGATGAGAAAATAAAACCTATACCTCGATTGATACTATCCATATAAGGTAACAACCTTTTTGATAAAAGGGACCTAGATTTAGAATAGGGAATTGGTATATTTTTGTCAACGTAGCATTCTCATTTATATAGAGGATTTTTTAGTATGTCCGTTGTCAATTGTTGTCTGTCAATTGTATAATGCCTTATGGTTTTGTCAGACCGCGATATTAAAAAAGCAATTAAAGACAAGAGAATTGTTATTAAGCCCTCAATTGATACTTCAACGCAACTTGGTTCAAATTCCATAGATCTTAGACTCGGTAATACATTTAGGATTTTTGATCACTCAAAATATGCTTATATTGATCCATACCGCAAAAATATTGGAGAAGAAATCACTCGCGAAGTAAAAAAGAAAGATGATGAGCCGTTTATTATCCAGCCCGGAGATTTTGTCTTAGGTACAACAGTGGAATATGTTGAAATTCCGGATGATTTAGTGGGAAGTCTTGAGGGAAGATCTAGTATTGGAAGACTTGGAATAATAGTGCATTCTACGGCAGCATCCATTGAGTGTGGATTTAAAGGGAAAATTACACTGGAACTTGCTAATATGGGTAAAATGGCTGTAGCTCTTCATCCTGGAATGAGAATTTGCGCTCTATCTTTTACTCAGATGACAAGTCCGGCAGACGTCCCTTATTATAAGAAGAAGAGTGCAAAGTATGTTGGACAAGTTGCTCCAGAAGAATCTAGAATTGATAAAGAAAAGAAATGAAATATAAAGTAGATTTTGAAATAGAGCTCAATAAGAATCCGTATACTGGATTATATATAGCTTTGGAAGGTATCGATGGAGCTGGAAAAACAACTCAAGCTGAGGATATGGCAAAGTATTTCCGCGAGCAGGGAAGAGAGGTTGTTGTTACTGCTGAGCCCACCAGAACTGGAGAGATTGGAAGTTTAGTAAATAGAATTTTAAAAGGAGAAGTAAAAATTCCATCTAAATATAACCAATATATATTTTCTGCAGATAGAGGAATCCATCAGGAAGATCTTGTAATCCCTTCACTTAAAGCGGGTAAAGTTGTTATTTCTGATAGGTGTTTTTGGTCAACTCTTGCCTATGGAATCCTTGATAAGGAAATGGTTGAGGGAAAAAGAGATGAGAACTTTGACCAGATGCTTGTTGCCTATTCAATACTTTCTTTTTATCACCAGTTTGTAGTTCCGGATGTTACGGTTTTGCTTGATATAGATTCTGATATTGCGGTTGATAGGCTCTCCAAAAAAGGAGAAGGGGAGATTTATGAAAATAAAGAAATGGTAGAGAAGGTAAAGGCGATATATGATTTAATTGTTACCAAATTTCCATCTGAATTTACAGTTGTGGAGGGTGGTAAGGATGAAGCAGAAGTTACTCGTGATATTGCAGAAAAAGTAAAACTCCTCAACAAATAAGGGTTGAAAAAAAGCTTTTGTTTGTTTAGTATTTATCAACATGATATTGGGACCAAAGGAACTCTTAAAACTCGTTAAAGAAATAAAACTCGTAGAAAATCTTTCAGAGCGTGAACTCACAAATCCAGAGGGTGCAGGTTTTGATCTCCGTGTTGCAGAAATATATGAAATAAGTGGAGATGCTTTTTTGGGAGAGACTCACAGAAAAACAGCAGATGTAAAGCTAGTCGCAGAATACAAAGAGGGAGAGACCCGTGAATTTACCATAAAACCAGGAGATTTTTATCTTGTAAAAACTATTGAATCAGTAAATATGCCGGAGAATCTAACAGCTAATATGAAGCCAAGATCAACAACTTTTAGAAGCGGAATATTTATTAGAACTGGAAATATTCCACCAGGATATTGTGGAGGACTAACTTTTGGACTAAAGAATGAAGGTCCGATTCCGGTAACAATTGAAATGGGAGCGCGTATTATTCATGTGCAGTTTGAAGAAGTAGCTGGTGGAGGAAACATGTATAGGGGACAATGGCAAGGTGGCAGAGTCAACGCCAAAAAGCTAGAAAAACAGGTTTAGTAAGTATAATGTATTAAGTAGCAAGTATTAGGTATAAATTTCGAAATACTTTATGCATACTACCTAATACTTAATACTATATTTTTATGAATAAAAATCGGCATCAAGAATATCAGTACCTCGATTTAGCAAAAGAGATTCTTAAGGATGGATTTGATCAGCGTGATCGCGGAACAGGAGTTGTAACAAGAAGTCTCTTTGGAAAAATGGCTCGCTACGATCTTTCAAACAGCTTTCCGCTCCTTACTACCAAGAAGGTTTATTGGAAAGGTGTGGTAGAGGAGCTTTATTGGTTTTTTTCAGGACAAACAAATATCAAGTATCTAGTAGACCGTAATGTTCACATTTGGGATGATTACCCATACAAGATATACAACTCAAAAGTCAAAACTCAAAAGTCAAAACTTACAAAAGAAGAGTTTATTGAAAAGATTCGTACGGATTCAAAATTTGCTGCAAAGTGGGGAGAGTTGCCTCGTATATATGGAGAAATGTGGAGAGCTTGGCCAACAAGAAAGAAGGGAAAAACTATTGATCAATTGCAGTGGGTAGTAGATGAGTTAAAAGCAGATCCAAATGCGCACAATGCAATTGTTAATTCTTGGAATCCAGAATACCTGTATGGAATGGCTGACCCAGAAGATGCCTCTCGTTTTCCAATTTGCCACAACATGTATCAAGTAAGTAATCGTGATGGAAAATTGTCTCTGATTCTTTATCAAAGATCTTGTGATTTATTTTTAGGAGTTCCATTTAACATTGCCAGCTACGCATTGCTAACTGTAGTTTTGGCAAAAATTTTAAAACTTGAGCCAGGGGAGTTTATTCACATGTATGGAGATGTTCACATTTATGAAAATCATATAACTCAGTTCAAAGAACAACTTAAAAGAAAACCGAGACCATTTCCAAAAGTCAGAATCAATGGAAAGCTCAATAAGCTATCAGACTTTAAGCCAGAAATGGTAGAATTAATAGAATACGATCCTTACCCTCCAATCAAAGCAGAGTTAACAGTTGCTGGAGGATTATACGAAGGAAAGAAGAATGGAAAGTCAAAAAAAGGTAAATAAAGAGATGGATAATATAACTCCAAGTGCAGCAGCTCTTGTAATAGATAATAATTTTGTACTTCTTGTTCGCCATGAAGATGGAGCAGATCATATTACTGGCGTTTACGGTCTGCCATCCGGAAGAGTTGAAGAGGGAGAGACGGAAATTGAAGCTGCTCGTCGTGAACTAGAAGAAGAGAGCGGCTTAAAAGCAGATGTATCTGATCTTTCGGAATTTGAAGGTAATTATTATCAAGCAAAGATTCCAAGAAAAGATGGAAGTATCGTAAATTTTGGTTGGAAAGTTTTTAGAGTTTCTAAATGGAGTGGAGACTTAGGAAGTCGCGACGGCCACACAACTCCTGAATGGGTTGATATAGATACTCTCGGAGATCTAGAAGAGAAAGGGCAACTACTACCCAATACTATCAACGCAGTTAATGCCTCATTAAATAAATAAATGAAAATTTACGTAAGTCATTCGAGGTCATTTGATTTTAAAATTGAACTTTACGATGTCCTTAAGAATTCTGCTATTAATGCTGAATTTATTTTTCCTCATTTAGAATCAGATGAGCCATTTGATGTTAAAAGCTTATTTGAAAATAAAGGGTGTGACTTAGTTTTAGCAGAAGCCTCTTATCCGGGAACTGGGCAGGGAATCGAACTTGGATGGGCAAGTATGATGGATATTCCAATAATAAGTGTCTGTAAAAGTGGATCCAAAATTTCCTCCTCCCTGAAGATGATTTCAAAAGAAGTAGTTGAATATAGTTCCCCAGAAGACTTAACCACTAAGTTAACAAAAATACTTAATACTTGATACTTTATACTTAATACTAATTATGATTTCTATCATCGCAGCAGTTGGAGTAAATAATGAGCTTGGTCATGGAAATGATCTTATTTGGAGAATCCCAAATGATCTAAAGAGGCTTAAGGACCTTACAATGGGTCACCCATTAGTTATGGGAAGAAAAACCTATGAATCTATTGGTAGGGTTTTGCCTGGAAGGACAAATATTATTATTACTCGTGATGCAAATTACAAAGTAGAAGGTGGAGTGGTTGTGTCATCAATTGATGAGGCAATCGCCAAGGCAAAAGAAGTGGAGGAGACCCGCCTACGCCAAGGCTTCGGTGGGCAAAGTGAAATATTTATCTTTGGAGGCGCTCAAATATTTGAGCAATCACTCCCTATGGTTAATAGAATTTATCTCACAAAAATTAATTCTGCCGCTCCTATGGCAGATGTTTTCTTTCCAGATTATTCAGAATTTAAGAATGTAATATCTAGCGAAAAACATGAAGATGACGGCCTTGAATATGAGTATCTAACGCTGGAAAGATAATTTATCAATAACCAATTAATCAATTTTCAAACCAATTGAAAAATGATTAATTACTACTTTTAACAATTGCAGAAAAAATTTTTATAAATTCTGTTGATTCATTTATTAATTTCTCTTTCTCTGAGTCGAGATCTAGAGAAGGTTGTGAGAGCCTAAACCAAAGCCTACTTTCCTTGGCTTCCTTCTTACAAATTTTTATTCTCATATAAAAATCTTTCTTAGATAATGCTTCATTCGCTTCAATATAGTTTGCTGCAACCGATCCGGATGATCTTATTCCTTGATCGCAGTATTTCAGATTTGAAAGCGTCTTAGGTAGCTTATTGAAATAGTTCCTTGAATTTTCTGCGAATATTGCGGTTCTTTCTTCTAGATCAAATCCAGCATTGCTCATTTTTTTATTTAAGCATTAATAAATTGTTTGATCAATTGGAGTTTGATAATTGGTTATTATTTACCGGTGTTGGAGAGTTTTCGGAAGACGTAGGCTTCTGCCATGATTGTTGCTGGAATGGTGACAAATAGTCCTACTAATAGAGCAAGTGCTCCAAGAACATTAAGTCCCAAAAGCATTAGTCCAAGTAAGAATAAGTTCCATTTTTGACCTTTTGTAATCTTGGCACTTGCCTTGAGGGCATCAATTGGTCCTTTGTTTTTATCTACCATAAAGTAAACAAAGTACCTATATTTGATTCCCCAAATGATTCCTGGAACTATCAAAAGAATTAATCCAACTAGAACGATCACGCCATATATAAAACCCGCTACAACATATGGGATTATAAGATGAATGTAGTCAAAAAGATTAGAGTATTGTACTTTCTTTCTGTCGTAAACTTTAAGAGCTACACCAATAACTCCAAGGGATACTGCAAACTGTAAAATCCATCCAATCAGGGCAAGTATAAAGCCAATTAAAGGAGAGTTGTTGTTATCAAAAACGCGAGCAAGATTGCTAGGGATAACGTTGACAGCAAACATTATTAATAGAAGAACCACAAAGAATTTAAGATTCTTCATTGTTGTCTTCCAACCGTACGAAATTGCTGCTGATTGTGAAAAACTTGCCATAAATAATTATTGCAATAAAAGCATATGGTTTGTCAATGTCTTAATTTGTAATGGGGTCAACTGGGGGGATTTATTCGTCGTCTTTTATGAGCTCTATAATTTCATCTGCAACTTCTTCCAGAGTTTTCTTATCTGTTCTCACATAATCATCTGCATACGCACGATATAGCGTTTTGCGGAAGTTATAAAGTCTTCTTGCATATCTTGGATCACGAAAGTTTGGTCTGTCATGAAAGTTTCTTAATCTTTTCTTTGCTTCATTAAATCCAACGCGAAGATAAATTATGTATCCATTTTCTCTTAGATAGTCTACAACAAGTTTGTTAACTATTATTCCTCCCCCCGCCGCAATAACTGAATGATCTATTTTTCTGAGATCTTTTGCAACTTCTATCTCAAGTTCTCTAAAATGGGGTTCTCCATCTTTATCGAATATATCATTTATGGACTTGCGACCCGATTTTTTGAGGACCAAATCATTCATTTCTACGAATTCCATTTTGAGCTTCTTAGCCAACATCTCTGCTAGAACGGTTTTACCGCTGCCCATAAAACCTATGAGGACAATATTTGTTTTTTTGTGGACGTTTTTATTTGCCATAATGTGGTATTCGGGGTCATTCTATAGCTATTGTTAGAATAAGTCAACAGTTTTATTTATGCATTACCGATCAAACGTTGTGGTCCTTGAAAGCGAGTTGCGATTTGAGAAGTTCTTCTCACGTATTTGAGCACGTCCTTAGTTGTACCCTCTGCTATTTGATTTGGATTTTGTCCGTCGGTGCTTCTCTTAATTGGGGCAGTTTCCCAGGCTTTGTGTCTACGGTTATACCTATTTATTAATTCTGCGCGAACTTGTTCGGGTGATCTCCTAATTAAAACTTCTACCCCATCTATCAAGTTTACATCATGGGATAATCCTGGTCTGTAGGTGTCGTCAGTCATGATTCTCTCAACTAATGTATCAAGCTTGGAGTACAAATATACCATTGCACTATTCATTTGCATGATTCCAAGATTATCTGGTCTATCTTCTTCAACCGTTGCACCGCCTGTGCCGATCACTTTACCCGTTCCAGATAGTAAGGTGGTCTTAAGAAGAGAATCTTGTAGAACATAGAATGCAGGTCTACCAACCTTGTCAATATATTTGCCTACAGGCATTCCTACATGTTCTTCAACAAGTGAATCTGTATCAACATATCTCATTCCTGTTAATGCAGCCATTTCTTTTCCGACGGTAGATTTTCCTGTTCCTGGTAATCCAACCAGGGTTATATTAATATTCTTGAAGATTTCTCTTTCTGTGGGGGTTATCAATAAATTTGCGGATACACCATCGGGAAGAGAGAGACCGCTTGCGCGTCTTTGTGCATCTGCAGAAAAACCTGCTGCTCCATTTACTGATACTCCTTCACCGTTTATCATAGTTTTGTTTGGTGCACCGAATTATACCAAATTTTGAATTGTAAGAAAAGCAGATATTATTTTTCCTAGGGTAGAGGGAGTTTTGAGGCAAATTCTTTTACTTCTTCTCCAATTGTGAGTAGTGTTTTATCTGTTGCTAATTCTTTTTTTAGCTCTCTAAAATATTTTGTTCTTTCTTCTTTATTCTCAGGTAATTTTTTATCTTTAACTGCTTCAATGACTCTGGTAATCCAGTTCGCAACTTTTTCCATGTCCGCTTCTTTTAATCCACGAGTCGTGATTGCTGGCGTTCCAAGTCTAATTCCAGATGGGTAGAATGGTGGCATAGTGTCTCCTGGAACTCCGTTTTTGTTTGTAACAATATTTGCAACTTCTAGGGCAAATGCACCAACGGCACCATTTACGCTTTTGTTTCTGAGATCTATTAAAAGCAGATGATTATCTGTTCCGCCAGAGACTAGCTCAATTCCATTTTTTGATAAGTTTTCTGCAAGCGCCTTTGCATTTTTTACAATTTGCTCAGCATAGGTTTTGAATTCTGGCTTTGAAGCTTCAAGAAGTGCTACTGCAATTGCAGCAGTTTGATTGTCATGTGGACCACCTTGTAGGCCAGGAATGATAGCTGATTCTAGTTTTTTAGGCATATCGGGGTTCTTTGCTAAACCCTTATCTGTAACCATAATAATAGCGCCTCTTGGGCCTCTGAGAGTTTTGTGCGTGGTTGTCATAATTATGTGAGTGTATGGCACGGGACTTGGGTGGACCCCGCCAATTATTAATCCAGTAATATGAGATATGTCAGCCATAAGGTATGCACCAACGGAATCTGCAATTTCACCAAATCTTTTAAAATCTATAATTCTAGGGTAGGCTGTAAATCCACAAATCAAAAGATCTGGTTTTTCTTTTTTAACTTGTTCTTCAATTGCGTCGTAATCCAATAAATTATCTTTTCCTAGACTATAGTGGACGGTTTTAAAGAGACGTCCTGTTATTCCCAATTCATTTCCATGAGTTATGTGCCCACCGGATGCAATATCAAGACCCATCATCTTGTCCCCGTTTTTGAGAAGTGCAAAATATATTGCGGTATTTGCTGGAGATCCGGACAAGGCTTGCATGTTTGCATAAGGTACTCCAAAAATTTCCTTAGCGCGATCTGCCGCTAGAATTTCTACCTCATCCGCAATCTTGTTTCCCTGATAATATCTTTTCTTTGGGAAACCCTCTGAGTATTTGTTATTAAGAACCGAACCGAGTGCCTCTAATACTGCCTTTGATGTGTAGTTTTCTGAAGGAATCATTTCTAGAACATCACGCTGTCTTATTTCTTCTTGGTGAATTAATTCTGCTATTTTAGGGTCTGTTTTTTGAAGAGAATTCATGGGGTTATTATATTAACAATCGGATAGCGAAAACAATAAGACAATTTATATCGAATACTCGTGCATCGCCTTGCGAAGCATGGCGGGCAGGCTCTATACTAATTGTGTGGAAGATTTAGGGAATAAATTAGGTTGGCAAAAGGTAGCAGTAATTGGAATAGTAATTGCAATTTTATTTATACTTTTTGTAGTCTTTTCCTTCATTTATGATGGTCAAGAAGCGAGTAAAAATTCAAAACAAAATCAGAACAAAAACACAAATAACAGTGCCTTATTAGACAATGGGAATAATAATCAAAGTAATAATGGAGGCAATCCCAATGCAAACAATAATAATCCAACTAGTACTCCAAATGGACAAAATATAATAATTCCAACGATTCCCGTTACTCCTGGTGTGGCGCCTTTTAGTAGTACGATTCTTGTTTTAACGCCTTACGATAAGAGTAAAAATTACACTATTAGTTATCCATCTAGTTGGGAAACAAAAAATCAGGCGGTTGTTGGCGGAGGAAATTTAACTCATTTTACATATCCGGCAGCAAATGGTAGTGAGGATTTTCCTAGGGTTGATATTCAAGTAACTCCGATAACAAGTAGTACCGTAAGTATTCAAGATATGATTAATAATTTATCTTCTGCGGGCTTAAATCATGATACAGTGAATTTCCACGGTGTAAATGTAGATAGGCTAACCGGGGTATTACCTTTTACATTCAAAACTAATACTGGACAGGAGCTAAAAGCAAATAAGACTTTTCTGATTTTTGATAACAATGGATATAGATATTTAATTGATTATGCTTATTACTTGGATGGTAATCAGGCAAATAGTCTTGAGGCGATTAATAAAACTCTTGATACTCTAAAATTCAAATAATTAATCCTCGAGTATCCCTCCCCATTCAACAGCAGTAAATCCAATTCTTTCCTGAACTCTATTTGGAAGTGTAAGTTTTGGTAGAGAGTAGGGCTTATCAACACCTTTGTAGTACATAATGAATTGTATGAAAGTGTCAGGTTTTGGATCTATATCAACTTTATCAACGCTATCCTTTTTGTCAGGGGCAAAGTATGAAACTAAGATATATTTTTTGTTGACTTCGTTAAGTCTTGGAATCCAATAAGATAGGAAATCTTTTTGTTCGGATTTATTCAATCCCAACGCGCTTGTGATTTTGATAAGCTCATTTCTTAAATCTTTTTTTAAAACAAAAGCTCCGTATGTTGGGGAATTAGCTTTATCTTGCATGGTTTCATAAAATAGATATGGGTAGGTTTTGCCTTGATAGGATAATTTTCCATCTGGGTCTGCTAAGACATTTTCCCACTCATTTTTATATTCTGGAATACTTACTGTAATTTTGCCTGGAATTGTAACTTTTACATTCACTTTTGTAGGTGTGTCTGGATACAAATAAATAACTGGTTTTGCATCACACCAATAATTTGAGATTGCGCACTGTTGGAAAACCTGTACGCCACTACAGCATTGATTAGGATCATTTACGGCCCCATCTTCTACGCAGCACGTTCCAGCATCGGCTCCCTGTGGAACTGATGTAAATATACCTATCCCACAGCTTGGTAAATTAGTTGAAGATACACCTAGCTGCCCAGGCTTACAGTCTATTCCGACCCCTGGATGGGGAAGTGGAGTGGTGCCAGGTGTGGGGGATATAAAAGTAAAAGTCTTAAGTTGGAGATTGTTGCCGCTGGTTTGATCTGGAAGTCCTGTGATTTGAGCCTCAAAAGGCTCTCCTACCTGCTGATCTACATGTTTTTTGATCCCACCTGTCATAAAGATAGACCCAACAATTATGATTGCCAAAATTAGCGCAATCATTGCTTGTCCTCTTTGTTTTATTTTACCTCTCATCTATTTAGTATATTTTAAAACTTGTTGTAACTTCAAATATTTCCAATTAAAAAACAAAATACTTTATACTATACGTATGGAAGATTTTGTAAATAAATTTGGTTGGCAAAAAATAGCCATAGTAATGGGTATTTTGGGAATATTCATGCTCGTTTTTGTTGTCTTATCTTTTTTAGGTATGAATAAGAAAGCTAGCAATCAAAATCAGTCAGGCAGCTCAAATCAACTATCAAATTCAAATCAAGCAGACAAAAATCCTACAGCGCCTACTACAACAGGAGCTCCGGATACATTTAGGTCTAACCCTAATCTGCCAGGAGGGCAACAAGTATTGTCGGAGAAATTTACAAATGGCGCTATGCAAATTAGTTATCCAAACGGTTTTACTCCTACGGAGTCTGCAATAAACGGAGGAGGGGAAGCTGTAAGTTTTACGAATGGGGCTAATCAAACCATTGAGATAGATACATATGATACTGCTACAACTCCACTAACTCAGCTCGTGAATGCTCTTAGGGCTCTTGGTTATAAAGAAGAGAGAGTTGATAATGGTGATGGGATAACTTATAAATTTGCAGGATCAGTAGGTGGTGGGCCAAATATGATTCGCGAAAAGGCAATATTATTTAGCCAGAACAATAAGACTTATAGAATTCTGCTTACTTATAGATCTGCTACCACAGATTCAGATTTAGAAGATGCTTTTGATAGTATGGTGGGAAGCCTTCAATTACTCTAACTTAAAAACTTTATTGTTATCTATAACTCCTCCCCATTCAACAGCAGTGAAGCCAATTCTTTCAGGTCGTTTAGGGAGATTGAGAGTCTCAATATTAATAGACGAGTTTAAGGGTTTAAAGTAGGCGATAAATTCAATTCTTGTGTCGGGTTCTGGATTAATCAGAACCTTATCGATTTCTTCTTTTGCATTTTTCTCAATGATCGAAAAGAGTATGTACTTTGAATTTAAAGCTTTTAATTTTGGTAGCCAGAAATCAACAAATTCTTTAGACTCTGTATCATTTAATCCGAGCTGGTAAAGATTACCTTCTAATTCTTGTTTCAGGTTTGAGATAGGAATAATAATTCCATTTTTTGGCTTCTTAAAATCATTAACTTCTGATT